>JBGSSV010000093.1:0-42178 GCA_041736875.1 Chthoniobacterales bacterium | reverse complement strand
CTTCGATGCGGCGGCGCCTTTGGTGGTGGCGGGCGACGCCCTGGCCGGCGGGAAAATCGAGGGTGCCTGGCTCTCGGGACAAGCCGCGGCCGCCGCCTTGCTTCGGGTTTAGGACCAAGCTGCCGGCGCGCCGCTAACGTTTTTGCAGAATCGCGGCGCTGCGCGGAGCGAGGGCGAGGCTTGAACGGCCCGAGGCATCGGACCCCAGCGTGGCTTGGCCGAGACGGTCCTGCCACTCTCCGGTCAGGTCGAGACTGACATCCTGCGCGGCTGGTGAGTTGTTCAGGATGACGAGCACCTCCTCATTGTCGAGGGTGCGGCGAAAACCGAAAACCTGACGCGCGTCGTCGGTCACCACCGTCTCGAACCGCCCGGTGCGCAACGACGGCAACTCCCGGCGCAGCCCGATGAGCTTCTTGTAATGCGCCCGCAGGTCGTGGTTGACCTCAACTTTGTCCGGCTCCGGCTTTTTCGTCCCGTCCGGCTGCGTGGCCTCGTCGGCATAGACCATGTCATCCCAAACCATCGGCTTACGGCAGTCGGGGTCATTGGCCCCCCACATGCCGACTTCGTCGCCGTAGTAAATCATCGGTGCACCGACATAGGTCATTTGCATGACGGCAATGAGCTTCTGCGCCGCCAATTCTTCCGGCGTGGGCTTGCGCGGATCGTAGCGTCCGCTTTGCACTTGGGAGAAACCGAAGTAGGCGCCCCAATCGCCGGCCGATTCCTTGTCCCGGTTGACGATGTGGGAACCGATGCGGTCAGTGTCGTGGCTGCCAAAAAGGTTCTGCTGCACCTCGGCCACGCCGCGGGGAAAGGCCTCGCGCAACTCGCGCAAACGGCGATCGAATTCGGTCGGCGTGATGCGCGTCTGCTCGTCCGCGAAAAAATCCGAGCAAGCGAAAGCAAAGTTGTAATTCATCACCGCATCGAACTCATCGCCTTCAAGGTAGGGCTTGAGCTTGGGCACGGGGTCGATCAGTTCGGCCGTGACATAGGCCTCGGGATTGATTCCCTTGACCACCCGGCGCCACTTTTTCCAGAACGGATGCCCCACGCAGAAAGCCACGTCAAGGCGCCAGCCATCGATCCCGTCGGCCGGGTTCCCGTCACCATCCGGATCCATCCAGCGTTTGGTCGCGGCAAAAATGTATTCGCGCGGACCAGCCACGATTCCCTCGGCATCCTCACGGAACTCGGGCAGCGTCTTGTGGCCGAACCATCCCTCGAAATCAAACGCGGTCCCCTTGTCCTCATCGCGCCACGACTTGACCGAGAACCAGTCGGCGTAGGGTGAAGCCTGCTGGTTTTTCAACACATCCTGAAAGGGCCAACTGCGAATGCCCATGTGGTTGAAGACGCCGTCGAAAATCACGCGGATCCCGCGGGCATGCGCTTCCTTGATCAGGCGCAGTGCGAGCTTGTCCGCCGAGGTCCAGACCCACGTCGCCGGATCGCCCGGGTTCTCCGCTGCGATCAGCTTACGGTCGCCGACGGGATCCGGGCCGAAATTGGGGTCGATGTGGTGGTAGCTGATTGCGTCGTATTTGTGAGCAGAGGGGGAATCGAAGACGGGATTGAGGTAGACGGCGTTGATTCCGAGATCCTGGAGGTAATCGAGTTTGTCGATCACTCCCTGCAGGTCCCCGCCGTAGCGACGGCGCTGCACCAGCTCATGGAAGGGCCGCTGGTCCGTCTGCTCCCACGCTTGGCGCTCATACCAGTCGGCCGTCCACGGATGGAGCTTCCACGGCAAGTCCGGTTCGTCGGGAAAAGCGCCCGTGAGGTCCGCCTTGGTCGGATCGTTGGCCGCATCGCCGTTGCGGAAGCGCTCGGGAAAAACCTGATACCAGACCGCATGCTTGGCCCAAGCCGGGACGAATTCTTCGGAGTTCACCGTCTGCTCCTGCGCGGTGCCCGGCGAGGCGATGGACCAGCCACCGCAGACCAGCACCAGCAGGGGGAGTTTTCTCACGCTTTGGCCGGCAGTCCCTGCGCCGCCGAGACGAGGGCGTCGGTGCTGATGCCGAGCTTTTTCAGGACCGTGCCACCCGGCGCGCTCAGGCCGAACCGATCAATGGCCAGCACCGCCCCGCGAGGCCCGACGTAGCGGAACCACGGCTGGCTGACCCCTGCCTCGATGGAAATGCGACGCTCGCAGCCCGACGGCAATACGCTCTCGCGATAAGCCGCATCCTGACGGTCGAAACGTTCGAAACATGGGAGCGAGACGACTCGCACAGACGGTCCGAGTTTTTCGGCCGCTTCCATGGCGAGGTGCAATTCACTTCCCGTGGAGAGCAGAATGAACTCAAGAGCCGCCGTCTCGCGACGGGCGACGTAGCCGCCGCGGAGCACGCCGGTGCGGGCTTCGTCCTCGGGCACCTGGCGCAGCGTGGGCAGGGCCTGACGACTGAGGGCCAGCAAGGTCGGTCCATCCATGCGCTCGAAGGCCGCAGCGAAAGCGCCGGCCGTCTCGGCCGGATCGGCTGGACGAATGACATCGAGATTCGGGATGGCGCGCAGCGCGGCGACGGTTTCGACGGGTTGGTGCGTCGGACCGTCCTCCCCCACCCCGACCGAATCATGCGTGAAGATATAGACGACGGGGAGATGCGACAGGGCAGCGATGCGGATCGAGGGGCGGGCGTAGTCGCTGAAGACGAGGAAGGTCGCGCCGCTCGGACGGAAAATGCCATCATAAGCCAGACCGTTGAGGATTCCGGCCATGCCGTGCTCGCGGATGCCGAAGCGGATGTTACGGCCGGTGTGATTGCGGGCATCGAAATCACCGCCGTCCTTGATGTAATTGAGCGTCGATCCATGGAGGTCGGCGCTGCCGCTGACGAGCAGGGGCATGGCCTTGGCCACATGCTGCAGCACATCGCTGCCGGCCTTGCGGGTCGCGATGTCGGGAGCATCGGCCGGATAAGGTGGAATGCATTTGAGCAGGTCGGGCACCTGCTGGTTGACTGCGGCATCCAGCTCGGCGGCAAGATCCTTGTTGGCCGCACGCCACGCGTCGTAGCCGGCATGCCAGGCGGCGGAGGCGGACTCCAACTCGGCCGCATGACGGGCGAAGAATTCCCGCACTTCGGGCGAGACGTAGAATTTTTCTGCGGGCAACCCCAAGCCCTCGCGCGCTGCTGCGGCGAAAGCCACGCCACCCTCCCCGTGCGCCTTGCTCGTGCCAGCCACCTCGGGAATGCCTTTGCCGATCATGGTCTTGGCCACAATCATCTGCGGTTTCCCCTTAGCCGCCCGGGCCTTGGCCAGGGCACCGGCAAACTCCTCCAGATTCTGGCCGTCCACTTCCTGCACCTCCCAGCCGTAGGCACGGTAACGCGCGAGCGTATCTTCGCTCTGCGTGAAGAGCGCCATGGCGTCGAGCGTCACATCGTTGGAGTCGTAGATGAGGATGAGGTTGTCCAACTGCAGATGCCCGGCCAGGGCGGAGGCCTCGCTGGCCACGCCTTCCTGCAGACAGCCGTCGCCGGCGAGACAGATCACCTTGTGATCAAAAATGGCATGTTCGGCCGTGTTGAAGCGGGCGGCGGACATCTGGCCCGACATGGCCAAGCCCACGGCATTGGCCACGCCCTGGCCGAGCGGGCCGGTCGTGCACTCCACGCCCGGGGTCTCATGGAACTCCGGATGCCCCGGCGTGATGCTGCCGAGTTGGCGAAATTTTTTAACTTCCTCGAGCGGGAGGTCGTAACCCGCAAGATGCAGCCATCCGTAGAGGAACATGCTTCCGTGGCCGGCCGAGAGGACGAAACGGTCGCGGTTGAGCCAGCGCGGTTCCTTCGGGTTGTAGCGCAGGGATTGGCCGAAAAGAACGGCACCAATCTCGGCGCAGCCGAGCGGCAGACCGAGGTGGCCGGATTTGCAGGCGGCTACGGCATCAATGGCCAAACCCCGCGCGTCACGCGCGGCCAAGGAGAGAACTTCGTGCGGAAAACTCATAGAAGTGGCTATTTCGCCGCCCCGTCCCGTCGGGCGCAAGCAAACTCTGGATTTCTGATGCAACTTTCCAGCGCTTGGGCCAAGCTTGATGCTTTATGATGGACCAAGTCAGCGTGCGCATTCCGGCGACCAGCGCCAACCTCGGCCCCGGCTTCGACTGCCTTGGTGTCGCCTTGGACTGTCACAATCTCGTCACCATAACCCGCGACGCCCCGGGGGAACCGAGCGCCATGGTGACCGGAGCGGGCCGGGCATTCTTCGACGCCGCCCGCACCAGCGTCTTCGATTTCTCCTGGAACATCAGCGGAAACATCCCCCGATCCCGCGGCATGGGCAGCAGCGTCGCGGTCCGCCTGGGCGTGTTGCACGGCCTCAACGAGTTGTCCGGCCGACCGCTCGACGGCGTGGCCCTTTACCGGATTTGCGCCGAGTTGGAAGGGCATCCCGATAACGCCGCCCCGGCGGCTTTCGGCGGGTTCGCAGTTGCCCGGGCGGACACCGTCTACTTCCGCTGCGAGGTGTCGCCGGCCTTGCATTTCATCTTGTTGATCCCGGACCAAGAGATCGAGACCGAGGCCTCGCGCGGACGGCTGCCCGAGATGATCGCCCACGCCGAGGCGGCGCGGAATGCGGCCAACGCGTCGCTCATCACAGCCGCGTTCGCCTCCGGGCGCTACGACCTGCTGCGGGGGTCCCTCCGCGACTGGCTGCATGAGCCCTATCGCGAAAATGCCAATCCGCACCTGCGCCCGGCCGTGGACGCGGGGATCAGCGCCGGTGCCTTGGGCGGATACCTCAGCGGCTCGGGCTCCGCCGTGGCGTGCCTCACGCTGGAGAACCCTGCGGGCGTCGCTGCGGCCATGCAAGCCGTCGCTCCCTCCGCCCCGGTCCTCGTCCTCCGGGCCGACAACTCTGGCACGGTCGTAAGCGCCTGAACGAGCATGCGGGTCATTCTTGAGCGGTTTGAACGCTACGCGGTCGATGTCATTCTCGAACGCCGCGAGGGCAACCGTGCCGATGTGCTCAAGTTCTTTCTCGGCGGCTTCGCCGTGGTCTACGAGCGCGCCGTGCAAATCCGCCTCGCCCTCTACCGCCAGCGCGTCTTCCGTCCGCAGGAACTGGGCTGCAAGGTGGTAAGCATCGGCAACCTCACAGTCGGAGGCACGGGCAAGACGCCCGTCGCGGAGATGCTGGCGCGCGAACTACTCCAACGCGGGCGGCGGGTCGCCATCCTCAGCCGCGGCTACAAGAGTGTGCCCCGTCCGTTCGTCCAACGGCTGCGGCAGAAGATTTTCAAGAATTTGGACCTGTTCCCGCCCCGCATTGTTTCGGACGGACGCCAGGTTCTTCTCGATTCGCGTCGGGCGGGCGACGAGCCGCACATGCTGGCGAAAAACCTGCCGGGCGTCTGCGTGCTCGTCGACAAGGATCGGGTCAAGAGCGGCCTCTACGCCCTGCGGCATTTCCGCAGCGATGTGCTGCTCCTCGACGACGGGCTGCAATACCAGCGACTGCGCCACCGCCTTGATGTCGTGCTGGTCGACAGCCAGGCGCCCTTTGGCAATGAGCACCTCCTCCCCCGCGGCACTCTCCGCGAGCCACCGGCCAACCTGCGGCGCGCGTCCTACATCGTCATCACCAAGTGCGGACCCGAACCGGATCCCGCCCTGCTGGCCCGCCTGCGCTCGCTCAACCGCACGGCGGCGATCATCGAGTGCAACCACTCCCCGCGCTACTGGCAGGACATCCGCACGGGAGAGCAGTGGCCGCTGGCCCACCTCAAGGGCCGGCACGTCGGCGCCTTGAGCGGGATTGCCCGCCCGGAGAGCTTCGAGGAAGGCGTGCGCCGCCTTGGCCTGCATGTCGACATCTCGAAGGGCTTTGCCGATCACCACCGCTACACCAAGAAAGAGATTCTCCGCTTTCTCGAATGGTGCGACCGCCGTTCGCTTGATGCCCTTGTCACCACGGAGAAGGATGCCGTGCGTTTCCCCGACGTCGATGACCCCGCCGTGCCGATGTATTTCCTGCGCGTCGAGATTGAAATCCTCCGCGGCCGCGAGCACTGGGAAGATTTGCTCTCCCGGGTGGCCGGGCAGACACCGGGCTAGAAGCGCCGGCACCAGACGTAGCGCTGGAGGAGCACTTTGAGGGTCGCAGTCAGCGGCACGGCCAGCAAGGCGCCGAGCAGCCCCCCGAGGACCAGACTCCAGATCAGCACGGACATGATCACGGTGAACGGCCGCAGGCTGACCGACTCACCCACGATGTGCGGGGAGATGAAAAATCCCTCGATGTTGTTCATCGCGACGAAGATCAGGGTGACGATGAGTGGGTGCGTCCAATCACCGAACTGGGCAGCCGCGATGAGCACCGCGGGAATCCAGCAGATAAGAATCCCGAGGTAGGGAATCATGGCCAGGATGCCGACGGCCAAGCCGATCAGCAGGGCGAAATTCAAACCCATGAAGAGAAGCGCCGTGCCGATGAGCGCACCATCAATCAGGCTGACAAGAAACTGGCCCCGGAAATAGCGCAGAAGGTAGTTGTTGATCTCCTCGACCAGAGACGCCACCTCGTCCTTCAGCGGCGAGTCGGGCAGAGGAATGTATTGGCGCCAGTCGGCCGCGAGTTTGTCCGAGTCCTTGAGAAAAAAGAAAAGGAACAGTGGCACAAGCAGGAGGCTGAGCGCGATGCCGGCAATGCCGAGAAAACCGCCGATGCTTTGCTTGAGGAAGGTGACCGCGGAAGTGGCAATCTCCGGCAGCTTGAGTTGCAGCCAGTCGACAAATTGCTGCACGTAGGTTCCGGCCAGCGACCAGACCTCGGCGCGGATCGTTCGCTCCGTGTCCGCGACCACGCCCGGCTCAAACCGCTGCTGCATGCTCCGGCCCCACTCCAAGAGGGAAAGCAGCCACTTCTCGCCGCGTGCCGAGTAGTCAGGCAGGGAGCGCCCGAACTCGACTGCTTGATGCGAGATGGCTGGTGCAACCCACAGCACCACACCGGCGAAACCGGCGGCGAGAAGAAAAAGCAAAAGGAGCACGGCCCACGTGCGGCTGAGGCCCCAAGCGCAGAATCGCGTCACCGCAGGGGAGAGCAAATAGGTCAGAATCACCGCCACAACCACCGGGATGAGGAGAGGCTGGAGGAAAGCGAGGGCCCGGACAACCAGCGTGCCGGCCGCGGCCGCGATGGCCAGCAGGGCGGCCACGGCCACCGCCGTGACGGCCGCATACCAAATCCGCTTTTGCCAAGGGGTTGGTCGGACGTCGGTCGGGAGCATGAGCCGCATCCTGTCCAATTCGGCGCGGTCTTCAACCCGAAAACTCTCTCCAGATGAAAACGAAGAGGACGACCCAGGCGACCAGCATGGCCACAATGAGGCAGGCTCCGGCCCAGCGACGTTCCGACTCGGAGAGCCAACCACGAAAGCGGCGGTTCAGCCACGGCATGACCGGCCAGGTCAGCAGCGTGACGCAGATGATATTCGAGAAAATCATCTGCACGGGAAAGGGCAGCCATTCCAACCACGGGTCCACCAAGAGCATGAACAGCATGACGGTGGGATAAAGCCCGAGGGTGACCAGGAACGCCTGCTTCCAAGCCGGCGGCGGGGTCGCCCGGTCCGGGGTGTCGTCGAAGGCGAACCATCCGCCCAGTCCGCTGGCCAGCGGCCGTGTGGTGTAGCCGTCGATAAGCCCGGGAAGCTTGGCGACGCACGCAGCCCGGACCGGCGAGGCCATCCAGCCCTCCAAAGCCGCGGCGGACTCGAACCGGCAAATGTGGACCCATTCTTCCTGCACGCCCGGCTGCGAGTCGAAGATATCCACCCCGAGAAAGCCGGGCCACTCCGCCATCGCCCGGAGAATCTCGTGACGCCATGCTTGGAAGGCGGCTTGGCCGCCCGCCTTGACACGGTGGGAAAATACCACGGTGACCGGAGGAGTCTCCTCGGCCACGCCGGCAACGATCTGCACAAGCGGTTCGCCCTCGATGCAGGCGCTGATTTTCTCGAGCATCTTCCGGCGCTCGCCGCTCTCCAGCCAACCCTGCAGCGCAGGGGTGGAGGCGAAACGGAAGATGGCCACCCATTCCTCCTGCAATCCCGGACTCGGACGGATCAACTCCTTGCCGAGAAACCCGGGGAACCGGGTCATGGTCGAAGAAATCTCCTCCTGTGCCTGGAGGAACAGATCGGTCAGGCCGGGACGGACCCGCTGGACCGCCATGACCGTGCAGGGGCCGACGCCCGCGGCGCTCAAGCCTCCTCCTTGCCGAGGATTTCGAAATACGATCGTGTGACCGGACGGGTGGAGTCATCCGGGCCGAAGCGTTCGATGCGCATTTGCTTGAGCATCCATTGCCCGTCGATCCGCTGACCCGAGACAACCTCGAAGCGCCGCAAGATCTTTCCCTGCCAGTCAAACCCCTCGATGCGCAGGAGGGCGCCGCTATCCTTGTCTTGCCAAAGCCGCACCACGGCAAACTCCGACCCGCGGGTGCCGGGCCGAAGCTCGATCTTCCACGCCGACCGACCGCGGACTTTTTCCTCGCCCAGCAGTCGTGCATCCGGCCAGTAGAGAAACCCGAGTGCCAGATCTTCAGCCGTCACGTCCGTGCCCTCGGCCACGGGTTCCTGCATGCCCTTCTTGATCACCCTCCCCTGCCCGTCGAAAACCCCGGCCTCCTCCTCGCCGAGCCGCACCTCGAGCACGCGCGGGGGACGGTCGAAGGAAAACCGCAACTTGCCGAAATCGACCGCCAGAGTGAATGGCGCGACATCGCCGCCGGCGCGCAACTGACCGCGCAGAGTGACCTGCTGGCTGGTCGATCCAAGGCGGGCCAGCTGCAAAAGCTCCAGCGGGTTCGGGTCCGCGGCGCGGCTGTGGAGAAGGGAGGCCAACGCAAGCCCAAGCAGGGTTCCTACACGCCAGGTCGTGGTGATTTCTTGTCTCATAGACCGGTTCCACGAAGACTACCACAAGTGGGCGCGCCTCTCGATCAGCAAGTATTTCTTTTTTTCAATGCCGACCGCGGAATGCCGTGGCTCGACACTTTCTGGGCCGTGCTTTCGAGCCTCGATTTCTGGATGCCTTTCCTCGTGCTGGCTGGAGTGCTCATCCTCTGGAGGGGAGGTTTCCGCGCCCGGGCCATGCTCGTGTGCCTGCTGCTCTCGGTCGGCATCCTGGAGGGCGGACTGATCAATCCCTTGAAAAAGCTCATCGGCCGCCAACGACCATACTACGTGTTGGCCGCGGCGCGTTCCCTCGATCTGGCGCCGGCTAGTCCACGCCTGCTCGCCCTCGGCCAACCGCTGAACATCAGGCCCGCGCGCCTCGACGAACCGCTTCCGTCCGTGGGCAAGTCCCTGCCTTCGGGACACACGACGAACATGTTTTGCTTCGCCACGGTGCTGACGGCTTTTTACCGGTGGCGCGGTCTGTGGTTTTTCCTCCCAGCCTTGGTCGTCGCCCTTTCCCGTGTGGCCACCGGATCGCACTGGCCCTCGGACGTTGTCATCAGCGCCGTCCTTGCGATCGCGGCGACCGCTCTGCTCCTGAGGGTCTACGGCTATGTTTGGCGTAAGCTCGCGCCTCGGCTTGTTCCCCGGCTGGCAGCTGCGCACCCGCGTTTGTTCTCCGCTTCATGACGGTGCGCCTGCTTTTCCTCATCGTTCTCGCCGCGGCCACCCTCGCGCGACTGGTTCTCGTGATCCGGGCAGAACTCTCGGGGACAGAGGCATATCTCGCGTTGTGCGGATGGCAGCCGGCGGTGGCCTATTTCGACGGGCCCGCGGGAACCGCCTTGGCCGTCGCCGCAGGGGTCTCGTGGGGCGCGGCCGGACTTTGGTGGCCGATCTTCGCGCTCTTGGCAACCCTGGCGTTTTATTTCCTCGTGGCCCCGCTGGCCGGAACACGTGCCGCCCTGGGCTTGGCTGTATTGTTGAACCTGCTCCCGGCTTTCAACACGAACGCGCTGACCCCGGGCTCCGCCATGCCGCTGACCATGTTCGCCCTTGGGTTCATGGCCGCGGCCTGGAGAGGCTTGCACCACGATGCGCCTTCGTGGTGGCTTGGTGCCGGACTTTGCGCCGCGGGCGGCCTGCTCTTCAGCTATCAGGCGTGGTTCTTGGTTCCGGGCATCACTTTGGTCCTGCTGGCTTCCCGCCGTTGGCGCTCACGACTGCAGCGCCCCGGGTTCTGGTTGGTCGCTGTGCCGCCCCTGGTCATGCTCGTCCTGCTGCTGTGGTGGAATGCCCACCATGATTGGATTCATTTCATTCGCGGCACGTGGCAGACGGCGCTTGATCTCCAGTGGTGGCGGCTTCCGGGCGGCTTGGCGCGCGCCGGGGCCGCAGCTTCGCCTCTGGTGCTCCTCGCCCTCGCCGCCGCTTTGGGCTTTGCCCTGCGGGAGCTTACCGTGGCCCCGAAAGTCAAGTTTCTCACCATCCCCGTGCTGTTCGCCGTTCTGGTCACCGGTTACGCCGTGCTGCGCGGCGCCCCCCCGCAGCCTGCGGGTCTGATGACCGCCGGACTGGCGTTGCCGCTCGTCGCTTGGCTGCCAGGTTCATTCGGCCGCATCCCCGTCCGTCTCCTGCTTTCGCTTGTCTTCCTCACTTCGGCCGCCTGGAGCGCGACGCAGCTCGCCCGGACCCGCGCCGCTGACAACGTCATCAGCAACGCGGTGGCGCGCGAAATCGACAACCTCCGGCGTGGACAGACTGTGCCCATTTTCCTCGTCGCAGAGGACGCGCCACTCGCTTCTGCCCTTGCTCTGCACCTCCGAGACACCACTCCAGCCGGGCCAGGCCACCCGCCGGTGTATGTTCTCGAGTCGCCCAGCGCAGATAGCCAATACGCTTTCTGGCCGAGGTATGACCAGTTCACCGAGGCGCCACCGCCCGAGCCGCAACCAGGCACGGATCCCTTCACGGAGCAGGATGGGTTCAATCCGTTCCTCGGCCGGACCGCCTTCTACCTGACCACCCAACCGGAGCAAGATCTTCCTCAGGCGATCAGCGCGGCTTTTGCGAGCTGCCGATTGCTCGCCGAGATCGCACTCCCCTCCGGCCGCCGGCTCCGCGTCTTTCTGTGTTCGGACTATCAGACCCTGCCACTGTGAGCGTGACGTGAAGCCGCCGCGCGGCTAAATTTACCATCCTCATGTCCAAACCCAAAGTTCTTGTTTCCGATCCGATCTCGCAGCGCGGCGTTGATGCCCTCGCAGAGGGAGGTTTGCTCGATGTCACTTTCCAAACCGGCCTCCCCCACGAGGAGTTGCTCAAGATTATTCCCGAGTATTCCGCCTTGGTTGTGCGCAGCCAGACGAAGGTCGGAGCGGACGTCATCGCAGCGGCCACCAAGCTTAAAGCCATCGGTCGCGCCGGCGTGGGGGTGGACAATGTGGACGTGGATGCGGCAACCAAGCGCGGCATTGTCGTCATGAACACGCCGGGCGGAAACACCGTCTCGACCGCAGAACACGCATTCTCTCTGCTCGTCTCAGTCGCACGAAAAATTCCCCAAGCCGACGCCAGCGTCAAATCCGGCCAATGGGACCGGAAGAGCTTCCAAGGCGTCGAGTTGAACGGCAAAACCCTCGCCATTCTCGGTATGGGCCGCATCGGCGCCGAGGTGGCCAAGCGCGCCCTGGCCTTCGGCATGCGGGTCCTCGCCTATGACCCCTACCTGTCCGAAGCCCGCGCCCGCACCCTGCAAGTGGAATTGGTGGAGAATCTCGACGACGCGATTCCGGAGGCGGATTTCATCACCATGCACATGCCGTTGACCGAGGAAACCCGCCACATGCTCAACGCCGAACGACTCGGCCGGGCGAAGAAAGGTGTGCGCATTGTCAATTGCGCCCGCGGCGGACTGATCGACGAACAGGCCCTCGCCGCCAATCTCGTCTCCGGCCATATCGCCGGAGCCGCCTTGGATGTTTTCGAGGCGGAGCCCCCGCCGGCCGAGTCGCCGCTCCGGGCGGCGCCGAACATCGTCTTCACCCCGCACCTGGGCGCCTCGACCGCCGAAGCGCAGGAAAGCGTCGGGATCGAGATCGCTTTCGCCATCCGCGCCGCACTGCTCGATGGCACGATCAACAACGCCGTGAACGCCCCCAGCGTGGACGCCAAGACTCTCGCCGTCCTCGGGCCTTACCTCCGCCTGGGCGAGAGCCTCGGACGTTTCGCCGTGCAGATCGCGCCGAAACGCTGTGGCACACTGCGGGTTGTTTACAGCGGGAAGGCCCGCGAGTTGGATACCACGCCGGTGACCCGGTCGGTTCTCAAGGGCTTCCTTGCCCACATTAGTGGCAACGAAGTCAATGAGATCAACGCCCCGGGTCTGGCCGAGAATTTGGGCCTGCAGGTGGTGGAGTCCCGCGTCAGCGACAGCGGCGAATTTACCGACCTCATCACCGTGACGGCCGAGGACTCGAGCAGCAGCGCTTCGGTTTCCGGCACGTTTTTCGGCAATAAACCCCGTGTGATCGTGGTCAACGGACGCTACGTCGAAGCCCAACCGGACGGGGTTCTCCTCCTGCTCGAGAACAAAGACCGGCCTGGCATTGTCGGACACATCGGCACCCTGCTCGGACGCCACAAGGTGAACATCGCCAGCATGTCGCTCGGGCGCGACCAGGCCGGGGGAACCGCGCTGACCATCCTCAATCTGGACTCCGCCCCCGACGAGCAGGTCATGGCGGAACTTCGCCTCGATGCGGACATTGTCAGCGCACGGATTCTCAAGCTCTAGGCCCGGACGCCAGCACCTCACGCGCCGCGCGGCGGCCGCTCTCGATCGCGCCATGCACGGTCCCGCTGTGACCGTCCAGGTCTGTCGCCTCGCCCGCGAAGAATAAATTTCCGCCCAGCGAGGCCGCCAGGTCCACCCGGTGCCTCGGCTCGGTTTGGGCCAGGGGGAAGCTGTAAAGCCCGCGAATGAATGGCTCGCTCGTCCAGTCCGCCACATACGCATCCTGAAATGCGCGCGAGGCCGCCTCCCCTCCGAAGATTCGATCAAGTTCGCCCAGGGCGAATCGAACCAGGTCCACGCCCAGCCCGCGGAGAAAATCCGCCCGCGTCCCGCTGACAAAGGCGGTCAGCACCTGCACCTCTCCGCCGCGTCCGTTCCCCGGTGTCCAGAACTGCGGCAAAAAGGTGTCGGAGTGCAGAAAATACATCTCCGCCGGCCAGAATCGCTCTCGGAAGCGCAGGAGAATCTTCAGCCCCCCGTCCATTCCGATGGACGCGATCGCCTCACGCTTTTCCGACGGTAAGACCGGTGCAAACTCCGGGCCACCCTCGCGCAGAACTGCGACCGAACCGGTAAAAATCACCGCGTCACCACGCAGCTCATCACCACCAGCCAAACGCACGGCCGCCTCCGGCCCACCCCACTCGATCCGCGCGACCGTGGCACCAAAGCGGATCCGCTCCCGCACCGCGGCGAGGAGCGGGTCAAGCAGACGGACGTAAGGCTGGCGCACCGTGTAATTTTCCTCCCGCAATTGCCAATTCTTTTCGTAACCGACAAAGCCACGCATGCCGAGCCGGTCCAGCGTCGTTCCGTGCTCGACCCCCAGTCGCGAGTCGAGGTAATGCCAAGCCCGGCCCGACAAGTGTCGGGCCACGAGGCACTGCTCGACCGTCCACGCCGGGCCATCAAAGCGGCTGACTTCGTCGACGAAGTCAAAGGCCTCGCGCAGATCATCCCGCGACCGGGCAACCTCAAGAGATACCAACTGACCGTCGAAGCGGATGTAGTCGTTGCGCGTCTGGTGATGAAGCAGCTCCGCCCCGGCTCGGGCCACGAGGGGGACCAAGCAATTCTCCAACCCATGAACCTCCTCGGCGCCCAGCTCGATCGGAAAATCGGCGAAGCCTTCAAGATGCCGGATCCGTCCCCCGGCCCGCGCACTTGCTTCCAGCAGCGTGATCTCCGCTCCAGCGGCGAGCAATGCATCCGCTGCGGCCAAGCCGGCGGCGCCGGCCCCGACAATGATAACCCGTTGGTTTCCCATCGCTCTTCCCGCCAGCAAAGTCGCAAGCGGTCCCGGAGGCAACCCGATTCAAGCCAGCCTCCGGCCGCGATGGCGACACTGGCTTATCAACCGGCCCCGTCGCTAAACGACGAGGAGCGACCGGTGGATCTTTGCGATCACCTTGTGGACGAACCCGTTGGTGCCGTCCGAAACGAGCGGCTTGTGGGCGTCCTGCGGAAAAAGGAAGACAAATAACCCGTCGTGCATGCGCAGGGCGGCTTCCGCATCCGCCTGCGCGTAGTATTGCATGTCGATGGCCTGGTCATAGTCCACATTGGCGACCACCTGCGCCGCGGGCTTCCACTCGATGATCTCCCCCCCGCCGAGGATGAATTGGAGATCAATGTATTCGCGGTGCGTTTCCCAGCGGAAATCGTCGCGGCTCCCGGTATCCTGACGAAGGGTGCGGGCGAAAAGTTGGTCCCCGGCGAACTGGACCTTGGTGCCGGGCTCGACCGAGCGGCAGTCGGCCAGCCAGGCGAAGAGCGGCGCCGGGTCGACGTCGCGAAAGAGTCCGGCGTAAAGGTGCAGTTTGTCGTGGGTATCGAGGATCATAAGGGGAGCAAGAGTGGAAGCTGATGCGTGGCGAGTAAAGTCTTCAGAACGGCCGCTCCGGATCGTGCGGGCGCATTCCCTCCAAGCTGTGCCAACAACTGGCAACTTTGGGCCTGCGCAATTGGAGCCGGTCCCGCCCGATCAACCTTGCCAGCCCGGCCAGCGGCGTAACAACGAAGAAGAAAACCGCCGCCAACGCCGTGTAGCCGATGATGGAACTGATGACGAAAACGAAACCCATCCACACCCAATAGGCCGGCAAACCCAATTTGGTTCCGGTCAGGCCGGTGAGGAAAGCGAAAGCACCAAAACCCCAGAGCAGCTTGGCGAAACCCTGACCGCCCGCGAAAATCCCCCAGTCGACGAAATAGAACAACGCTCCGACCAGTCCGAGCGCGCCCAAAAGCAGCGCCGCCCACTGCCGCATTTCTCTCGGCGAGGGATGCCAGTTGATGCGGACCATGATCGCAAAGCTAGAACAGCGTGTAGATGAACGGCGCGGCTTTCGTGCCGCCGAGGACAATCAGAACCCCCACCAGCAGGAGCACGAGAATGATGGGTGCAATGAAATACGCCTTGTGGGAGACAATGAAATCGAACAATTCGGCGAGGAAGGAGCGGCGGGACATGGGGAAGTGGCGGGCGACGAGTGAGAAGCTTAGGGAAATCGCCGCCGGCATCAATCCAGAGCGAAGCGCTTTTTGTATTCCTCTGCGCCGGGCATCGGAGGCTGGTCAGCCTTGCGCAGCAGGCAGTTTTCCACCACGAGGACATCCATGTCGGTGAACATGAAACAGCGATAGGCCTCCGTCGGGGTGTGCACGATGGGTTCACCGCGGATATTGAAGCTGGTGTTGACCAAGACCGGGCAGCCGGTCAGGCGCTCAAAAGCGCTGAGGATGGCGTGAAATCGCGGGGCACGCTCCACATCAACCGTCTGAATTCGAGCCGAACCATCGACATGGGTGACCGCCGGCAAATCGCTACGCACGGCTTGCAGCTTGTCCAGTCCGGACAAGGCTGCCTCCGCCGGTGTCAGGAGGCGGAGACGATCCAGATGGACCGGAGCAACGAGCAGCATGTAGGGGCTTGCGGCTGGCAGGTCGAAGAACTCCGCCTGCCGCTCCGCCAGCACAGCCGGGGCGAAGGGTCGGAAAGACTCACGGAACTTGATCGCCACGTTCATGCGCTTCTGCATGTCCGCCCGGCGCGGATCGCCCAGCAGAGATCGGCTGCCGAGGGCTCGCGGACCGAATTCCGCGCGCCCGCTGAAATGCCCGATGATCTTTCCCTCCGCCAATTCGCGGGCCACGGCGTCGGCCAAGTCGGCCTCATGGTCGAAGACTGCAAAACTGGCACCAGCCAGATCCAATTCCTCGCGCACTTGGCCAATGGTAAATTGAGGCCCCAGACACGAGCCGTGCTGGGAATCTATCGGGGACGCTTTTCGAGGTTGGTCTCGCTGCTGATACCAGCAATAGAGCGCAGCGCCCAAAGCCCCCCCGGCGTCCCCCGCCGCCGGTTGAATCCAAAGGCGCTCAAAAGGCCCCTCGCGCAGGAGGCGACCGTTAGCCACGCAGTTGAGCGCCACACCGCCAGCCAGGCAAAGATTCGTCATGCCCGTTTCACGGTGAACGTGGGTGGCAATTTTCATCACCACTTCCTCAGCCACCAGTTGAATGCTCGCGGCCAGATCCATCTCCCGTTGGGTGATGGGACTCTCCGGCTGGCGCGGCGCCCCGCCGAACAAGCCGTGGAAACGGGCGTTCGTCATGGTCAACCCTTGGCAGTAGTTGAAATAGCGCTGATCCAGCCAAAAGGAACCATCCTCGCAAACCGAAATGAGGTGCTGGCGAATGAGGGAGGCGTAGCGCGGCTCGCCATAGGGCGCAAGGCCCATGAGCTTGTATTCTCCGGAATTGACGCGAAAACCGGTGTAATAAGTGAAGGCGCTGTAAAGCAAACCCAGCGAATGCGGAAAGCGCACCTCGCCCTTCAACTCGATCCGGTTTCTCCGCCCGACGCCCCAACTCGTCGTCGCCCACTCACCCACCCCGTCCATCGTGACGATGGCGCCCTCTTCAAACGGACTGGGGAAAAACGCGCTCGCCGCGTGCGCCTCGTGATGGGTGGTGAAATAAATGGGGCCGGTGTAACCGCCGCCGAGCCCGCGGTCGATTTCCCGCGGCAGGTGCAGCTTCTGCTGCAGCCAGTGCGGCATGGCGCGAAAGAAGGAGAAGAGTCCTCCAGGCGCGAAGGCTAGATACGTTTCGAGCAGGCGCTCAAACTTCAACAGCGGCTTCTCGTAAAAGACCACCGCGTCCAGTTCGGACGCCGCAATCCCGGCCTCCCCGAGGCAATACTTCACCGCGTTCTCCGGAAACCGTTCGTCATGCTTCTTCCGCGAGAACCGCTCCTCCTGCGCGGCCGCCATGATCTCGCCGTCCCGCACCAGGGCAGCCGCGCTGTCATGATAGAAAGCCGAGATACCGAGGATGTTCATCCGATCGAAAAAACGCAGAAGGCGCGGAGTAGGCAGAGCGGCGAATGGCCGGAGCCGACGGATCGGCGTATCTCTGCGCGCTCCGCGCCCTCTGCAGCGAAAGTCTTACTCCGCCAAGCGGCGGAGATAATGCCCGTAGCTTGACTTGCCCAGCGCGCTGGCCCGCTGGCGCAATTCCTCCCGGCCGAGCCACCCCTGATGGAAAGCGATCTCCTCCAAGCAACCAATCATGAGGCCCTGCCGCGACTGAATGGCGTGAACAAAGGAGCCAGCATCCAGCAAGGACTCGGCTGTCCCTGTGTCGAGCCAGGCCGTGCCGCGCCCCAGCATCTCGGCCCGCAGGTCCCCCTCGGCCAGATAGCAGCGCGCGAGGTCGAGAATCTCTGTTTCTCCCCGGGCAGACGGACGCAGCGCCGCCGCGAACTTGGGGGCCCGCTCATCAAAGAAATACATCCCGGGCACGGCGTAGCCGGAACGCGGGTGAGCCGGCTTTTCCTCCAGCAAGATCACACTCCCATCCGCAGCCAACTCAATGACCCCGTAGGCCCGCACGTCGGCCACGTGGTAGGCGAACAAGGTCGCGCCGGGTGCCGCAGATGACGTGCGGATGGTTTCCCCCAGGCGCGCGCCGTAGAAAAGATTGTCGCCGAGGACCAGACAAGACGGCGCTCCGCCGAGGAAGGATTCTGCAATGGTGAAAGCCTGCGGCAATCCGTCCGGACTCGCCTGCTCGGCATAACTGAATTCGATCCCGAAGGCCGATCCGTCGCCAAGCAACTCCCTGAACCGCGGCAGGTCCCGCGGGGTCGAAATGATCAAAATCTCCCGCATCCCGCCGAGCATCAACACGGACAGCGGATAGTAGATCATCGGCTTGTCAAAGACCGGCAGCAACTGCTTCGAGATCGACATCGTGCACGGGTGCAACCGCGTGCCGCTGCCGCCGGCGAGAACGATTCCTTTGCGTTTCATGAAATGAGAATTGTGCCGTGGTTCAGTGCTGGGTCATGCCGATTGTCTCGGATCGGGTGGTGGGAGTGTCCCAGGCCTGCGCCTAGCCCCCGAGGCTCGTGCCAGGCAGTGTTGAATTGGACGCTTCATCTGCCCCGCTCACAAATACTCTGTCATCTCGTAGAGCACTGGATCACGTTTCGGCGGCAAGCGACGGCGAAAGGCATTGATGCCACCCTTGCCTCTCTCCTCACCGCCCTCGCCTGCGTCCCCCGCGGAGCCGTCGTCGAGCACATCCCCGTATTCATCTTCGAGCTTCTCCGGATCCTCTCCCTTCTCCATTCGCGCAAGCATCTCCAACATCGGCTCGGGCATTTTCTCTCCGGTCAACTCCATCATCCGCCGCATCAGGCGCCCCATCTGGCGTGGGTCCGGATTGCCCTCGTCCATGCCGGACATCTCACCGGCGAGCCTCATCATCTCCGCCTCTTGCCGCGGGTCGAGGTCAGGCATCCCCTCTCCGCCCGGATCCTGCGCCTTTTCCTTGGCCCGGCCGGTGATGGCAAAGGAGGACAGCAAGCGTTCCATTTTCTTGCCCTTCCCATCTGGACAACGAGGAACGACCTCCGGCCCGACGAGGCGGCGCGCATAGAAGCTGTAAATCCTGTGCGTATCGGCCGAGTAGTATTCGTAGATGGGCATGATTGATCGCTGATTTGGAGAGAGGCGAAGGGGCTCTATCCGGCCAAGCCTAACCTCTCCCTCGCATACCCGCGCTCTTCGACCGCTTCACACCATGCGGTGTTGGCCAGATACCATTCGACGGTGCGCCGCAGGCCGGTCTCGAAGGATTCGGATGGCTTCCAGCCGAGCTCGCGCGTCAGTTTCGAAAAATCCATGGCGTAGCGCAGATCGTGCCCCGGACGGTCGGTTACGAAGGTCTTGAGGCGCGCATGCGGCCCGGCGGGATCCGGACGGAGTTCGTCGAGCAAGGTGCAGACGGTATCGACCACCTTGATGTTCATCATCTCCGCGGCTCCGCCGATGTTGTAAGTCTCGCCGAGAAGCCCACCCTGCAGCACGGTCCAAATCGCCCGGCAGTGGTCCTCGACAAAAAGCCAGTCGCGAACATTCTCGCCCTTGCCATAAATGGGCAGTGGCCGACCCTCAAGCGCGTTGCGGATGATCAGCGGAATCAACTTTTCAGGAAATTGGTAGGGCCCGTAGTTGTTCGAACAGTTGGTGGTCACCACCGGCATCTTGTGCGTGTGGAAAGCGGCGCGGACGAGGAAATCCGACGCAGCCTTGCTGGCCGCATAGGGACTGTTCGGCGCGTAGGCAGTCTGCTCGGTGAAGGCCGCGTCGCCGGCGTGCAGCGTGCCGTAAACCTCATCGGTGGAAACATTGAGGAAACGAAAAGCGCCGGCTTTCTCCCGAGACAAGCTCTTCCAATGGTCCCGGGCGGCATCGAGCAAACGCTGTGTCCCAAGCACATTCGTGGTGATGAACGGGTCGGGGGAATCAATCGAACGGTCAACGTGGGACTCGGCGGCAAAGTTGACCACCGCGTCCACCTCATGCTCCCGCAACAAGCGCGAGAC
This sequence comes from Chthoniobacterales bacterium, assembly GCA_041736875.1. GTDB lineage: Bacteria > Verrucomicrobiota > Verrucomicrobiia > Chthoniobacterales > JACTMZ01 > JACTMZ01. The sequence goes on along the minus strand of JBGSSV010000093.1, from coordinate 22,552 downwards.
TGACTCACGGTCCCCAATGTCTCCCTTGACGAAGACATGGCGCGCGTCGCCGGCAACATCCCTGAGGGACTCGCGGCATCCCGCGTAGGTGAGCAGGTCGAGATTGACCACGCGCGCCACGCTCCAAGCAGGTGAGTTGAGTGCGAGCCGGACAAAGTTTCCGCCAATAAAACCAGCACCACCAGTGACGAGAAGGTTCACGGACAAAGTGACGAGTGACGAGCGGAGGCTTGCCTTACCCCTGATTCTTCGGACGTGCAGCAAAACCACCGGCTCTCACTGCAAAACACCATTAAGGGTTCAGTGTTCTCGCTCTCAACTCACTGCAGCCAAGCGCAGGACGCGCCAAGCCGCCTCGAGCGAGATCTTGGTCGACATCTTGGAGTCGCCGACTCGGCGCTCAGTGAAGACGATGGGCACTTCCTTGACCGTGTAGCCTTGTTTCCACGCGGTGTGATGCAGCTCGATCTGGAAGGCGTAGCCTTCGGCCTGAACCTTCGACCAGTCCAAGTCGCGCAAGACCTCGGCGCGGATGGCCTTGAAGCCGCTGGTTGGGTCGCTCATGGGCAGCGCGGTGAGGGTGCGGACGTAGAAACCGCCGAAGGTGCTGATAAAGAGCCGGCTCTGCGGCCAGTTGAGCACGGAGATGCCGCCGAGATAGCGTGAGCCCACCGCGAGGTGCGCCCCACCCTCGAGGGCTTCGAGAAGCTTCGGGATGTCAGCGGGATCGTGGGAAAGGTCGGCATCCATCTCGATGGTGGCCTCATACGCTTGCTTCAACGCCCATTGGAAGCCCCGACGGTAGGCGGTTCCGAGACCGGCCTTCCCCTCGCCGGTCAGAAGGTGAATCCGCTTGCCGAATTCCGGCCGGCTTTTGACCACGTCGGCTGTCCCGTCCGGCGAACCGTCATCAACGACCAACACATCCAAGGTGCGCGGCAGATTCATGACGAGGTCGAGCGTGCGGCCGATGGTTTCCCGTTCGTTGTAGGTCGGAATGACAACCACCGCCTTGCCCACCGGCGAGCGCGGGGGGGTGATCTCGGGAGTCCGTTTGTTGGCGCCAGTCCATTCGTCCCGCCAGCGCCGGGGAACGATCGGAAGGGACATGAGGAGAAGCAACCCAAGCACGCCGGCCCACGAAAGGCCGGCGATGTAAACCGCCCAGTTATACCAGCTGGGCGGCGAAAAGATGAACTCGACCGGTCCTTCCGTCTGGCTGAGCGGAATCGTCATGAGGCCCCCGAAGGCACGGTAGATCGGCACCTCCGCGCCATCCGAAAAGGCCCGCCAGTCCGGATGCCACGCCTCGGTTACCACCAACCAACCCTCGCGGGCACCGTAGGGATCGAAAACCATTCGCGAGGGGTTGGCCCGCGGCAGGGCAAACGGCACTCTTTGGAAGGGGGCGCCGGGAGTCTGGGCGTATTTCTGGGCCAACTGGACCCCGCCCTGCGCGGATCCGGCTCCGGCGAGGAACGGGAAGGTGCGCTCGTTCGGCCCCAACTCCACGGGAACGGCATTGACCTTGCCCGCTGCATCCAAGAAGGCCGGAGCCATGGCCTCGGTGCCCGGATCCATGGCGATGTATTCGCGGGCGATAAACGCCGGGGCGAGCGAGTCCTTGTTCTCCAGCACGCTGATGTATTCGGAATCGAACCCGGTGGGATAAGCGCTGGCAAAGGCCTGCTGGATCTGCGGCGGGGTGAACGGATCTTTCTTGTCGAAGAGGACATGCGAGATCCCGCCGATCTTCATGTAGGTCTGCATGGCCGGAGCGGAGCTGTTGGCACCGTTGACCAGACCCCGCATGCCACGCATCTGGAAGTGACTCCACGCCGCTTCGGTATTGATTCCCCGCCCCGACTGCATCGGTGTGCGCAGGTAAAAATAGCGGCCTGAAAATGGATAGACCCGGCCTTCGATCAGCGAGGTTTTAAGGTAGCGCTGTGCGTTGTCGAAATCGGTGAACGTCTGCGCCGGCAGGCCGGGCGTGAAGAACTTGGTGAAGTAAGCGGAGGCGTCGAGCAGCGCAATGATGGCGAGCAGGCCGGCCACCACCATGCGGTCGCGCTTCTCAATCAAGGCGGAGAAAACCTGCTGGAGTGCGAGTGCCCCCGTCACGGCGGCGGCAAAGAAGCCGACCTCCCAGAAACCCCACGGAGCCCGGATGTCACGGTAAAGCGGAAGTTTCTCAAGCAAGACAAAGCCCGGCACGAAGAGGTAAACGAGAATAAGCAGGGCCGCCCACCAACCCCGTCCCCGCTTGGCCGGAAGGATCGAGTAAATGAGGAAAAGGGGGAGAAAAGTCATCAGCCACATCAACGCGGCAATCCAGTCCGGTGCTTTGACCGAAGCCTTGAGAAACTCTTGAACCCCGGTGAAGACGGAAAACGGTCCCTGCGAGAGCCAGAGGGCCAGGAGCGTCATGCCGACGAACAACCGCAACAAAACGCCGTTGCGCGTGGCCAGCCAAGCCGAGTTGCCGCGCGCCCACCAAAAGACGACGCAGACGGAGAAGAACGTGATCAGGCCGACATAGAACTGCCCGCGGTCGGCCGTGAAGTCCGGCCGCATGGCCGCGAACAACCCGTTATTTCGATCAAGCACCGAGAGAACATTCTTGAGCGAAAACGCCTGCTGCCACCCGGCAAAGTTGTCATAGCTGAATGCCGCGACCCATTGGTATTCGCGGGTCAGCGGCAGCAGAAGAATCACAGCCATGAAGAAAACCAGTGCGAGCGAGACGATTGTCCCTCGCACCAACGCGACGCGGCGCTCCGGTTGGTCGATCAGCAGCCAGACGAAGAACACCCCGGCCAGCGGGGCGAACATGAAGGTGAGCTTCGCGTAGGAAAGCATCATGGCCGACCAACCGAAGGCCAGCCAAGCCGAGGCCCGCCAAGAACCTTCCTCGACCAGTTTGAGGAAGCCCCAGAGGATGAGCGGCGGAAAAATGTAGGAGTAGGCGCCCATCCAATGCTCGAAGTTGGCGATGCGCAGGAGCATCTGGGCGTTGAGCACATAAAGAACGGCGGCAACGGTCGCCGTCCACTCGTTGCCGCTCAAGCGACGGACAAAGATGAACATGGTGAACGCCGCGGCGGGAAGAACCAGCATGGCCGCCAACTTGATCCCCTCCGGATCGCCAAAAATCTGGTAGAAGAGTGTTCCGAAAACCAGCGGGAAAGCGCTGAGAAAATATGGAGTGTTGCTTTGGCCTTGGAGAAAGTCTGGCCCCCACCAAGAGATACCCTCCTTGGTAAACATGCGCGCGACCTCGACGATGAAACGACCAACGTCGCCATAGAGTTCCTCTTGGGATGGGGTCTGACGAAGCCACCCCAATCCCAAGGCCAGGCAGTAAAGGACGATGAATCCGAACAGAGCCAGCCGTGCGGAGGGCAGTTTCTTCGGCGTGGAGGCCGGGGATGAGGCGGTTTCTTGCATGGGAGTGGGCGAAGTCATCAGGAAATGGCTCTTTCGACAAGTAATTGCAACGCATTCTCTTCCCCCAGCCATTCAGGGCAAGCCCGAGGAGCAGCCGCAACGAGAGCTCCGGAGGCGGGCATGGGGTGGAATAGCTTGGTTCCGGCCAGCGGGTCCGGCGAGACGAGGAGGGGCGGAACCGCCAGTCGCTCCGCCAACTGCCTGGCCACCTCGAAATAGCTTGCGTCGCGCGGCCCGGACATCTGGAAGACACCGGGTTGGAAATTCTCCGCCAGCCAGCCCAACCCGGCTACGGTCGCAGCGATCATCACCGGCGCGAGTCGCAGGCTTTCCGAGGCCTGAATTGGGCGCTCAGCCCTCAGCTCCTCCGCCCAAAAACGAAGCCGCGGCAGCACGGTTTCCCCTACTTTGGTGATCCGCACGATGGCATCTTTCGCCGGATCCAAGAACTGCTCCACCTCCGCCTTCTGCCGGGCATACTCGCAACAAGGCGAGAGGGGAAAGCCTGGTTCGGCTGGGCCTTGGCTGAAGACGAGACTGGTGGAGAGAAACACAATGTTCGCGCCCGCCTGCCGCAAGTGCTGGATCAAGGCCAGATTACCCTCCACGTTGATCGCACGGGTTCCCGCCGGATCCTCCGCAGCCTCGGCCACCCCGCCATGCCAGGCGCACAGGACGGCCGTGCCGATCGGTGATGGCAGGACGCAGTCGCGGACCGAGGCCAACTCGAGGTGGACCAGCGGAGAGCCCGGTTTTCGACTTGAACCTGCCGAAGCCGCCCCTGCCTGTCGCAGTTGGTCGAGCAGGGCAGCTCCCAACAATCCTTCGGCCCCGACGACAAAAATCACGCGCCGGACTCCCTGCCCCCGCGTGGTCCGCAGGCCAACCCTAGAATGTATTGCGCCATGGGAAAGAATCCCGTGTGCACCACCTCGTCGTTCATGGAGAAAATGAAGACGTTGTGGAAATGACGGCCGAGCAGATCTCTCATGCCTTGGCCGTCCTTGCAGTTCACATGACCCTCACGGCTGGGCTTGGAGGCATGGGCCTGGGAAGCCTGGGAAGGACAACCGAGCAGGAGCACACCGTAAGGCACGAGAGAGGCTAGAATGTTGGAAACGAACGCATCTTCCGCCGACGCCGGAATGTGCTCGATCACGTCCAGCGCATAGGCTGCGTCAAACACCCCGCGATCGAGTGGCCCCGCGGTCATATCGTGAACGGCGAACTCCACCGGCCAGCGCGGGTCCATGACCGCTTGGGCGTTCGCGATGAAGACCGGATCGAAGTCCGCCGCCACAACCTCGGGAACAGCCTGCCGCATGATGCGCGTGCCAAAAGCATCCGCGCAGCCGACCTCCAGGACGCGCCGGCAGCCGGAAAACATTTTGGAGGCAAACTTGTAGCGAGAGAGCAGGAAGGCCAAGCGCTTGGGATCATCCTGCCAAGTCTGGCTGCTCATCAGGCCGAATTGCGCCGTGTCGCCCTGCGCGCCGCGCTCGACGAGGAATTGGTATTGGGGTTCGCGGGATTGCGGGGATGTGGTCATAGGGTTGCGGGGATTCTAGATCGCACTAACGCGGGCTGGGAGGTTCTGATGTCCCCTCAAGAGGATTTGCAGCATGAAAACGGCAAGACGCCCGGTTGAGTCTGTTCGCAATGGCGCCGGAAAGCAACGGACTGACCCCGACAAACACATCGGCTCCATCCGGAACTTCGTCAGGCGCAACAATGGGAAGTCCGAGGTGCGAGCGCCCGATGCGCTGTGGATCCTCATCGACAAAGAATTGCACTGCCTCCGGTGCGGCTTGGTAGAGCCAGGTCGCGGCAATGGCCGAACCGAACAACCCAAGGGACTCGGAACGCGGCACGAGCGACAGGAACTGGGCGCGGGAGTCCCGCAACCAGGACACCGCATTGGTCAGCGCGCGCTGCTCATCCGCGGCATCGGGGGATGACGTTTTCCTCGCCTGTGCGGAGGAGGAGGCAAGGAGGGTCAACTCCTTGGGAACCCAAGCGTCGCTCACAACGAACGGGACCCAACCCGCGCTGGAGACAACCATGTCCAACGTGCTCATGCTGAAATGAGACGCATGAGATCGGCGATCATCAAGGCGAACGGATTACTCCGCCACGCCGGCACCTCGACGAGCAACTCGCCGGATGGGGCCGCACTGCGGCGAACGCGGTCCAGAAATGCCTTAGGATTTTCCAGATGCTCCAGCACGTGGATGAGGGAAAAAGCGTCGAAACCCTCAGGGATCTCATCCGGGTCGGCACCGTAAAATTTGTGGAAGCCGGGGATAGCCCGAAGTTTCGCGATCTCGCGGTCACTGGTCTCCGAGGCGGAGAGGGTCCAGGCCGGAAACGCCGTGGAAAAGGCGCGCAAAAAGGATCCGTTGCCGCACCCGATATCCATCAGGGCCCCACGTTCCGGAAGCATGTCCAGTGACTTCCATCGGTTGGCCAGCACCACCGAGCGGCCTTGAAGACCGTCTCCCGAGGCGACTTTCTGCTCGGAGCCGTCGGCCGCAGCATACATCTGATATTCGCGGTAAGTCGCGTCCGCTGCGTCCCGCCAACCTGTGGTGACGAGGGTTTGGGCCAGCCCGCAATGCGGGCACACAGCGAGCGGTCCGCTGCGCGGGCTGGGCCGACAGTCGGAGGTGACGCGCGGCAGATCCGCGCAGAGATCCTCGGCAGGCGGAAAGCTGCTCCCGCAGAAATGGCATTGGGCTTGGTCGCTGTGGATTGGAGTGTTCATAAACTTATGCCTGCAACGGATCCTCCCCGCCGCGCCCAGTAGCTCTTGGCCTTGGCCAGACGGGCCTGCAATCGAGCGGACGCGTCCTGCGGCGACGCGTGTTGAAAAACATTGAGGATCACCGCGGTCCACTTGACCGCCTGCAACGGCAACAGCCGGAAGACGCGTTCCGGGAGGTCTTCGGCGAAGATGCGATGGCTTTGCAGGGCACCGAGAAACGCCTCTTGCAGACCCTGATCCAAAGGGCACTCCGGCTGCAGGAAGAAATCCGCCACAAGCTTGGCCGGGTCATCCCAACCGGCATGCTCGAAATCGAGGAAGGCCCACTGGCCGGACGGACGGACGAGCACATTGTGAAAACCGAAATCGGAGGGGGACAAAGCGTATTCCGTTGGAGGGAGGAGGCGGTCTCCGGGAACCTCGTCCAAGCGGCAGGCCGGCATCAGTTCACTGCGGACAAAATGCCTCATCTCCTCCACAACCGGCTCTTGACGGGGCGAACCAACAAGTGAGTCAAGACGCCACGACGCACGATCGCGGTGGCCGGCAAAGTTGAAAGCCGCATCGGACGCGAGGGGCATCCCGGCCCGATGGGCCTCATCCCGCACCTCCGGCTGGTTGAGTGCCGCGATAAATCCGGCCATCTTCGCCATCCCGTGAACATTGATGTCGTGCCCAGACGGACGCTCGCCATCCACGCACTCAAAAAGCACGCAGCGGGTTGCCTCATCCAGGTCCAGAATTCTCGGAACAGAATCCGGGCAATGCCGGGCGAAAAAGCCGTGCACGGCCGCTTCATGATTGAAGGGTTCACGGGCTGCAATTCCTGCAGCCCCATAGAGCTTGAGCACGGCGGAACGCCCAGAGTCGTCGAGCTTATAGACCTTGTGCCGATTACCTCCGGAAAGGCGCGTGAATCTCGTCTGCTCCGACCAGGAGCTACGCCGCAACAGCGAGGAGACTTCCGCCAGATCGGGATGCGCGCAGTTCACGGCAACAGAAGTTTACCAAGATCCGCCCAGGAGGAGCAGGAGCGGCCGCTCCAAGCCTCCGCGTGATGTCTGGCCGGATCGAACAAGATGGGACGCGCGCCAACGGGAAACTCAGGAGCGCCAAGCAATTCAGGAAGGTCATCGATGAAGGCCTCGACACCAAGAGCGGCGATACGGGCCAGTTTTCGCGACTTGGTTTCCTCCAGGTAGATCTCCGTCGAACCGAGGCCCTGCGCCAGCAACCAGCGACGAGCAGATTCATGCAAGTCGTAGGCCTGCCCGGCAAGCGGATGGCGGGTTCGGTGACTGACCACGAAGCACCGGGCGCCTTGAGTTGCGGCCCGGGACAGAAAATCAGCGGCCCCCGCGTAAAGCCGCGCCTCAGCCATCAATGGGCCGTAGATCTCGCCTTGAAGCCTCGTCCACTCCGGCTCCTGCCCGGCCCGCCTCAGGTGGTCGCGCAAGGCAAGTTTCGGATCTGCACCACCATCCTTCACACCATGCTCGCGGCAAAGGCGTGCGAGAGGGGCCGAGTAATCGGCCAGCGTGTTGTCCAGATCGATCCCAATGCGCATGGCGGTTGCTAGCACTGGCCGTAAAGAATCTTGGCGACGCGACGAATGACGATGTTCTGCAGCGAATGGGCGACCGAGGCGAAATTTCGGAAGGTCAGGGCCTTGGAATTCCCAGCCTGTCGTTCCTGCCCGTAGACCGGGATCTCCTTGTAGGAAAGCCCGCGCGACAGCAGCCGCGTGAGCAGGTCAGCCTGAAAACCAAAGCCATGTGAGTTGGAGTGCCAACGCATGACGTAATCCCGGCGAGTGACAAGCAGGCCGTTGTAGTAGCGGATCTCGAAGCCACCGAGAAAGTTGACCAGTGCCGTGTAAGCCTTCGAGATGATCCGGCGCGACTGTGCTCGTCCGCGGATCTCAATGTTGTAAGGCACGAGCAGTTCGGCCGTGCCGATTTCCTTGAAGATGGTCACAAGCGTCTCCTTCGGCTCCACGTTGTCCCCGCAGATGAGTCGATACCACTCGGAGCGCAGGAGAAAGGCCGCCTCGGCATAGTTGTTGGCCAATCCCTCGTTCCGGGCGTTGACGCAGAGGGTCAAGGGCACGTCGGGATTCGCTTCGCCGAAGCGCTTGATGATCGCGACCGACTGGTCCTTCGAGCAATCATCAATGACCATGATTTCAAAACTCACCCTGACCTCGCGGCAAGCCGCCACGACCGTCTTGAGTGTCTCCTCGATGTTGGCCTCCTCGTTGTAGCAGGCCACAAAGAGCCCAAGGGTAAACGGGCGGGGTGCGACGGCCGCCGGGGGCTGCGGGCCGAAACTGACGCGTTCGCGAAATTGTTCCCTCATGACGAAAACTCCGTGTGCCGGCCCAGCACGATTTTTTTCAGACCAAAAACACAGTTTCCGATCAGCAGCAGCCGACGACGTCCGAGTTTGTAAGCACCCGAGTCATCGAGCAAGTCTCCGGCGGACACCAAGCGGGATAGCCTCACCCTGAGCATCGTGGCCTCATCGTATTCCCCTCGAAGAAAATCGCCCGACAAGCCGTTGGCACCGGCAGCAAGCAGTTCGCGGTAGATGCGAATGCGCACGGAGGACTGGCCAAGATTGACGAAATTGGCATAGCCGTAGGCCAGGCAGCCATAAATCGGCGCGTCGATCCAGAGGCTGGCAACGATCACCTCACGCCAAGGTTGTCCAAGTGCAAGCAGTGCCAACTGGACCGCACCCAGCGCGGCCATTCCAGCCAACCCCGAACCAGCTAGGGCATTCAGCCCCGGGATCTCCGGACTGCGACGGCACCAAATCGAGTGAACCAAACACATCACAGCTAATGCGAAAATTGGTGCAGCAAGGTGCAGAAGCTGGAAGATTTCCATCTGCATATCATCCGCCATGCTCCGGCAGACAAAGGACATATCTCCGATGAAAGAGGACCAAGCGGAAAAGGGTGTAGGGATGCTCGGCGAGAAAGAATCGCTCCCCACGCTCCAAGAGCATTCCCTCCTCGATCAAAGCGGACAGGCGCGCCGCGACAAAGGGGCGCTCGTTCATGAACTCCTCCAACTGCCCCACCGTAACCCCGGCGCCCCCGCCTTGGGCGACCCGCCGCATGAGACTCAGCGTCGGGCTATCCGCCTCCAGCGCCGAATAAGTGACCACGTAAGCTAGGGTAAAGGCGAGCACGCCCAGAGCCACGTTGAGCCATTGGATCCAACTCAAAGGCTGCAGCCCCGCGGCGTGAACGCCCCATGCGACCACCGGAGCCAGCACCACACCGCCACCGAGAAACAGGACAAGCAGGGCCGGCCGCTGGCGCTGTGGCAACCGGATGCGCCACCAGGCCAAGTGGACAACGAAGAGCAGCCCGAGAATCGAGCCGAGAGCCAACAGAACGTTCATGGTTGATCCCGACAAAAATCCGGCCGGCGCCGCGTTACCGTGTGCTTGCAGCGGTTCGGTAGGCAAGGAACACCAGTCCCCCGAGCATGTTGGTGGCGAGCATCATGCCGAAGACCGCAAGAGAAGCGGCCAACGCCTGCTCCTGGGGCACGTTCCCCAGCACGCCGAGAAAAAGCACCACGAGATATTCACGCACACCCAAGCCGGCAATGGTGATCGGCAGGGCGTTGGCGGCCAGCACGACGGGCACAAAGCCGAACCACATGCCGGGTCCAAGTGCAACGCCCACCGCCAAGCCCGCCACCCAAAACACCGCGCAGAGCACGATCTGCACGGCCAGCGCCGCAGCCAACACGAGAGCGATGGTCTGCCGGTGATCCACATAGGCACCGATGAAGCGTCCGAGTTGCATCCTCCAATGCCCCGCCGGCACTAAACCCAGCAAAGTTTCTCCCGCTGTATGGAGCCACCGACGCGGCACGGTAAAAAGCACCGCGAGACCGGCCGCCACCGACGCGCCGCCCGCGACCAAACCGCCCGCGAGCAACGCCGTCTGCGCGTTGCCTGCCAACAACTGGTAGTGCCAGGGCACGACAAACAAGGCCAGCAGGAGGATCACGCTCAGTCCGATCAACCGGTCCAGGACCACCGACGACAGCGCCACGGGCGTTTTGTCGCCGGCAATGCGTGCCACGTAAACCATCCGCGTGAGGTCATCCCCGATCGGCCCCGGGAGAAAGGTTGCAAAAAATTGACCGATGAATGCGATGCAGGTGAGATCCCGCCAGCGCAACGGCACTCCCGCCGCACGCACCAGCAACTTCCACCGCACGCCCGCGATCAGCACTGTCACCACATTGAGCGCCACGCCCAGCACAAGCAGGGGCTTGGACGCATCGACCAGCAACCTCCCGAGCGCAACTGCGTCCGTTTCCCGCAGCAGGAGCCACATCACCACGCCCGCCACGGAAAGTTTGGCCGCCGTGACCACCAGACCACGCCCGCGGGGCTTCCGCTGGATCACTCCATGCCTCACTGCCCCCGTGGCGGCTTCATCTCTTGCCGGGTTCATGGACATTTCATAAAAATGGAGCCACGGAGCGGACACCGCTTCCGATCGATCTTGTCGGGGACCGCGGTGGCGCGACGAAGGCGCAGAAACCGTGGGCGGCTGAGAGGAATCAGTCACGCATCTCGACCAGGGCATGAACAACCTCGCCCGATCGCATGCGTTGCATCAGTTCGTTGACCGCGGTGAGCGCGCCGCGGTGAGTGATGAATCCGCACCAGTTTTTTTCCGCGGCGGCAAGCTGCGCCAGAATGCGCGGAATATCTTCGTGGGGCCGGCTTTGTCCGCCTTCCGAGCCGGTCAGGACCCGCCCGAAATGCAAGGGAAGCGTGTGGATACTGACCCGTTGGTCACTGGGCATGACCCCGAAGAGGACGCAGCGACCGCCACGCAGTTTGGCCAAGTCGTAAGCAGTTTCGATCACTCTCGGGCTTCCGGTGCCATCGATGGTCACATCGGCCAACCCGCCCAAAATTTCCTTCACGCGTTCGTCGGCGTTCTCTCGTGCGGCGTTGATCTGGTGGGTGAGGCCGTATGCTGCGGCCTTGGCGAGTTTGTGATCGTGGAGGTCCACCCCGATGATCGGATTGGCCCCGGCAAGCTTGGCGCCGAGAACGGCCCCGAGGCCGATGCCCCCCACCCCGAAGATGACGACCGACTCGCCGGGAGCGACTTTCGCGTCGTTGTTGATGATGCCGAACCCGGTGGTTAGCGTGTCAGCGAGGAGGCAGCAAAGCTCGAAATCTGTATCGGGCGGAACCTTGGTCAGCCGGTTCTCGGAAATGACGGCGAGTTTTTGGAAGGTGGTGATTGGTCCGGCGTTGACGGCTTTTCCGTTCCATGAGTAAACGGCCCCACCCGCATCGATCCCGCTGCCCGGTCGCCAATGGCAGACGACCCGGTCGCCCGGCGAGACGTGCGACACCTCGGCTCCAACCTCGAGCACAATCGCGCCCGCCTCGTGTCCGAGGAGGTGCGGCAGATACTTGTCCGGCCCCTTGACGCCATCGACTTCACCGATCTGCGAACCGCAAACGCGGGTCGCATGAATTTCGACGAGAACCTGTCCGCGCTTGAGGGCAGGCACCTCGATCTCATCAATGACCAGCGGGTGGCGCTGCTCGATCAAGATGACGGCGGGGGTTCTCATTGTTCTTTCTGTCGGTGAGATGCTCTGCGGAGCTATTCAAAATAAATAAAACTGTGGTCGCCGGTATAGCCGGTCTGCTTGAACCACCATTCCCACTCATCAGGAGCAAAGAAGGCGCGGCAGGTTAGTTGCCAGTAAAGGAGGTTGGCCTTTTCCGACTCGTTCCGCCAACTCTCGACGCAGAGGTAACGATGCTGCTTCCCGACGCGCATCAACTCACGCAGGGCGCGATCGAGGGCAAAACACGGGAGGTTGTGCAGGGTGTTGATGGAAAAGACGAGATCGAAGGCGCTCTCGGAAAAGGGCAACTCCTCGGCCCGGCCGTGAATCAGACACTCCTTCACCTCCGGCACGGCGTGCTCGATGGCGTAGCGGCTGATTTCAAGTCCCGTGACTTCGAGTCCCGGCACGGCTTGCGTCAGGTCGTAAAGCAAGAATCCCTTCCCGCAGCCGACATCGAGAACCTTGTCACCGTCTTTGAGGCCGTATTGCTGGACCATGAGGTCGGCCACCTTGCGCCAGCGGCCATCGTATTTCATGCCGCCATAACCGGTGCGCCGATCTCCGTCCCAGTATTCCACCTCCCACTTGCCGGCCAATTCGGCTGCGCGGGCCTTGGGGAACTCAGGGTCATTGACGCGCGCGAGGTAGTCACGCTTGGTCGCTTTGTGCAGCGGGGCGATGAAATCGATGTAGGACATGGGGCAGGAAGTTTAGAATTTGGAATGAGGAATCCCCAACGATCAGCTCTCAAACATAGACTCAAGCTTGATCATGCTCTCGGTATCATCCTTCGCTGCGAGGAGAGGACCTAATCCTTGCGAATTAGAGTGACGTCAAGGTTGCTATCCTGACGGCAGATGATGCCCCGGATGTCAGCCCAATCCCGGTCGCGTCCGGCGAAGGCTTTGTGCACGATCAAGTCTTCTGCTGAGCAGGTTGGCAGGATGCAATCGGCGGAGAAGTCATATTCTGAAGCTCGGGCGATCGAACGCTCTTCAAAGGGCAATGCCCCCAAGGCAACATCCAAATCCACCCCGTGCTCGGATCGGATCAAGAGCACGCGCGCCTTGAGCGCGAAATTCTCCGCATCCGCAACACGTGGCGGGAATTTCGCGAGAAGGGCTCGCACGAAAACCTCCTCTCCGCCGAATCCTGTCAGCAGAGTCAAGTCAGCATCACGGGTGAAGCGCGGTTCTCCCCAGCGTTGGACGGCCAACCCGCCGATGAGGCAACAGGCCCAACGATTTGACCGGCAGAGACCAACCAATTCCGCAGCGGCCGACAGAACTGGTGTCAGGTTTTGCACACTCTCCCGAAAACTCGCTGCTGTTCCACCAGGCCAGACGAAGGCTGCGAGCCAAGGACAAACCACTCGATCGGACCGGAGAGCACGTCCAGCACGGCCTGACGATGCTGGTCCTCGGTTTGCGAACGCAGCGCCTCGTCCCGCAGCCTGACCAATTCCGGCCCCGTTTCGGCCCACCGGCGCGCATGCGCACGCAAGGCCGACGCCTCTTCCTCGTGCGTCATAGATTCTCCCTGATCCGGCCAACGATACGTTCAGCGGTCAGCCCAGCCCAGACGCGAGCCGAGGACTGGTGACTGGTCTGGTGGAGAAACTCGTCAGGCGTTGCACACCGAATCAGCGCGGCGCCGCCGGCGGACCAGTCCGCCTTCCACTCCGCGACCGCGGTGCCCAACCCGCCGAGGATCGAGTGTTCCTCCACGGTTGCTACCACCGCCGACTGGGAAAACGCCTGGCGGAGAAAGTCAGCATCGAGAGGCTTGAGTGAGCCCATGCTCGCGACACCGCAGGCAATGCCTTGGGCGGCGAGCGACTCCGCCGCTTCGATGGCCAAGGGCAGCACGTTGCCCAAGGCCAAAATCCAAGCATCTTTCCCCTCGCGCACCGTGAGGGCCTGACCGATGCGGAATTCGGGCTCACGCTCGTGGACGACCGGCTCGCCCTTCTTGCCGATGCGGATGTAAACGGGGCCATCGTATTCGAGCGCGGCGCGAAGCGCCGGGCGGAGTTCCATTGCGTCGCCGGGGGCCAGCACCGCGAGGCCGGGGATGAGGCGCAGCATGCCCATGTCCTCGACCGAATGATGGGTGGCTCCGAGCGAAGCGTAAGACAGCCCGGCCCCGGTGCCGACCAGCACCACGCGTTGGTGGTGATAGCCCAAGTCGAGCCGGATCTGCTCGATCACGCGGTAGGTCAAAAAGGAAGCGATCGTGTAGCAGACGGGCCGCAAGCCACAGGCCGCCATCCCGGCCGCCAACCCAACCATGTTGGCCTCGGCCACGCCGCAGTTGAAAAACCGGCCCGGCGCCACCTCCTTGAACTTGTCGAACAAACGATTGCCGATGTCCCCCGAGAGCAGCACGAGATCCTCGCGCTGGCCTGCGAGCTTGGTGATTTCAGCTGCAAATGCATTTCTCACGGCTGGTCCACCCCCAGTTCGCGTCGGGACTGCGCCACTTCATCCGCGTTCGGGATGCGATAGTGCCAGTTGTTGTCGTCTTCCATGAAGGACACCCCGCGGCCTTTCACGGTATGTGCGACGATGGCGAGAGGCTTGTCTCTCCCCGGAAGTTCGGCGCAGGCCAGTGCAGCGGCAATTTCGGCGAAGTCGTGGCCGTCCACCTCATAGCTTTCCCAGCCGAAGGCCTCCCATTTGGCCCGGAACGGATCGAGGGCCATGACCTCGTTGCTTCGTCCGGTGGCCTGCCATTTGTTGTAATCGACGAGGACGGTGAGAGAGCCGAGTTTCTGTGCAGCGGCAAACATGGCAGCCTCCCACACGCTGCCTTCGTTGCACTCGCCGTCGCTCAGCACAACCACCGTGCGATACATCCGGCCTTGGATGCGCCCGGCCAGGGCCAGACCCACTCCGGCGGAAAGGCCGTGACCGAGGGATCCGGTGGCCCACTCGACGCCCGGGGCGCAGCCGGGCGCGGGTTGCTCTGCCAGGGCGGCACCATCGCGTCCGTATTCCTCGAGCAGAGTCCGCGGGAAAAATCCTCGGGCGCAGAGCGCAGCGTAGAGAGCCGGCGCCGCATGGCCCTTACTCAAAATCAAGCGGTCTCGGCCCGGATCAGCTGCGTTCGCAGGGTCAATCCGCAGGAACTGCCAATACAAGGCGGTGAGTAGATCCAGGCAGGAGAGCGATGAGCCCAGGTGCGGGGTTTTGGCCCGATGGGACAAGCCGATGACCTCGGCCCGGAGTTCCGCCGCGATGCGTTCCAAGTCTGCTGTGGCTGAACTCATGCCGGGTCGCGGTTGAGGAGGGACATTCCGCTCTTGAGCAAAACAGCTTTTGAGATCGGGTCACGGTTGCCGACGATGTTGACGGCTTGGGCACCGGCCAACTGGCCGAGAAAAGTGGTCAGGGCCACGGGCAGGGCGCGAGCGGCAGCGAGGGCCATGACGGAGAAGAATGCATCTCCGGCACCGATGGTGTCAGTCACCTCTTCACCGAGTGGTGGGCAGGCGGCGGAGTTGCCCGCCGCATCGACCCCGACCGTCTTCACTGCCCCGCGGGTCAGCCACCCGGCGCGGGCGTGGAGTTGCTGGCGCAACTGCTCGAGCTCGGCCGCGTGGTCGATGTGGCGGTGTCCGCAGGAAAGCAAAAGCTCCTGCTCGTCGAGGGAGAAGACATCGGCCCGGCGGTATTGGCGGCTGATGATGTTGAAGCCGTGGTTGTTTGAATTCGTCTGGCAGTTGAGAGCCAGAAAAGGCGAGCGCTCTTGGAGAAGATCGCGGACCACGGGTTGCATGAGGCCGTGGCCGAAGTCGGTGAGGAGGACCACATCGCAGTGCCCCAGCTCCTGCTCGATCTTGGCCACGACCCGTTCGAGGGCGGCCGCGGGAGGAGCGTCAGAGTTGAGAAAATTCACGGAGAAAAGCTTGCTCAGATCTTTGCCCTCGCTGACCGGCTCGACGAAGCGTTGCTTAATGATGGAGACAAAGTCCGGGTCGCGCACGGTGGCGTCGTCCCCAGCCTCAAGATACATTTCGAGCGTCGGCTGCAACCAGTCCTCGGTGCCAAGGAGTGAAACCAAGCGCACCTGCGGAGTGAACTGCTTCACATGGCGGTAAACCGCCAGCGCGCCCCCGGCCTGGGCTTCTTCTTCGAGGTAGCGGCCTGAGATGATGCGGTTTTTCGAGGTCAGTCCTTGGACTTTGACAAAGGTGTATTTGTCGAAAATCGTGTCTCCGACCACCAGAACCCGCAGGTTGGCAAACCCCGCCACCGCCTCGGCCAGAGCAGCGGGTGAGGTTGTGCCGGCCAACTCGCGGCAAAAATCCGCCACCTCGCCGTTGGCCGTGGCAAAGTGCCGGTTGAGCAGACGGGTGGAACTGAAAACGACATCGCCAAGATAGCGCACCTCGCCGCCACACCGCTCCACCGTGGCAAGATCATCGTGGATGTTGCCGGTGACATCGTTGGCCGTGTCCGCGTATTCCGTGCCCTTGGCGTAGATGTCCGGCCGGACGGTTTCAATGGCCTCGACGGCTGCGGTGTGGGGCACGAGCACGACGTAGTCCACGCATTCGAGGGCCGCGAGGGTGCGGGCGCGGAGGGCGTCGTTGAAATACGGGCGCCCCGGCCCCTTGTTCACGTGCTTCTCATCGGTCACCGTGACCACAAGCACATCGCCGAGCTTCCGCGCATCTTCGAGATGCACGATGTGCCCGGGATGGATCAAGTCGAACGTGCCGTGGCACTGGACAATCCGCTTCCCCTCCCCGCGCAAGCCCGCAAAGAAGGCCGGCGCTTCGGCGAACGGAATGATTTTCTGCGGGCTGGTCATCGGGCGAGGAAAGCGTGGCAACCGGCGTCGCGGCCGAGTTGCATGAACTTCATGTTGTAATGCTCGGGTGCGTCAATGTCCGGGAACTGCCCCCCCTCCAAGGCCTGCCGGAGATTGGCCACCTCCTGACGAATACTGCTGACCGGCTGGTAGCCGAGGTCATCGAGGATGCGCTGGGAGGAAATGTGGTAGTCGCGGTGATCGGTCGTGTCGGTCACTTTGATTTCGACCCCGAGGTCGGCCAACTCGGCCTGGATGATCTCGGCAATCCCGATGACCTTGTGGTTCTCGAAGCCGAAGTTGAACGTGCGTCCGTTGATCTTCGCCGCCGGCACGCCGACGAGCAGACCGTAGAGGTTGATCATGTCGGTCATGCCGACATTGGGTCGCCGCTGCTGGCCACCGTGGACGGTGATGACGCGCTTGCGCAGGGCATCGGCGGTCAGCTTGTTGACCGTGAGGTCGAAGCGCTGGCGAGGCGAGTAGCCGCAGATGGTGGCCGGGCGGATGTTGACTGCGCAGAACTCCGGCGAGGCGGCGGCGAGGACAAGCCATTCGGAGAGGGCCTTGTATTTCGAATAATAGGTCAGTGGCTCCGGTTCGAGTTGCTCGTTGATCTCCGACTCGGTGCGGGCGCCGAAGACGCTGCTGGAGGAGGCGTTGATGAATCGCTTGACGCCCGCTTCCCGGGCGAGGGCCAGGAGCATGCCGACGGCGTCGAAGTTGACCTGACGCGTCAGAACTTCGTCGATGTCGCCGGTCGGGTCGTTCGAGATGGCTCCGAGGTGGATGACCGTATCGCGACCGGCCAAGGCCTCGCGGACGGAGCCCTCATGCCGCAAATCTCCGCGGACCAAGCCGAATCGCTTCTCCCACTCCGGCCAATGCGAATCGGCCTTGAGCGCGTCGAGGCCGGCCTCGGAATAGAGCATGAGGTCGAGGACGCGGACGTCGTGACCAAGGGTGAGCAAATGAGGAACGAGGCGGCTTCCGACGTAGCCGAAACCTCCGGTGACGAGGATGTGGTTCATAAAAGTTTAGAATTTAGAATGATGAATGGTGAATGAAGAGAAAGATGAGTTCAGCGACTTTTGGCCGTCTTGATGCTGGAGACAAAAAGGGCGATCAGTTCCCGCGTTTCTTGCAGCAAGGGCTGAAGCCTGGCAGGGGGAAGAACATTTTCATCGGAGAGGAGTTCGAGCCAATATTCTGATTCAGCAAGTTCCTTCAAGCTATCTCCAAGCTTAGAAATAAACTCCGCCTTGGAGCGCGCGCGGGAACCTTCGCGGTAATTTGCGCCGACAGAAGTTCCACTCCGGAGAAGTTGGTGTCCGAGCACCTGAGCCACTGCACCTTTCGGCAAAGCGGAGTAAAGGCGGATAACGCGCCGCGCATAATCCTTGGTCCTTATGCCGAACTCAACTTTGGCGGTCTGCATTCTGCAATCTCAACTCACACTTTCCCTAGGGTTTGTGGACGTAAGTCATTGGTTGGTTTCGCAAGGCAGGCAGATTCGCATCGATCCAGCGTTTGGTGTCGGCAATCCCCTCCTCGAGGGTCACACGATCCTGCCAGCCAAGCTTGGTCCGCGCGAGCGTCGCGTCGAGCAGATAGGCCGAATCCTTGCCCGGGCGGTCGGCCACGATTTTCGCGAAATCCCCAAACGGCACCCCAGCCTGCCCGCACATGAGGGCGACGAGGTCGCGAATGGAGATCGTCCGGGTCGTGGACAAATGAAAGACCTGCCCGGGCTCACCCTGCAGCGCAGCCCGCAAGGTGCCATCGGACACATCGTCGATGTGGATGAAAGACCGCACGGAGTGTCCGCCGCCATGCAACTCCAGCGTCTTGCCCAAGGCGAGGAAAAGCAGGGTGCGGGGCAAGATGCGGTAAAGCTGCTGTCCGGGGCCGAAGACATTGGCCGCGCGGGTGAAGACCGCCGGGAAGTTGTATTGTCGGATGAAGGTCTGCAGGTGGAGGTCGCAGGCGGCGCGGGAGGCGGCGTAGGGCGTGCTTGGATTGAACGGCGCATCCTCGCGCACGTCGCCCGAGCAACTGCCGTAGACTTCGGGGGTCGAGACGTGGACATATTTGCGGAGGCCGGGCATTTTGCGCAGTCCCTCGTGCAGGCGGACATTGGCGACGACGTTCGTCTGATACCAATGCTCCGGGTGCAGCCAACTTTCCGCCACCATGCTTTGGGCGGCAAAATTGACGATGTAAGGAGCTTCGAAGCTGGCGATGGCGTCGAGCAATTCGGCCGTGTGGTGGTTGAGGTCCAATCGGGCGAAACGAAACCGCGCCAATTCTTCCGCCGTCCGCTGCCATCGGTAAGGAAGAAAGACCGCGTTCGCCTCCTCCGAGCGGCTGGTGCCGAGGACTTCCCAGCCTTCGCGCAGGCAATGCGAAACAAAACTCGCCCCAGAGAAGGAGTTGCTGCCGATGACGACGATACGAGGTAATGCGGATGCCATGGTGATTATTCTTGAGGTGCGACTTTGGCGCCCCCCGGGAACCGGCCGTATTCGAGCGGTTGCAGTCTGCTCAAGAGTTCCTCGAGGCGATCCCGGTAGGCCCCGGAGTTGCGTTGCCAGCTGATCCCCACCGCCAACTCGAGGTGCTTGCGCTCGGTCTCGCCGAGATTGACCGGCGCCTTGGCCGGGTCGGGTGAGACGCCTTCGATCTGCGCGCCAAGACCGACCAGCCGTTCCAAGTGTCTCGAGCGATCCTCGAGGGCTTCCTGCAAAATGTCGGCCATGGTGCCGGCCGTGTTGAAAATCGTCCGCGCCTCGTCCCCGGCCTTGGCCCGCCCGTCCCGGAACTGCGAGGCCAACTGCGCCAGACTTTCCGCACTGTAGCCGGTCAATCCCGTCTCGAGCGGCGCAAGGATGGGGTCAATGTAGGGCCGCAGCAGGGCGGTCGGGGCCTCGCCCGCCAGCGGATAGGGTGCGCTGCGATGGGCGTTGAGATACCAGCCGAAGCCCAAGGCGGCGACAATCAGTAGCGCCAGGACTCCGAGCCAGGCGACATGATTCTTCTGGGCCGCGGGATACTCCGGATCAGACATCCGGCTGGCTTCGGCAAAGGACGACCGGCTGCCGGTCCGCCGTCGCCGGCGGCCTGACGACTGCTGCGGCGCGGCCTCGTCGGCCGAGCGACGGCGGCGTCTGCGTCCGGATCCGGCGGAGGAACCGCTCCCGGCTGGCTGTTCTGGCTCGTCGAAAATCATGCCGGCCCGCGGGCAAGCTGCCGCCCTCGGTCGAGGGAAATCCCCCGGCCTGGCAGTGTTTTGGGTTGTCGCAATCCCCTGATAAACTTCCGTGAACTTCAGCCAGAGCCGCGGCCGGACAAAGGATGAACCTTGCCCGGAACCACCCGGCTGGCCGTGACTTCCACTTCGCGCTGTGTCCCGAGCAAATCGAGCAAAACCGCCACACGCTCCTTGGCGGGCATAACACGCGTGACGATCGCGCGCAAACCTCGAAAAGGACCGTCGAGCACCGTGACCTCGTCGCCCGCCAAAATCTGCGGAAGGATCTCGATCGTCTCGTTGTCGCGCACGAACTGGCGCAGTTCGCCGATGACGCCCTCGTCAACCACCGAGGGCTGGCCCCCGAAGCCGACAATGTTGGTCACACCCATGGACGACGCGACCAGGCGGTAATGCGTGCCGTAGGGAAACCGCCCGAAGATGTAGCCGGGAAACAGCGCCTCCTCGAACCACTTCTTCCCCGTGACCGTGGCGCGCTGGAAGCGCAGGACCGGACCGAAGACCTCAAGACCGACCCGCGAGCGCAGAAAATTCGCCGCCAGTTTCTCGTGCTTCGGCCGTGTCTTGACGCAGAACCACAGCGGGTCGGTGCTGTCGATGATGGGAGGGTGTTCCATGCGGCTAGATTTTGAGAAACGCAGTCACGAGGGGAGCCAGCCGGCTGGCTTTACGATGCCATGATTGCAGGCGTTCGACCCGGCCGTCGAGTCCGCGCGGCGCCGCATTGTCCGGATCCTGCACCACCGCCTGCAGCTGCACGAGCCGATGGTCGGCCTCCTCCATGCGCGCCGCAAACTGGTCCCGGAGAAACCGGCGCACCAGCGCGGTCAGTTCCAACTCCGCTTCGTAGTAGTCCTTGCGATCACCCTGACGGAAGGTCGCGCGCACGGCGCCAGCCTCCCGCAGCACACGAAGGCCCTGGCTGGCCGAGCCCTTGCTGATCCCCAACCTCTGCACCAAGTCATCGAGCGCGTGCGCCTCCCCGGTTGCGAAGAGCAAGCCGTAGATCTCACCGACCGAACGCGGGAGGGAGAGATGCCGGCCGAGGTGCACGAAAAATTCGATCACCTCGCGCTCAGCGGGCGCCAGGACCACGGGTGACAACGGAGCCTTCTGCTTCGTGACGGGGGGCATGCGCCATGACCATAAGCCAGAACGTCCAAGATTCAATAAATCCTGAACGAACTGAACTCGGGGTGCGCGCGCAAGTTGGCGCGCACGTTGCAGTTCAAGCGGAGCCACGCTAATCTCCGCCGCTCATGGATGAGCAACCACCGGCCTGGCACCGGCGAGAGGATTTGTTCCTGGTCCCGCCGGGCGGCTGGGTGCTGATCGCGACACTCCTGCTCTCGGTGGGCTTGGGGGGCGGGCGGCCGTTGTGGGCGCAGGGCCTGGTTACTCTGGGGGTCGGCGTGTTGTGGCTCGTCTGGCCACCGCAGAGGACTTCCTCGCGCTGGCTGCGGTGGATGCTCGCCGTGTTGGCGGTTGTGCCGCTGGCGGCCTATCTGCCGCAGTTTCTGTCGGCCGAGCCGGCTTGGCGAACGGAACTGGCCGCGCTCCCAGCCATCAATCTAGCCGGATTTTTCACCCCGCAGCCGTGGCTAACGTTCCATGTTTGGCTGCTCTGGTTGACCGGCGTCGGTTTGGTCGGCTGGTGCACGGCCCAATCCTGGGATCAATACCATCGGCATACCCTCGCGGTCATGTTTGTCCTGGGATTGACGGGCATCACGATCTTCGCGCTCTTCGCCCAGGCGAGCGGCAACGCACCCGCCCTGTGGGAGAGTTCCCACGGCTTCGGCCCGTTCATCAACCGCAACCAGTGGGGCGCGATCATGGGCATGACCGGGATCATGGCACTGGCCCTGATCCATCGTTCCGTCCGGCACAAGGAGAAGCGGAACATGTTGCTCTGGGCGCTGTGCCTGGCGGTGCAAATGGGCGCGATCGTGGTCAACGGTTCCCGCGGTGGTCTCGTCACGCTTGTCGCCGGGTGCTTCGCCTACTGGATGTTTTTCGGTCTCCTGCGCAAGGAATACCGCTACGCCAGCATTGCCGTCTCGTTTTTGCTCATCTCTTTTGCGCTTTTCAGCTTCGGCGGCGGCCCCCTGCTCGAGCGCTTTGTCAGTCTGCGCGAGACGGTCGAGAGCGGAGGCGAAGGGGACTTTCGTTTGCAGTTCTACCGCATGACCCAGAACATGCTCGCCGACGCGCCGCTGACTGGGGTTGGTCTGGGCAACTTCGAGTATGTCCTGCCGTTTTATCTGGACTTCGAGTCGGTGTTTGACCGGCGTCCTGTCCATCCGGAGAGCAGCTTTCTCTGGCTGGCCTGCGAGGCCGGGTGGATCGCGATTGCCGTGGTGGCTGCGGCTTTCGTTCTACTCGGGGCCATGGCCTACCGTGCGCGTCGCGCCCATGCGACCACCATCCGCTCGGGCGGATTGGCCTGCGCTCTAATTCTCCTGGCCAGTTCGTTTTTCGACGTGAGCGGGCACCGGATCGGAACCCTTTTCCCCGCCCTCTTTCTGGCGGCTCTGGCGTTTCCGGCGGCGGACGGCGCGGCTTTGGGACGCACGGCGCGCGGGTTGTTGCGGGTCGGCGCGGTGGCGCTGC
>JBGSSV010000075.1:0-8919 GCA_041736875.1 Chthoniobacterales bacterium | reverse complement strand
GTCGGAGAGATCCCCGTAGTGCAAAAACAACCTCACCCCGTTGACATGCGGGTCCTGATACAAATGGTCGATCCGCGCCGTGTTGAACGTGCTGGCCCGTCGGATGATCCCGTGGACCTCGTAGCCTTTGGCCAGAAGCAGGTCGGCCAGATACGATCCGTCTTGGCCGGTGATTCCGGTGATGAGTGCTTTTTTCATGGAGATGGCGGGGGAGCGAGACTAAGGGCGTTCTCCTGAAGAGCAAGCAAACTTTCGATCCCCGTGCGGCCGGCCCGCAGCATCTCAAAGAGGGCCTCCTCCCCGAACGTGGCCTCCTCCCCCGATCCCTGCACCTC
Source organism: Chthoniobacterales bacterium (assembly GCA_041736875.1). GTDB lineage: Bacteria > Verrucomicrobiota > Verrucomicrobiia > Chthoniobacterales > JACTMZ01 > JACTMZ01. Next base: position 8,584 of record JBGSSV010000075.1, on the reverse strand, counting down.
CACAAACTCCCCGCTCTCGGTCATGACCAGGTTCATGTCCACCGTTGCGTCTTTGTCCTCAAGGTAATCCAAATCGAGCAAAACCTCGCCGCCGACCACGCCGACACTGACGGCCGCCACCCGCTGCTTCAGGGCGGTCTGTTTGATCTTTCCCTCGGCCATGAGCTTGCGAAAGGCCAACTCCACGGCCACACAGGCTCCCGTGATCGCCGCGGTCCGGGTCCCGCCATCCGCCTGCAAGACATCGCAGTCGATCCACAGCGTCCGCGGGCCGAGTTTGTCCAGATCAACCACGGCGCGGAGGGCCCGGCCGATCAGGCGCTGAATCTCGGTCGTCCGGCCGTCGAGCTTGCCCCGGGAAATATCCCGCGCCTTACGGTCGAGAGTCGAATAAGGAAGCATCGAGTATTCGGCGGTCAACCACCCGCCCGAAACCTTCTGGATTTGCATCCACCGCGGCACCGCCTCGTCGATGGTGGCCGCGCAGACGACCCGCGTGTTGCCGAAGGCGACCAAAACGGAACCCGCCGCATGCGGGGCGACGCCCAGCTCAAAAGTCACCGGTCGCAACCCATCCGCCACCCGCCCGTAAGAACGCTCCATCGCAGCATCCAAGAGGCGACCCGCGGTCAAAGCAAGCGCGAACCGCGACCCGGAAAGGTCAGCTCGGCCACCCCGCTCTTGTCCAGATCACCCAAGCCGGCCGCCACCATCCGGTCATATTGCGCCTTGGTCGCGGCCGCGAGTGGCAGTTCCAGCCCTTGTGCCCGGGCCAGCGCGAGGGCGATGCCGCTGTCTTTGGCCGCGTGCGCCGCGGAGAAAAAGCAGGAGTGCTCGCGTTGGATCATGTCGTCGCCATCCGTGGCCAGAACCCGCGAGTTGGCACCGGTCTGGGAGAAGACCTCCTTGACCATGACGGGATCCAGCCCCAGCGCGGAGGCCAGCCCCAGGCCCTCCGCGAGGCCGGCGGTGTTGATGTTCATGACCATGTTGACCAAGGCCTTCAGTTCGGCCGCCTGACCCGACGAACCGATGTAGCGGAGCAATTTCCCTTCGTCGGACAGCGGGAAAAGCACGTCCCGCACCTGCTCGAATACCTCCCGTCGGCCCCCGACCATGAGATAGAGCGTCCCCTGCAACGCCTGCGGAATGCTGGACGCCATGCAGGCCTCGAGCGAATGCGCGCCGACTTGCCCGCATCGTTTTTCGATCTCGCGATGGGTGGACGGCGAGACAGTGGCGCAGTTGACAAAGGTTTTCCCCGCGGCCCCGCGCAAAAGCGAATCGCCACTTTCGCCGAAGATCGCCAACTGCGCCGCATCGTCAGTCACCACGGTGAAAATCACGTCCGCTGCGGCCGTCACTTCCGCCAGCGTGCCCGGAGCGGCACAGCCGAGCTCCGCTGCCAGCGCCTCGGCCTCGGCGCGGTGGGAATCATAGACCGCCGTGAGGGCGAAGCCCTGCCTGTGCAGACGCCGCGCCATGTTCGCGCCCATGCGGCCGACGCCGACGAAGGCGAGGGACTTGGCCTGATCGTTGAGGAAAGGAGCCGGCATGGGCGCGCAGGTTGTCAGCCCAGGGGCACTTGTCGCCAACCTTCGCTCAGTTGACCAACCCGCAGAACGCCTTGCGTCCGCTCCAGAGAAGGAACAGGGCGAGCACGCTGATGAGGATGTTCATCGGGTCGATGAGCGTGGCGCCTTTGGTCAGGAAGATGTGGAAGCAAAGGATGTTGACGATGATGGGACCGAGGACGAGCAAGCCGAGATTCCGGGTCTTGGGAATGGCGACCAGCACGCCGCCCAAGATTTCCATAATTTTGACAAACGCGAGGTAGCCCGTGGTGTAGAGCGCGCCCATGAACATCGCGGGAGGGGAGCCTTCAGGCGGAACCGGGATGGGGATGAATTTGAGGAAAAAATTCAACCCGAAGATGATGAAGAGAAGGCCAAGGATCGCGCCGGCGGCGGTGGGTGCGTATTTCATGAGACGTGTCGGGTGGTGGAAGTGAGTGGTGAAGGACGAGGACAGTGCCGACGGAACCTCAGCGGATCAAGACTTCTGCACCAACCCCTCCCGCTGGAACCACGCGAGCGTCGCAGCCAAGGTGTCGGTCAGGGTGGCCCGGCCGCGCCATCCGGTCTGGGTGTTGAACGGGCCGGCATCCACGATCCAGCGATCAGGCCAGATTTCGCGGGCACGGTCGGGCGTGAGAGACGGGACTTTTTCGCCGATGACGGGGAAAAAGCGCGAGGCGTAGGCGACCGGGCGGAGGAGGATCTGCGGGACCGGAAGAAGGAGGCCCCAACGGTGACTCACGGCCGCCGCGGTGCGCAGCAGTTCGGCGTCGGTGATGGTGCGGGGCGAGATGACATGGGCGGTGTGGACGTCGTGCTTCGGGCCGCGCTCGAACCAGGCCTCAATGGCGTCGGCCAGATCGCTGGAAGCCACCCAACTGAAGCGCTTGAGCCTCAGCCCCGGCTTCGGCCAGACGGGTCCGCGCACCATGCGGAAGAGCGGGAGCGTCGCTTGGTCGCCGGGCCCGAGCACCATGGGGGCACGGACGAGCAGGACTGGAAAGGCCGGGGAGGACTCCCGCACGGCGAGCTCCATGCGGAGCTTCGAGGCGCCATACCAGGAGACGGGCTCATCGTGCTGCCCGATGCGCCTGGCTTCCTGCCCATACGGGGTGGGACCACCGGCGGCCTGGGAGGATAGAATGACGACCCGCGGCGTGCCGGCCAGGGTTTCGAGCAGGCGCGTGGTGCCGTCCACATTGACGTGGAAATACTCCTCGCGCGATCGGCCGAAAAGAATGCCGGCGCAGTGGACCACGCGGTCGACCGGACCGAGCGCGCGGAAATCCCACGCGGGGGCCTCAGCCTCAATGATCTTGAGCTTGGGCGTTTCGACCACGCCCTCGCGTGCGAGCTGGTCGCGCAGTTTGCCCGGCGAGCGCACGGGCGTGATAATCTCCGTGACCCGATCGTCCTGCAGCGCGCGCAGGACCAAGGTGCGTCCGATAAATCCGGTGGCTCCAGTGACAAGAACACGCATGGTGCCGTTACAGGTTTTTCTCCCAGATCGAATAGGTCTTCGACCGGATGCCGCCGAGGATTTCGATGCTGCGAACGATTTGCTCGTTGTTGGCCTCGACCCAGGAGACTTCGGTCACGGGGTAGCCGAGGGCAACGCGCCGGAAGGTCTCATGATAAAGGAACGGCGCGATGCCCCGGCGTTGCCGGAATTCCGGCTCGATTCCGAGGATGAGATGTCGGGCGCGGCGCGGCCTGGCCGTCTTAAGCATCCAGAGCATCGGGATGAGCCGCAGCCAGCCCCTCGGCCAGCGCAGGGTGCGATGCAGGAATTCGTTGATGTCCGGCAGGGAGATGGAATAGCCAACCTCGCGGCCGCCCTGCATGACGAAATAGAGCATTCGATCGTCCGCGATGGTCTTGAGCCCCCGAGCGGAATGTTCGAGTTCCTCCCATTGAACTGGAACGTAGCCCCAGTTGCGGTCGAGGGTGACGTTGTAAAGGCACTGAAGAATCCTCAGCTCTTTCTCCAAGTCATGGATGTTGAACGGGCGGGTGGTGAACCCGCTCTTTTCCTGGGCATGGGCCGCGAGACGGCCCAGCACCGGGCTGGCCGGCACGGTCATGTCCATGTCGAAGGCGTAAAGCTGCCGGATCTCGCCGAGGCCCAACCGTCGGTAGGTGTCCACGTAGCGGGGTGGATTCCACGGCATGAAGACGCAGGGGGGAGACTCAAATCCTTCCGTCACGAGGCCGCAGGTGTCATTGATGCTCGGCGAGTAGGGGCCGCGCGCCGAGGTCAGCCCGCGCTCCTTGAGCCAGGCGCAGGCCGCGGCGAAGAGCACATCGGCCACCTCGTCATCGGCAAAATCGAAGAACCCGAAAAATCCGGTGAGGTCGTGGTGGTATTCGTTGTGCAGGCGGTTGCGGATGGCCGCGATCCGTCCGACCGGACGCCCGTCGCGCAGGGCGAGAAAGGGCGCAAGCTCGCCGATGGCCTGGAGAAAAGGCGACCCGGGCAGGAAGGTCTCGACGATGCTCCCCGGAATCGGGGGCACAAACTGCGGGGCGCGGCCGAGGACATCCTCGGCGCAGTTCTCAAACCGCCACAGTTCGGACCGGCTTCGGCAGGGGAGTAGCGTGATGCCTTTGCGGGATGTCCCGGGCGGCGCGTTGGTAGGCATCGTCTTCAAAAATGCGGAGTTCGCGGGCGATTCTCTCGAAAGTTTCCAGCACGTAGTCAAGCTGCTGCGGCGTGTGGGTCGCCATGTAGCTGGTGCGGATGATGGCCTGTCCGCGGCGCACCGCCGGGTAGATGGCCGGGGTGGCAAAGATGCCGTTGTCGAAAAGCCGCTGGGCGAAGAAAAACGCCTTCTGCTCGTCGCCGACCAGGATCGGCACAATCGGCGTCTCGGTCGTCCCGATGTGGAAGCCGAGCGAGCGGAAGCCGGCGTGCATCCGGCGGGTGTTCTCCCACAACTTGACCATGCGCCATTGCTCCTCCTGCATGATCTCGAGAGACTTCAACACGCCGCCGGCCACGGCGGGGGTGGGTGAAGCCGTGAAGATGAAGCAGCGGGCCTTGTGGCGGACGTATTTGATCACGTCCTCATCCCCGGCGAGAAATCCCCCCATGCACCCGAGCGATTTCGAGAAGGTGCCCATCATCAGATCGGCCTGATCCGCCACGCCCATCTGGTAGGCACTGCCCTTGCCATCCGGACCGATGACACCGAGCGCGTGGGCTTCATCAACATAAAACTTGGCCCCGAATTCCTCGGCTACCGCCATGAGCTCCGGCAGCCGGGCGATGTCCCCAGACATGCTGAAGACGCCGTCGATCACCACCATCTTGCCGGCCTCTCTGGGCAGGCGGGCGAGGCGGCGGCGGAGTGACTCGGGGGAGTTGTGGGAGAAGGGAACGATCTTGGCCGCGGACATGCGGCATCCGTCGATGAGGCTCGCGTGGTTCTCCTTGTCGCAGAGGATGTAATCGCCGTCCTCAAACAGGCAGGTCAGGGCGCCTTGGTTGGCGAAGTAGCCGGTGGAAAAGAGCAGGGCGGCGTCCTTGCCAATGTAGGCCGCAAGGCTCTCTTCGAGCTGCTCGTGGATGATGAGATTGCCACTGAGGAAGCGGGACCCGGTGCAGCCGAGGCCGTATTTGCGCGTGGCGGAGATGGCTGCATCGACCACGCGCTGGTCGTTGGCCAGGCCGAGGTAGTTGTTCGAGCCGACCATGATGACCCGCTTGCCCTCGCAAAGCACCTCGGCGCCGTCCATTTCCTCGATCGGGCGGAAAAAAGGGTAAATCCCGAGGGCGCGGGCGCGTTCGGGTTCGTCATAAGCCACGCACTTGTCGAACAAATCATGCTCGGGCTTCCAAGTGGGTCCGTCCAGAGGGGCGATGACGTCCTCTCCGTTAATGCTGATGATCTTCATCAAGTTTGCGCCAAAGCGTGTTTTAGTAGCGATCAACGCCCCGGAAAGCAATGACGGATTCATTGGTGCCGGGAAAGCGCCCGGCAGCATCCGCAGCCGCGGCTCTTAGTTTCGGGTGGCCGGTTTCTCCTCCGGCCGGGCCCCCGAGTCGGCAAAGCGCACGTCGGAGCGACGGCGCTGTTGGACGAAATCGTTGTTGTCCCCGTATTGCGCCCAAGGCCCGCGGGGCACTTCCTTGAACTCCACAAAACGCCAGTCCGCCACATCCTTGCCCTTCATGCCGAGGTAATCGCGCACCGCCGGCGAGACATCCAGGCCCGCCCCCTGGTTCAGATTCGGCAGCGGGCGCTGGTTGCCGAACACATATTGCCAGTGATCCGTGCGGAACGGGCCGCAATCCTCCCATTGGGCGTAGGCTTCGCGGCCACCGTGACGGATGACGAGCCAGCGGCTCTTGCAGACGCTCTTGCCGACCCGCTCGAATTCGTCGCGGAACCAAGGAATGACCCGCGGGGCCTCCGGTTTGGTCCGTCCGAGGGTCACGTCATTGTAGGGCAGGGCGATGTAGAAGGGATTTTGCCGCGGAATAAAACGCGCCGGGATGTAGCCCCGCCGGCCGGCGACATCCGGATCGTCAAAGCCGCCGTAGCTATGGACCCACTCCTTATCCCAGGAACTTTTGGTGTTGGGCACCGGATTGTTCTGGGTGGGGAGCTCGCCGATCCAAAAAACCGTGGTGACGATGTTGGTCTTCCAGGGATAGCGCCGGTTGTTGCCTGCGCGCTGGGCCGTCGGGCGGGGAAGCCGCGGCTCGACCCGGAGCAGAACGCTTTCACGCAGCTGCAGAGCCCGCTCCTCGAACGTCGTGCTCACGGCCGAAGCCGACACACCGGAACCGGCCAAGAAGGCGGCAACGAGGGTGGATAGGCAGAGATGGCGGAAAGGCATGGGGAAGCGAGGCCGAACTGTCAATATTCCGCGATTCGGCCGGTGGCGCAAGGAAAAGGGCGGAAAAAATCCCCGATCAAGCCCCTGAAAAGGGAGGCTACTCCGCGCATCACGATCCGTCTTAAGGCCTTGCGCGCCGCGGAGTCCGGTGGACCCAAATACTCTGGAGCAAGCCCAGACCGAACAGGACGGCCAACAAGAATGATCCGCCATAACTCACCAGCGGAAGCGGCAGACCCGTGATCGGGGTCACGCCGATGGTCATGCCGATGTTCATGAAGATGTGGGTGAAGACCAAGGTGGTCAAACCCACACCGAGAAGGCGCCCCAGATCGTCCTCGGCGCGGAGGGAAATATAGAGGGCAAGGCCGATGAGACAGAGAAAACTGAGCAGCAGCAGCCCGCCACCGACGAAGCCGTGCTGCTCGCCGATGACGGAAAAAATAAAGTCGTTGTGGACAATCGTGCTCGGGAGGAAGCCAAGCTCGTTGAGGGTATTCGGCGCCTTGAACCCCTTGCCCTCCCAGCCGCCCGAACCGATCGCGGTGAGCGACTGGTTGATCGTCCAGCCCGCCCCGCGAGGATCCAACTCGGGGTCGAGGAAGGTCACGATACGCAGGCGCTGGTAGGGGCGAAGCCCGAAATTAACGACCAAAGGAATGACGGCCAAAACGATGAGGATCATACTCAAAAGGTAGCGCGCCGGGATGCGGGCGGCGTAGAGCATGGCCAGCGTGACCGGCAACCACACGATGGCCGAGCCGAGGTCCGGCTGGATCAGGATCAAAACCCAAGGGGCCCCGACAATGACCCCGCAGAGGGCGATACGCAGGGGGGGCGGCACGCTCTCGTAGTCGGAAAGAAAGAGCGCCATGACCATGATTCCGGCAATGATGGCCAACTGCGAGGGTTGGAAATTGATGATGCCGAAGTCCAACCAACTGCGGGCCCCGTAAACCTCCTCGCCGAAAAAGTGCGTAACCAGCAACCCAACCAGGCCTGCGATGTAAAGGGGCAGCGCACCCACCCTGACCCAATGGTAATCAACCATCGAGACGACGAGGAAAAGAACGAGGCCAACCATGAGCCAGACCAGTTGGCGGTTCCAGAATTCCTGCTCGCGCATCCAAGTGGCGCTGTAGATGGCGAAGATGCCGAACGCGCCCAGGGCCACGGCCAGCAGGACTAGCGGCCAATTCAAGGACAACACTTTGCGCGGGAGCGAGGTCATGGTTTTGTCCGCCTCAGGCCGCCAGACGCGGCACGGCCGAAAGCAGCTTTTTGGTGTAATCGTGCTGCGGGTTCTCGTAGATCGCCTCGGCCGGGGCCGATTCCACGATTTTTCCGCGGTGCATGACGATGACATGGTCGCTCATGTGCTCGACCACGGCCAGATCGTGCGCGATGAACAGGTAGGCCACGCCCAACTGCTCCTGCAGGTCCTGCAGCAGGTTGACGATCTGGGCCTGCACGCTGACGTCGAGCGCGCTGACCGGTTCGTCGCAGACGATGAAACGCGGTTTGACCGCGAGGGCGCGCGCGATGCCTATGCGCTGCCGCTGTCCGCCGCTGAACTCGTGGGGGTAGCGCCCCATGGCATCAGCGGGCAAACCGACCAGCCGCAGCAACTCGGCCACCCGCTCGCGGCGCTCGTCGCGGCTCATCGCCGGAAAATGAATCTCCAGGGGCTCGGACAGAATGGCGAAGATCGTCATGCGCGGGTTCAACGAGCCGAAGGGATCCTGAAAAACCATCTGAAGATCCTTGCGCAGCGGGCGAAACTCACCCTCGCCCAGCGGCAGGATGTCTCGCCCGTCGTAAAAGACCTCGCCCGAGGTGGCTGGCGTGAGCTTGAGCAGGGTGCGCCCAACCGTGGTCTTGCCGCTGCCGCTTTCGCCGACCAAGCCGACCGTCCGGCCGGCCTCGACGTCGAAGCTGACATCATCGACCGCCTTGATCTCCCCGCACGGGCGGCGCAGGACACCGCCGAGGATGGGAAAATAGGTGCAGAGATGTCGGACGGAAACCAACGGCATCGGGGCAATCTGCCTGTCTCGGTGCTCCGCCGCAAGAACCGCTTCCGTCACGCGATCCACTCCTCCAGCAAACCGGCGAAGGCCTCCGGCGTCGGCGCCGCCAACAGTGCGGCCGTCCGCGCCGGA
>JBGSSV010000204.1:0-8031 GCA_041736875.1 Chthoniobacterales bacterium | reverse complement strand
CCGGAGAACGAGGAATGAGCGCCTCCGCCCAAGCCGCCACAGGCGCCGTCCTCGCCGTGGCCGAATGCATCCGCGACCTCGGCACCGTGCCGAGCGGTCACCTTTACGCCCGCCTGATGGGCCATATGAGCGCCGACGCTTACCAGGGCGTCATTGCCGCGCTCGTCCGCGCCGGCCTCGTCCGCCAGCACCCCAGCCATCTTCTCGAATGGATTGGCCCAAGCGGGCCGTCCGCCAAAAACCAACAACCGAAAGGAAACCACACAATGAACACCACAACCACCATCCCGGCCAACGCCACGGCGAAAGCCATCCTCGAAACCAACAAGCCACCGAAGGGGGCCACGCACTTCCGCTACACCGAGGGGAAGCGCAAGCCGGTCATCGACAAGCTGGCCAACATCGACACCCTAGCCGGTTGCTCGGGCAAGCTGGAGTTCGGCAAGGTCACGTTCGAGGGCCGCGGCAAGCACGCCAAGGTGAAGGACTTCACCCCGCTCGCCAGCGAGGCGCCCGCGCCCGCCACACCCGCGGCACCCGAAGCCGCCAAGCCCGCGGCGACTGCCACCGCCCGGAAGAACAAAATCCACGGGTTCTCCGCCTGCGCCGTGGCCAAGGCGCTCGGGGCCGCTGGCATCAAATGGGAAGAGGCCGACAAAATCATGCGCGCCCATGGGATCGAAATGCCCAAGGCCAGCCTCTCGGTCCAACTCGGCTTCGGGCGCAACCGGGCCACGTGGGAAAAGCGCGGCGAACCCGCGGGATTGACCCCCGAGCAAATCGCCGACCTGCGGCAGGAGGTTGCGGCATGAGCGCGCCCACCGGAAACGAGCAGAGGCATTACCAGCAGATCGTCGGCGGCACCGTGACGGGCATCGCATGGGATGTGGAGTCCTTCGACGAAGCCACGCCAGTCCTCATGGTCCAGCTGCCGACTGGTCGCACCCTTCAATGCGCCGTGTTGTGTGACCCCGAGGGCAACGGGACGGGGTTCCTCGACATCGTCCCGCAATCGGCATGAGGCTACCGCCACCATACGAAGCCGCGCTCGTCCGCGCCCTGCACTCGACATCGGGTGCAGCGGCCCGGTGGGCCGGAGCCGGCCGGCTGAACGACGAGCGCCTGCGCCAACGAATCGCCGAGGAGTTCGGCATCTCGGGCGGGTTCGGCTCCGAGCGCGAGCGCGTGGACTACTGGGGCGGCATCCAGCCCGAGATTGAGATCACCGTTGGAGCAGATACGCCCGTCCATTTGTCGGGCCGCGAGCTGCTGTCCGCAGTGCGGGAAGCGCTGAAGATTACCCGACCGGGTGAGTTGTTTTGATTTAGCGCTCTTCCATCACTTGACTTTATATCGCGTCACGATATACTTTGTCGGTGATCGAGAGTTTTGCCAGCGCTGAAACCGAAAAGATTTGGCACAGGCAGCACTCCCGGAAACTACCGCACGACATTCAACGCACCGCACGCCGAAAACTCCTCTTGCTAAACGCCGCTCCCGACCTGAACTCGCTGAGGGTGCCCCCAGGCAACCGCCTGGAGGCCCTGAAGGGGAGTCGCTCAGGACAGCACAGCATCCGGATCAATGACCAATGGCGGATCTGCTTTGAATGGAAGAACGGCAATGCCAACAGCGTCGAAATCGTGGATTACCACTGAATCACTATGAAAAAGGCGACACATCTCAGCAACATCACGCCCGGCGAAATCCTCGCGGAGGACTTCATGAAGCCGCACGGCCTGAGCCAAGCTGCCTTGGCTGCGGGCCTCGGAGTCATGCCGATGACCGTCAATCAGATCGTGCATGGAAAGCGCTCGATTTCCGCGGAGGTGGCGCTGCGCTTGGGCCGTTTCTTCGGCATCAGTCCGCAGTTCTGGCTCAATCTGCAATCGCACTACGATTTGGAAAAGGCGGAGGACGCCATCGGCAGTAAACTCCGGCAGGTCAGTCCGCTCAAAGCGGCCTGAGAAGAGAACACGGCGACTGCCCCCCCGTTGGGCGGTCCTTTCTCACATAATCTCACCAGCGAGCACGGTGACGAAACCGAACCGGCTATCCTGATTCCTCCTGGTTTTTGCTGCGAGCGGACGCTGGCAGCGTCTGCCGTCCGAACTGCTTCAAATGCCAAGCGGCATTTGCAAGGGTCCCTCTAGGCGGTTTCCTTTGCGAAGGTTTTCCGAAGCGAAGCAAGGCCGGAGGTTGAGGTAGTTGAAGCAGATGGCCTGCTGTTGCGGGCTTGTCAGGTCGAAGTGCGAACAGGGAATGATGTGGTCGATGTGCCAGACCCGGCCATAGTTGCCCCACGACATTCCGTTGGCGAATTGCGCTTCCAAGTGCCGACGAAGTTCTTCGACGCTGCATCCCGTCAGACGCAGGGCGGATTGGCACTTTACCGCGCGCCCTCTTCGCACAAGGTCGCTCAGGCGCGAACGGAGGCTGGTGCGGATCGCGAAGTCGGGATCGCGGCGTTTCCTGTCTGACCTCCACTTGCGGTCGCGCTCAAGATGGGCCCGACACCGGTCTTCGTCCGCTTTCATGCGGTGATACGACTTCAAGGCGTTTTTGCAGACGTGTTCTCGGCCCTCGGGCGAGGATACCTTCTTTCGATAGTGCCGTTGCTTCGTGGCGCGGTTCTTGGCCCGATAGACCGGATCCTCTGCCAGCTTCCGGCGATGATATTCTGTGCTGCGACGGATGTTTTCTGCGCGCCGGACGGGATCAGCCTGCAGCTTGCGCCACCACTCGCGATGCGCAGCCAATCGTTTCTCACGGTTGCGCTCCCGTGTGGCTTTGAGCTTTCCGCAATTTCTAACCCGCCACTGCCGATTCTGCTCAAGTCGGTGGAGCCGACGCTCTTCTTGGGTCACGCCATCAACGGCGTGTCAATGGGCGTCAGGTTTCCGGCGGAGCGGGTTCTTCTTCAGGCGATTCCGCGCCGATTAGTTTCAGCATGAGAGCGGCGCAGATCTGCATCGTTTCGCAGTCGGCGATGTGGTCGTCACGGTTGCCGATCTGCTGCCAAAGCCACTTGCCCTTTTTGAAGACACGGTGCTGCGATTCGATCTGGCACAGGTAAAAGTCGGGAACATCTGCCGGGACTTCCCAGCGCGGGGCTTGGTGGTTCCGGCGCAGGCGGGCCAGAGCGTCCTTGCAGCTGAGGGTCGAGAACCGGTGGAGGTAGCAGTGCCTGCTACGCCCGATGACGATCTTCTGCCGCGGCCCATAGAATCTCTGGAGCCGCCTGCCGTTCTTTCCCCGGTGGGAAAACGTCGCCCGCTGATCGCCGATCAGGGCTGTCCAACCATGCTCGGCGCACTTGGTGTAGACTTGATAGGATGCGTAGTTCGCATCCACGAAGACGAGGCTCTGGTGAACATCAAACCGTCTTTGCAGGTCGGCCACATCGTCCCACGTGCCGAGTTTGTCGCACCACATCAGGCGCGACGAACCATCAGCATTCCACGAGCGCACCACGGCATAGAAGTGGTCCATCTGGACATCCACGGTGAGAAAGCGCAGGGGAATCACGTAGGCACCTTCCGGGAAAGGTTGGGCCAGCAGGGTGCCTTGCTTGTCCAATCCCGCTTCCTCCTCCCACACATCGCCCATGCGGTAGCCCGAGCGGGTGATCTCCAGCTTGAAATCCTCGACATACTCGCGCCAAGGCAGCCCGAGCCGCTTCTGGTAAAACTGCTGCAGCAGGCTCACGTCGCCTTTGCGGGCGGTCTGCTTGGCCCGGAGGTAGAGCTCGGCCAACTGGCCCCAGGACATCGTGGCAATCGCGTTCCAGTGGAACCCCACATTCTCCCGCGCGGCCCGCGGATTCTGGGGGACGAAGCGCCCGGTTGCGTTCAGGCGGCGACGATTTTCATCCGAGTCGGGAATCTCGTGGGAGCAGGCAGCGCATCGCAGCACCGTGCTGGCCCGCACCCGGGCGAAATCATACTGCTCGCTCTCGTCCTTGCAGTCCTTGGCCCACTCGACGTTATCCCAGAGAAAGGGCTGACGGTGCTGGCACTCCGGACAGGCGAACGTCCACTCCCGCTGGTCGGTCGTCTCGAATTTGCGGTGGAAATCGTCATCTTCCTCACCGCCCTGCGACATCCACACACATTTGCCCAGCCACCCAAAAGCAGTCACACGGGCCTCCGCCTCCGCCATATGGCCGGGCGGAAAATGCCAGCATTCATCGGCAAAAATCCACCGGATCGAACGCCGCTGGAGGTTGCTCTTGTTGTGAGCCCCTACGATCCAAAGCGTCATGCCGTTGGCGAAATGAATCGTGGTATTGCGCTTCTTGTGTGGATTGGACGGAAACAGGGCTCGCACCGGCTCACATTCGTCGAAGAGCTTTTGCAGGCGTGACTCGCTTTGGTCTTTGGCATCCTCGTCGGTCTCGTTGAGCCAGAGAGCCGGTCCAGGAGCGTTCGCGATGACGTAACAAAGGCCGATCTCGCCAGCCAGCGTCTTGGATGACTGCACGGCAGCCATCACGCAGACCTGCCGGATTTTCGGATCTACAATGGCATCGAGGACCTCACGAATCTGGGGTGAGTTCTCCACACGAAACCGCCCCGGCAGGGGTGAGTAGGATATGGAAGCAATGTTATCCTGTGCCCAGACCCACGGAGCCGAACGGTCCGGGGGACACCACGCTTGCCTCCAGATCTGATCCAGTCTTGTGTCTGGCGTATTCACAGAAGCAGGTGAAGCTGGCCATCCTCGATTTTGTTGGACTTCCGCAGATTTTGGCGCGCCCACATGGGACGAAGGTTTGTGAAGTGGAAGCATTGCCGCTGCTGCCGAGGATCGGAAAAATCAAACGCTGAACACGGAACGACGTGGTCCAAGTGCCATCCATGCACACCGTGATTGGTCCACGTCATGCCGCGCTGAAACCTGCTCTCAATGTGGCTTCGGAACTCCTCCACGCTGCACCCAAGAAACTCCAAAGTGTGCGCTGCTTTGCTCACCTGCTGCTGCTTAACAACTTTGCCGAGCCTCCTGCGTAGGTTCCCCACCAACCGTTTCAAGGGATCAAGCCTAAGACGACGCCCGGTTACGCGTTTGCGCCGACGGCACCTCTCCCTGTTGCGCACGTGCCATTCCGAGTTGCGGCGCGATATCGTTTCCTTGTTCGCTTTTCTGTAGTCAGCAATCTTGGCTCGATTGCGGAGGTAGTAATCACGCTTTTGCGCCAAGAGCCGCTCTCGGTTCTTCTGATAGCGGATCAATTTCTTCTCACGATGCCTCTGGTGGTGAAGCTCGCGACGACGTGCATTGAGCCTCTCCCGGTGGGCTAAAGCGTATGCTCGACCGTATTCCCTCAGGCGCTCGCGGTGAGTCTGGCTGTAGTGCCGGTTGTATGCTCGCCGGTCTCTGCGTTTGGCGGGTGCAACTGCTTCTGCGGGCATGCCGCAGGCGCGGCGTCAACTCCGTCCGAGCGCACACAACGCGATGATGCGTTCGATGGTTGGCACCTTGATCTGCTGATCCACCAGCCGCAGGACGCGCCAACCATCCAGCGCGGCTTCGAGGTATTTCTCGGCATCGGCGATGAATCCGCGGGGCGTGGTGTGTCTGCCGCGCACCCAGATGCCACCCTCGATTTCAATGAGCGTGCGGCTCGGAATGTGGGCGAAGTCAGCCCGCCATTTACGCGTCGGATGGAAGCGGAGCTCGCGTTCCAGGGGCGGGCCGTTGGCAGCTTTCCAGAGGTGGGCAAATTTGGATTCGAGGCGGGATCCGGAGGAGCGGAATCGCAAGCGAGGCATGCCGCCGTGACCGAAGTCAACCTTCGAACACCAAGCATGCCCGTCTTTGTTCTCACGGGCGTGGCGCTCGACCGTGCTGCGCCGATTAAGAAACCGCGATTTCCCGGAGAGTGCTACAGATCAGCCTGGCCGGCCGAACCAGGACGGAGTTTCGGATGCGGATGTAAATCGCACGAGGATGGACGGCTGCCAGCGTTGCTCTCTTGCGGCTAGTTTGGCGTTTGTTTCACCACGCGTCGCCCTTCCGAAGAGGTGATTTGCTCCATCCGCGAAGCGAAACCAAGTCACGCTCCTTTTGATCGAAGGCCACATGATAGCGATGATTGTGTGGAGCGGGGAAGGGCAACTCTTGAGTCTCCGCGTATCCGCTGGCTTCAAGAACGCGGACATACTTCTTGATCGGACCGTAAGCGAAAATGACATTGTGCTGATCGTAAACCAACGTCGCTCGATCCGGATCGGAGAACAACCAGAGATGATGTCTCGCGTCCTGATCCCAAAACGGAGCGAACCGCTCGAACAAATCGGAAAGCTCCGCAGAACTCATCCACGGACTTTGGTAACGACCTTCCACGCTTTTGCCCCGCGGAACGAGTAAAACGTAGAGGGCTGAGAAGGGCTCTCCGAGCACTGATGCAAGCTGCAACATCGTCTGCGTGCCTTGCACTGAGGCGGCGATCTTCAATCGGTCAGGTCCCTTCGTCTTTTCGCGCACGAATACCTTGGGATAGCGATGAGGAATCCACTCGTCGAGAACTTGGGACTCAAACTTCGGTAGCGCGGCCATCATTTTTCGCCCAACAGGTAGTTGCGCCAGACTGGCTCTCCACCCGGTTCAAGGTGTTATCCGACAAGCTCGCAAGTTGGATCGAGGATGGACTAATCATTTCACAAAACGAGAGCTACCGGAAGCCTCTTGAGCTAGCGCATGGCGCGTCCGGTGGTGTGGAAACGGTAGAGGGTTTTCGCCAGTTTCGGTCGCCACCCTCAGGCACCAAGCAGGATCGTCCGTCCGGTCACCGATCGTCCTTGGTCGTCGATCTCCAGGGCGTCACCGGTGGCAGCGATCGGCTTTACGGTCCCGCCCCCTCTGCCGTATGGAGGGTCCGGCAAACCTCGTCGATGGCCCGGGCGCATTCCTCCCGGATGCCCTGGGCGTCCTTGCCAGAGAGAATCGGCGGCAGCTCGCTCTCAAACTTGGCCCGCAGCAGTGCGATGGCTTTACCGACCTGCGTGAGCCACGAGCGGCGGACCTCTTCCAGCAACACGAACTCGCCCTTCTTGATCGCGACCTTCAGCTCGCGTTCCTCAACTTCAGCGAGCAGCTTGCGTGCCTTGAGTGCCTCTTCGTTCGTGGTGACGGGCATATTGGTCTTCAGCCCCCTCACCCGGACAAACTCCCGCCACTCGGCCACCGGGAACGAACCGTTGGCGAGCGGCTTTGGAACGCCCTCCATTTTCTGCCAGGAGGAAATCGTGCGCCGCGTGACCCCGAGTAGGTTCGCCAGCTCGACCACGGTCTTGGCGTAGGCAGTTGAGTCGGTGCAGCCGGCGGCGCGGGCCTGCACACGTGCCCGCTCGGCCACGGTCAGGGTTTTGCCCGCTTTGACCTTCTTCAGGATGTTGCCGAACTCCAGATCGAGGACTTTCTCGAATACGGCGGGGTCGATTTCTTGGGTCACGCCCTGCGGGGAGTGTCAATGCCTCCGCCCGTTGACATGCGCCTGGCGGGCATGAGCGACACGGTTTCCGAAACGGCAAAAGCAAAAGCCCTGGCCAGCGGCATCGAAGTCTGGTGCGCCCATGAGCGGCTCATCCCGACCGAGGACCTCAAGCCTAACCCCCGCAATCCGAACAAGCACCCTGACGGCCAAATCGAGCTGCTCGCAAAGAACATCAAGTATTTCGGATGGCGACACAGCCTCGTCGTCTCCAAACGCTCGGGATTCATCGTCGCCGGGCACGGGCGTTTGCTGGCCGCCCAAAAGTTGGGCTCCGCGCTGGTGCCCGTCGATTACCAGGATTTCGCCAGCGATGATGAGGAACTGGCGGTTTTGCTCGCCGACAATCGCTTGGCGGAAATCTCGGAAACCGACGACGCCGAACTCAAGGCGCTCATCAAGGAACTGGACGGCAAGATCGACTTGGACCTGACCGGATTCGATTCGGACGCGGTGGATGAACTGCTCAAGCGGCTCACCACCACCGAGGGCGAAGCCAGCACGGTCACGCCGCCGCCGGTCACGCCCCTGACCAA
>JBGSSV010000181.1:0-15433 GCA_041736875.1 Chthoniobacterales bacterium | reverse complement strand
GAACGACCACGGCCGACTGCACGCCCGGTTCGGGGTGGAACACGCCCGGAGGAAGCGGGCGCTCGCGGCGGATTGACCACAGGCGCTGGAGTCGGACGCTGAGTGCGCTGTAGTCGGCGCTATCCGGTCCGGCCGCGAGGCGCGCGGCAAACTCGTCCTGCACCGCGAAGACGGCCCGGCTGACCGGCGAGGCGGAGCCGAGAAAATTCCGCAGGATGGGCGAGGTCGCGTAGTAGGGGAGGTTCCCGGCCAAGGGGAAAGGCCCGCGCGGCATGAGCGGCCGCCAGTCGAAGTCCACGGCATCGGCTTGCGCCACGCGCACCCGGTCGGCCGGTAGACGGTCCCCCAGCCACGCCGCGAGCCGCCTGTCTTTCTCGATGACCAGCAGCTGCGCGCAGCGCTCGAGCAGCGGAGTTGTCAGCGCACCAAGGCCCGGGCCGATCTCCACCGCGAACGGCACGGGGTCGGGCACCGCGGCGACGGCAATCGTCCGCGCCAGATTCCCGTCGTGGAGAAAATTCTGCCCGAGCTTCTTGGAGGGCCGCAGCCCGAGATCCTCAAGCGCGGCGCGGATGTCGGTCAGGCGCACGCGGGAGGCTCAGCGGGTGAACAGCTCGGGGTAGCGTTGACGGGCATGTTCGCGGCACATGTTTTCAATCTCGAGCGGGTCGGACATCTCGCGGGCGCGCGCGGCCAATTCGCGGCACTCATTGAGATCGAGTGATTGCACCGCCTTCTTGATCCGCGGAACTGCCGCCGTGACCACGCTGAGTTCGTCGATGCCGAGGCCGAGGAGGAGCGGGGTCAGATGAAATTCCGAAGCCATCTCACCGCAGACCCCGATCCAGATGCCGTTCTCGTGCGCGGCGTCGGCGGCCATGGCGAGCAGGCGGATGACGGCCGGGTGCGTCGGTTGGTAGAGTTTGGTGATGCGTTCGTTGCCCCGGTCGACGGCGATGGTGTATTGCACGAGGTCGTTCGTGCCAACGCTGAAAAACTTGACCTCGCGGGCGAGGTGACCGGCGATGAGCACGGCCGAGGGCACCTCGATCATGGTGCCGACCTCGATCCCGCCGTCGAAGGCCTGCCCCTCGGCGGCCAACTCCGCTTTGCATTCCTCCAGCAGCGCGTTGGCCCGGTGGAGTTCATCGAGGCAGGAGATCATGGGATACATGAGGCGGACCCGTCCGTGGGCCGAGGCGCGCAGGATGGCGCGCAGTTGCGGCTTGAAGAGCGCGGGCTGGTCGAGGCAGAGGCGGATGGCCCGGCAGCCGAGGAACGGGTTGTGCTCCTCGGCCATGTCCGGGAGGTGCATGAGCTTGTCGCCGCCGATGTCGAGCGTGCGGATGATCACGCCGTGCGGGGCGCAGCGCTCGGCCACCAGTTTGTAGGCCTCGTATTGTTCCTCCTCCGCCGGAGGCTCGGGCTTGTTGAGGAAGAGAAATTCCGTGCGGAAGAGTCCGACGCCTTCGGCCCCGGCGGAAATGACGGCGTCGAGTTCGGTCGGCAGCTCGATGTTGGCCGAGAGAACGATGTGCCGGCCGTCCCGCGTGGACGAGAGGGTCTCGCGAATGCTCTCGAGCTGGTGCTCGGCCTCGACCTTGCGCTGCTCGAGTTGGCCGTATTCGAAGCGGACTTGCTCGGACGGGTCGAGAATGAGCTTGCCGCTGTAACCATCGAGCAGGACATGGTCGCCGGTGGTCAGCTTCGAGCAAATGCCGGGAAGGGCCACAATGGCGGGAATGCCGAGGGAGCGGGCCATGATGGCGCTGTGCGAGGTGCGGCTGCCTTGCTCGGTAACGAAGCCGCGGACCAACTCGCGGTTGATCAGCGCAGTGTCCGACGGGGTGAGGTTGCCGGCCACGATGATGTGGGGCCGGTCAAGTTTGTGGAGTTGGCGCGAACTCTTGCCGAGAAGATGCCGAATGACCCGGCGGGTCACGTCTTCGACATCGACAACGCGTTCCTGCAGATACGGGTCATCGATCGCGGCGAGCGTGCGGCAGTATTTTTCCGCCACCTGATGGAAGACGAACTCGATGTTGTGTAGGTCTCGCTCCAGTCCACGCAAGGCCTCGTCGATCAGCGTCCGATCTTCCACCACCAGCAGGTGGGCGTCAAAAATGCTGGCGTCGGCCGTGCCGATGGCCCCGGAGATCCGTTGTTGGATGTCGAGCAACTCCTGGCGGGTGGCGATGAGGGCGGACTCGAAACGGGTGATCTCGTTGGGGATTTCGTCAACGGAAATATCACGGAGCGGAATCTCCTCCTCGTTCTGCCAATGGACGACCGTTTCACCCTCTGCGACGCCGGGGGATACGCCGATTCCCTGGAAAATTTTTTCGCGGACCGCCCCCATGGGCTGATTTTAGCCAACCGCCCGGGTCAGGTCAAAACTCAATCCTCGTGAAAGCGCTTGGCCACGAGTTCTTCGATCTCGACGAGAAACTTCTCCGCGTCGGCCCCGGCAGCCGAGACCTTCAACTTCGAGCCATGGCCGGCGGCGAGCATCATGAGACCCATGATGCTCTTGCCGTTGACTTCTTCGCCGTCCTTTTCAACCCAGACGTCGGCCTTGAAGCGGTTGGAGGTCTTGACGAAAAGGGCGGCCGGCCGGGCGTGAAGGCCGTAGCGGTTGAGGATGACCAGTTCGCGTGTCACGCGCTGGTCGCTTCCGGAAGATTTTTTGGCAAGGATCCCCATCAATTTAGGTTTCGAGCGTCATCAGTTTAATCAGGCGCTCGTTGAACTCCAGCGCGCTGTTGGTTCCCTGAGATTTAAGTTTCTGGTCCAGGGCGGCCACTTCAACCAGGCGTCCGAGGTCGCGTCCGACGCGGACAGGTAATACGACATGGGGCACGGAGATGCCAAGAATCTTGTAGAAATTCGAGTTGAGACCGTGGCGGTCGAAGTCCTCGACCTCCCGCCATTCTTTGAGAGTCACGACCAGATCGAGCGATTTTTCCATCCGGGTGCTGCGCACGCCGAAGATGGAGGCGACATTGATGATGCCGATGCCGCGCACCTCCATGTGGAAACGGGTCAACTCGGCCGAGGTGCCGATGAGGCGCTTGCCCTCGAAAGCGCGGAAGCGGGTGATGTCATCGCTGACCAAGCTGTAGCCGCGTTCGATCAGGCTGAGGACGCACTCGCTTTTGCCGATGCCGCTGTCGCCGCGGATGAAGGTGCCGACGCCGAGAATATCGACCATGCTGCCGTGTTCGCTGCGGCGGGGGGCGAAGTCGAGTTCAAGGGCGATGGTGGCCGCGTTGATCGCCTTCATGGTGATCATCGGTGTCCGGAAGACGGGGACGGAACTTTCGTTGGCCAGGCGCCGGATCGACCCGGGGACCTTGGAGTTGCGCGCGATGATGAGGCAGGGAAATGGCGAGGCGAAGAAGCGGCGCAGGCATTCCTCGGCGTCCCGGGGAGAAAGGCTCTTGAGGTAGCTGAGTTCGGCGCTGCCGATGATCTGGATGCGCTTGCCGGCGAAGTAGCTGTAAAAGCCGGTCAGGGCGAGGCCGGGGCGGTTGACCGTGGGTTCGCGGATCAGGCGGTCCAGACCCTGGCGTCCGGCCACGAGTTCGAGGCCAAGCTCGGCGGCGTGGCGCGCGAAGAAGGTGCCGACGCTGATGGTGGTTCTTTTGTTGGCGGAGGGCACGGGAAGTTACATTTGGAAGCTTTCGCCGAGGTAAAGCTTGCGGCTGACCGGGTCGTTGAGGAGGAAATCTTTGGTTCCTTCGCTCTCCACCCGCCCTTCGAAGATGAGGTAGGCGCGGTCGACGATGGCGAGGGTTTCGCGGACGTTGTGGTCGGTGATGAGGATGGCCAGGCCGGCTTCGCGGAGGTTGGAGACGATTTGCTGCACGTCGAACACCGCGATCGGATCCACGCCGCTGAAGGGTTCGTCGAGCATGAGGAGCGAGGGGCTGGTGACGAGCGAGCGGGCGATGGTCAGGCGCCGCTTCTCGCCGCCGCTGAGGGTCAGGGCCTCGTTGCGGGCGATGTGTTCGATGCCGAACTGATGGAGCAGCTCCTCGCATCGCGCCTTGCGCTCCGCTTTGGAGAGACTGGTGGTCTCGAGGATGGCCATGATGTTCTGCTCGACCGTGAGTTTGCGGAAGATGGACTCCTCCTGCGGCAGATAGCCCATGCCGGCCCGGGCACGTTTGAACATCGGCATGCGCGTGACGTCTGCGCCTTGAAAAATCACCT
Organism: Chthoniobacterales bacterium; assembly: GCA_041736875.1. GTDB lineage: Bacteria > Verrucomicrobiota > Verrucomicrobiia > Chthoniobacterales > JACTMZ01 > JACTMZ01. Next base: position 11,218 of record JBGSSV010000181.1, on the reverse strand, counting down.
GCCCGGAGTTCGGACGGACCAGGCCGACGATCATGTAGAAGCTGGTGGTCTTGCCGGCGCCGTTCGGCCCGAGAAGGCCGACGATTTCGCCGCGGCGCACATTGATGTCCACGCCGTTGACCACGGCGCGTCCGCCATAGATTTTGACCAGCTTCTCGGTCTGGAGCAGCGGGGCGTCGGTGCGGGGCACAATCCCGGCGCTTTCGGTCGTGGCGGTGGAAAGACTCATGGCAGGCGGGGGGTGGAGGTGTCGGAGATGACCGTCCGGCTGGGGCCCTCGGTGGTGGCGCGGCCGTCGCGGTAGAGCACCATGCGGGTGCCGGGCGCGCTGGCGATGTGGCGGTTGATGCCCTGCTCCATTTCCGGATTGCCGCTGAGCGTGACGCGACCGAGGGACGGAACGTATTCCGCCGTGCGAGCGCGGCCCGTTGCGGGCTTGGTTTTGTCGTCGGTTGTCTGCTGGACTATGACCACATTGCCTTCGGCCACGACGCGGTCGATGCCGGAGCGCTCCTTGGTCAAGTAAACGGTGAGTTTGTCCGAACTGAGGAGAAAGGCGGGGTCGTTGACGCGGACCGCACCGATGAAGGTGGCGGTGTTTTTTTGCTCGTCGAAAAGCGCCTCCTTCTGGGCCGTGATGACCGTCTTGCTTCCGCTCGGCCGGTCGCCGGTCAGACCGCTCAAGCCGAGGGGACCACCCGGCGCGGCGGTCGTCTGGGCTCGGGCCGCGCCAGCCATGAAGAGGAGCAGCAGTGCTGCGGGGAGGAGGGGGAGCTTCATGGTTTCTGGATGGCGGAGTCCTCGACGGTCATGGTCACCGGGCCGAGGAGTTTGCTCGCGCGGGTGCGCATGTCGAATTCCAACTGGCTGCCGACGATCTCGAGGCCATCTCCTTTGATCGTAGCGCGCGATTGGCTGGTGAGCAAACTTGTCCCTTGGTCGTAGGTCGCTTTGCTCATGAGCACCTGCAGGGCCGGCTGCTCTTTGTTTTCCTTGAAGATTTCGATGACCAGGTCGTCGAAGGCGAATTGCGAGGTGCTGGCACGCTCGGCATTGCCGGCGTTGAAGCGCAGCGCCAGGGTGCCGTCTTTGTTGAAGTGCGGCACGCGGATGCCCTTGACGCTTTGGCCGATTTTCACCGGGATGTCCAGGCTGGCCAGGTCCTGCGCGGAGGATCCGAGCGGCAGGAGCAGGGCGGCCAGAAGCAGACCGAGGGGCAGACGGATCCTACAGCGCATGGCGAATGGCGAGGAGTTTGCGCAGGACGGCAGGCAGTTGCGCAAGCGGGATTTGGTTCGGGCCGTCCGAGGGTGCCTTCTCGGGGTTCTCGTGAGTTTCGAGGAAAACGCCGTCAGCCCCCGCCGCGACCGCTGCGCAGGCTAGAACCGGGGCGAGGGGACCATCGCCGGTGGTGCGGTCTCCGCCGCCGCCCGGGCGTTGGACCGAGTGGGTGGCGTCGAAGACCAGATGGAACCCCTGCTCCCGGATCCAGGGGATGGAGCGCATGTCGGCCACGAGATTATTGTAGCCGAAGGTGGTGCCGCGCTCGGTGAAGAAAAATTTCCGGCTGCCGGCCTCGCGCAGTTTGTGCGCGATCGGGGCGACCTCCCAGGGCGAAAGGAACTGTCCCTTCTTCACGTTGACCGCGCAACCGCTCGAACCCGCGGCCTCGATCAAATCAGTCTGTCGGCAAAGGAAGGCGGGAATCTGCAGCAAATCGACGTGGGCGGCTGCGATGGCGATCTCCGCCGGCGAATGCACATCGGTCGTCACCGGCACGCCGAACTCCTCGCGGATGCCGGCCAGGATCTCGCAACCTTCGCGCACACCGGGGCCGCGAAACGACCGGCCCGAGGTGCGGTTGGCCTTGTCGTAGGAAGCCTTGAAGATGAAAGGCACGCCGAGGCGGCGGGTGATGGCGACCAGGCGCGCGGCGGCGCGGCGGGTGGCTTTTTCGCTCTCAATCACGCAGGGGCCGAGGATGAGGAGGAGGTTTTTACCGCCCACGGTGACCGGGCCTATTCTGAAGGGTTTGGCTTCCACGTCTCCCTCCAGTTTACACGCGGGTCGCCGCGGAGTCACTCCCGCTGACGGCATCCTCGATCATTCGCGCGGTGCGCGCTGTCGCCCCATGGTGAGCCTCGACGGCCTTTGTTGCCTGGATGACCTGCCTCTTGCGACGCTCGGGATCGGTGAGGAGGCTGGCGGCTTCCGCCGCGAGGTGGGCCGGGTCGTGCACCTCCCTGGCCCCGCCGTCGCTCAACAGGCAGGCGGCCAGATCGGCGAAGTTTTCCATGTGCGGACCGAAAAGCACGGGGCAGCCGGCCAGAATGGCCTCGACGGGATTCTGCCCGCCGCGGCCGGCCAGGCTTTTTCCGATGAAGACAACGTCGGCGCAGTCATACCACTCTCGTAGTTCGCCGGTCGTGTCGACGATCAGAATGTCCGCGGGGTTTGGCCCCGGTGCGGTGGTCCGGCGGCCGAGGGAAAATCCCCGGGCTTCGAGCTTGGCCACGATGTCGCTGGTTCGTTCCACATGTCGCGGGACGATGACGAGGCGTGCGGTGGGAAACTTGACCCGCAGTGCGTGCAAGGCCTCGGCGAGGATTTCTTCCTCGCCCTCATGGGTGCTGCCGGCGAGGAGCACCGGCGCGTCGTCCGGAAATCCGAAGGCCTGGAGGACGGGACGAAAGTCGCGCCGCTCGCCCTCGGCGGCTGCCGGGTCGAACTTCACGCTGCCGGTCAGATGCAACCGCCCGGACGGCACGCCCAGGTGAGACCACAACCCGGCATGGCCGGGTTCTTGCAGGCCGACCGCGGATAGATGGCGGGTGACCGGGCGGAGGAAACGGGCAAAGCGGCGGTATCGCCGGGCGGAGCGGGGCGAGACGCGGGCGTTGACGAGCAGGACCGGCAGGCCCCGCGCGGCCGCGGTCCAGATGAAGTTCGGCCACATCTCGCTTTCGGTCAGAATGACCGCGCAAGGTTTGACGGCGGCCAAGGCACGCCGCACGACCGGACCGAAGTCGATCGGCGTGTAAACCGGCACCCACCATGCGGCCTGGCGCTCAACGGCCAGGGCGTGGGCGGTCGAGGTCGTGCTCGAAACAACGAACCGCCAATCGGGGTTGCAGAGGTGGAGCTCGTCGAGAATTTTCAAGGCGACGAGCAGTTCGCCCACGCTGACCGCGTGGACCCAGATCCAACGTCCGTGCCCGAACTCCGCGAGCAGTTCCGGCGAGTAGCGGGCGAAGCGCTGGCCGAAATCGCGCTGGAAATCACCCCGCCGGAACATGCGGGCGAGGTAGCGCGGCAGAACGACCACCAGCGCCAGGGGGAAGAGAAGCTTGTAGAGCAGTCGGATCATTGGCTGGACTCGCGCTGATAGTAGCCGATCCAAGCCTGCCCGTAACGGCGGGTGCGGAGCAATGCCCAAGCGTCCGACCCCGGACCCGGTTCCGCGGGGAGTTCGATCACGCACAGGCCGCCAGGGGCGACCGCGCGGGCCAGAGTATCGTTGGCCAAGAATACGGCCGGGTGCGAGGGACTTTCGATCGGCAGGGCAAAAGGCGGGTCGGCAAAGACGAGGTCAAACGATTCGGGCGGCGCGGACGCGAGATAGGTGGCCACTTCTTGGGTGCGCACCGTTGCGTCCAGCCGTGTTTTTTTCAAGTTAGTGCGCACTGCTTCTGCGGCCTTGCGGTGGGAGTCGACGAACACGCAGGAGGCCGCGCCCCGGCTCAGCGCCTCGATACCGATGGCTCCGCTGCCGGCGAAGAGGTCGAGGACGCGGGCCCCGATGACTGCGTCGCCCAAGCTGGAGAAGACCGCCCCGCGCACCCGGTCCATCATCGGCCGGGCAATTCCCTGCGGGCATTCCATGCGCAGTCCGCCTGCGGTTCCGGCAATGATGCGCATGCGTGGCGGTCAGGGGGTTCCGATGAGGTTGAAAAGAAAATTTCCGATCTGTCCGGCCATGCCGTTGCCCAGCAGGCTGGTGGCCAGGTCGCTTTGCGGCGCTTCAAGCGTGCCGGTGACGCGGAAGGGAAGTTCACGAAATCCCGGCAGGGCCTCGTCGGTGGTCAGGGGCAACTCCCGCCCGGTGATGGACCGGAGTCGCGCCGCCACGGCCGGACTGAGCATCAGCCGCGCCTGCAGGTCCAGGGCACCCGTCCGCGTCACCGGGCCGGTCATTTCGACCGTGAGTTCCTCGGCGCGCAGGCGCAGCGGCTCGACATGGATGAGGTCATCCTCGAGCCGGAGGGTGGCGCGCGCTTCGCTGAAGTTCATGCCTTGAAGTTCGCGGATGCCCAGCGCCTGTCCGAGGCCCTGCAAGTAGGCCGAGGGAACGAGCCGCCCGCCCTCGACGGCAAGTTCCATGCGGCCGCGGATCTGGCGTTGGGGCGCGTTGCGTCCCTGCAAGGCGAAATCGGCGGAGAGGACTCCCTCCATGGCCGTGCCGCCGAAGGAAACCGGCAGCTTCAAGGCCGCGAGTTGGAAGCCGGCCAGTTGCAGCGCCCAGTCGTAGGGCGAACCCTCGGCGCGGGCCGCGATGGACCCCCGGCCGGTGAGTTGGCCCCCGGCCACGTCGCAACGGATGTCGGGAAAGGTGAGGAGTCCGTCGGCCAACCGGAAACCGCTGCGCAGGTCGCGCGCGACCAGCATTCCAGCCAGCACCGCCTCGGGAATGCTCGCCTGTCCCTTTGCTCCGCCGTTCGGCAAAACTTCCGCGTTGGCCGTGATGCCATCGGCATCGAGCAACGGCCATCCGTCCCGGTTCTCGAAAAGAATGCGCGAACGTTCGACCTCCATCCCATCGACCCGCACGTTGAAGGCGGGCGCGGCGGGGGCTGGCGGGGTCGATTCCACTACGGCCGCAGGCGTGGCAGTTGGCGCAGTCGCGGCAGCGGGTGTCCCGCCGGGCGCGGGCACGGCTTCCTCCGGACGCCGGGGCAGGCGCCATTGGCCGTCGGCGTTCTGGCGCCACGTCAGGACCGCCTGCTTGAGGGCGAGGCGGCTGACGACAAACTCCCGGTGCAGGAGCGGCCAGAGTTTAAAGACGACTTGGAATTCGGACGCCTCGAGGAAGTTGACCCCGGCGTTTTCCATGTCGGGGACGACCAACCCGCGCAGGCGGATGCCATCCCACGGGGTGTAGAAAGTGCTGCGGACCGACAGGGGAAGACCGAGGGTCTGTCTGGCTCCTTCGCGCAGTTGTTCCTGCATCCCGGCGGATTGGAGGTGGAGATTGAAGGCCAGCACCGCCCCCGTGACCAGGAGAAGGGCCACGCCGAGGGCGATGAGACCGGAACGAAGAAGGCGCGGCATCAGGCGGTCTATGTTAGCGGAATGGCGACGGAGTCAAAGCGGGAAGCGTCAATTGCCCTCGATGCCGCGGTCTGCTATTTTGCGCGGGTGCACGTGCTCCGGAGCAAATTTCAGGAGGCTCCGGTCACCGTCGTGCTGGCCGGTGTCCTCGTGGTGGTCTTCGGCTTGGAGGTGTTTTTCCAAGCCATGCAGCGGCCGGAGTTGCTCGCGCGGTTCGCCTTGAGCGGCGAAGGGTTGGCCCGCGGCTACTGGTGGACCGTCGTGACCCACGTCTTTCTCCACGCCAACCTGCTCCATCTTTTTGTCAACGTGCTCGGCCTCTGGTTCGTTGGCCCGGTTGTCGAGTTCATGCTCGGCCGGGTCAAATACCTCGTGCTTTTCGTCGTCTCGGGCGTTTGCGGGGGGCTCTTGCAGACGGCCTTCTCCGCGCCCTCCACCGAGTTGGTCGGTGCTTCGGGTTCGGTTTGCGGCCTCCTGCTCGCCTTCACCACGGCGAACCCCGACCTGCCCCTGCGGGCGCTGCTTTTTTTCGTTCTTCCGGTGAAGATGAAGGCCCGCACGCTGGGGCTCGGGCTGATGGTTTTTTCCCTCGTCTGCGCGGTCCTACACATCCTCCCGCAGATCGGTCATCTCGCTCACTTGGGTGGTGCGGTTGCCGGGGCCCTTCTTTCCTGGCTCTGGATTCCCTCCGACCGTTCGCGGGCGGCTGGCGCGGCACCAGTCCCGACCGAGGTGCTGCTTCAACGGTTGGCCGAGGACGGCATCGAGAGTCTCACCCGCGGCGAGCGGAAGCAGCTTGAGGACTTGGCGGATCGACGGAGACGGGGGCGCTGACCCGGCTCAAACTCGCACCGGAAGACGGACCTGCAGGCAGGTCGAGCACTGATCGGGTTGTTCGAGGGTCAGGTATCCGCCGGCGCGGCGCAGGATGTAGTGAACCACGGCAAGACCGAAGCCGGTCGGTGCCGATTGGCCGAGTGTGCGGCTGTCGCTGTCCGGCCAGAATCCGCCCGGCAGGCCCACGCCCTCATCGCAGAGGCGGAAAACATAGTGCCCGTCGCGCTGATGGCCGGTGATGCGGACCGCGCCGCCCTCCCGGGAGGATTGGAGGGCGTTGGCCAGAAGCTCCAGCACGACGCACTCGAGCGCGCGGAAGCACGTCGCGGGCCGTCCCGGATCGATTGAAACGGTGAGATCGTCGCTCCGGCCGAACGCAGCGGCCCGGCTGCGGCACGAGGCCATGAGGCGCGCGGGCCAATGATCGTCGTCGTCACCTGCCGGCGGGTATCCGTTCATTTCATCCTCGGCGGCCAGCTCGGCCACCAGATCAAGGCGGCGCATCTGCTCGGTCAGGCGCCGCCCGGCGGCCTCAATCTCGGCCAACCCGTCACGCAGGCAGTCGGGCGCGAGCTCGCGGCCGGCCTCCAATTCGCCGAGGAGAAACGATGAATAGCCCGAGAGCATGTCTAGCGGACGTCGCAGCTTGGCCGGCAGACCGGCGATCAGGCTTTCGCCGAGCTCGCGCAGGGCCTTGCGATTCGATTGGTCATCAGAGGCCGGGGAACCGGCCTCGCGGCAGTTGCAGGTGATCTTGCCGTCCGGCAGCATGGTCAGCGTGATCCCGGCCAGGAAGGACGAGCCATCGCGGCGGCGCCCCACAGCTTGGCCGCGCCAGACTTTATCCCGGGGCAGGATCGGCATGACTTCCTGCTCAAAGTGCTTCACCCAGACCGGCGTGTAGAGGCAGCGCCAACTGCGGCCCAAGAGTTCAGGCGGATGCGCGTAGCCGTAGAGTCGCAGGTGCGCCTCGTTGATGTAAACGTAGTTGCCCTCCGGATCCGTGAGGGCAAAGCCCTCGTCGGAGTGGTCCAAAGCCTGCGCCAAGTCGTCGAGGCTGATCGGATGGGAGGGATGGGAGCGTGCGGCAGTCGGCCCCCGCTTTGGCCGCGAAATCATGTTACCCGGATAACATCTCACATTTCCGCAGGGATTCAAATGTCAACCTTGCGCCATCTCCGGCCGCAGCGGGAAATCCGCCGGCACAGGGGCTTCGAAGGCCACCTCCGCGCCGGTCGCCGGATGGGCCAGGCGAATCTTCCAGGCATGGAGAAGCTGGCGGGGGAAGTCCGCCCCGCCGCCGTAAGTGCGGTCGCCCGCCACCGGATGCCCGAGGTGTTTGAGATGCACGCGGATCTGGTGCGTCCGCCCGGTTTTCGGGCGGCACTCGAGCAGGCTGAGTTTGTCGACGGAAACAAGGACCCGCCAGCCGGTCTCGGCCGCCCGCGCCCCCTCGCGCGTGCTCACCGACATGCGCTGGCGGTGGATCGGATGGCGTGCGATGGCCCCGTGGATTGTGCCGGCCGATGTGCGCGGTTTGCCGCGAACCACTGCGAGGTAGGTTTTCTCGGCCGTCCGGGCGGCAAACTGGCCGGCAAGGTGAGCCAGGGCGTCGTCGGTCTTGGCCACGAGAATCACGCCACTGGTGTCCTTGTCCAGCCGGTGAACGATGCCCGGTCGGATGGGATTGCCCGACGCGAGGGTGCCGCAATGGTGGAGGAGACCATTGACGAGGGTTCCCTCCCAGTTGCCCGCGCCCGGATGCACGACCAGCCCGGGAGGCTTGTTGAGGACCAGCAGGTGCTCGTCCTCGAAAAGAATATCGAGCGGCATTTCCTCCGCGGACGAGAGTTCCACTGGTGCGGATTCAATCAAACTGAACTCCACTTTGTCGCCCGGCCGCACCGCGTCGGAGGCTCGGGCGGCGAGGCCGTTGACTCGGACCGCGCCCCCCGCAATGGCCTTCTGCCAGCGGGCGCGGCTGGCCGCCGGGACGGCCCGGGCGGCGAGCCACCGGTCGAGCCGTGGGCACGGTTCTTCGGCAGTGAGTTGGTGCATTGGTTCCATCGGGCGCTCCCGCACGCTGGACAGGATCGGCCTTCCGCGCAAGGTTTGCCGCCCGACGAATGATGGTTTAGCCTGCCGCGGTGGAAGAAACGGCGGAGCCAATCATCGAGACCTGCCCGGCGTGCGGCGGAGCCATCGATGTGTCCGGGGAGCTGCCTTTCGCGCAGATTTATTGCCCGCACTGCGGCGAGGGCCTGAGGGCGCGGAAACAATTCAACAACTTCGAGCTGGTCGAACTCATCGGCGAGGGTGGTATGGGTTCCGTCTTCAAGGCTTACGACCACACCCTCGAGCGCATGGTCGCCCTCAAGGTCTTGCGCCGCGAAATGAGCGTGCGGGCCGAAGAGCGTTCGAAGCTCGAGCAGGAGGCCCGCGTCACCGCCTCGGTCAATCATCCTCACGTCGTCCGCGTCTACTCCTTCGGCGAGGCCGAGGGGCAATTTTACCTTGCGATGGAGCTCGTTGAGAAGGGGTCGCTCGACGACCTCATGTCGATCTCCGATCGCGTGTCCGAAGCCCAGGTGCTCGAGATCGGCGTGCAGATCGCGCAGGGGCTCGAGGCCGCGGCCGAGAAGGGGCTCATTCACCGCGACGTCAAACCCGGCAACATCCTTTTCGCCGACGCCCACACCACGAAGATCGTGGACTTCGGCTTGGCCCGCGTTCTCGAGGAGGAGGCGGAGTCGCGCGGTGAGATCTGGGGCACCCCGTATTACATCGCCCCCGAGCGGCTCAATTACGAACCGGAGGACTTCCGCAGCGACATCTACAGCCTCGGCGGCACGCTCTTCCACGCCATCGCCGGGCGCCCGCCGTTCGAAGCCGCCAGCGCCAGCCTCGTCGCCTTGAAGCAAATTAAGAGCCAGCCGGTCAGCCTCGAAGCCTTCGCGCCGGATGTCGCCCCCGAGACGGCTTACGTGATCAACCGCATGTTGGAAAAGACGCCGGACGGACGCTACGGCTCGTATGGCGAGCTGATCGAGCATCTCGAATTCGCCCGGGCCAAGGTGCTCGAGCGGGCCGGGCGTCCGGCCGCGGCGCGGCGCGAGGTGGTCAAGGTCGAGTCGAGCCAGACCAAACTTTATGTCGCGCTCATTTCCATCGCGGCGGCCTTGCTCATCCTCGGCACCCTGACTTGGCTCGTGCTGACCAGCGAGGACCCCCGGATGAAATCCCTGCGCGCTTCGATCGTCGGCGAGAAGGTGGAGCAAAAGGCCGACCCGCTGGCCTCCGGCGTGGCGGCCCTCGCCGCAGGGGACTACAATGAGGCGGCGGGAAAGTTCACCGCGGCTGTCGTGTCCGCCGCCCCCGGCACGTCCGAAGGTTCCTGGGCGCGATTCAACCTCGCGCTCGCTTTGTTGGCCGGCGACCAGCGCGAGCAGGCTTTGTCCGAGTGGCGCACTCTCAAGCAGGCCGGCTTGTTCTCCGACCGGCCGGAGGACCGCGACGTCGCCAATCTTTTCCTCGATGCCGCCGACTTCGGCTTGCGCGCCCAACCCATCCGCCTCGATGAATTGCAGCGCTATCCGCAGGAGGGGCCCGGGGCTTTGGTCTTCTTCGTCGCGGGGCTCAACGACTGGTCCCTGGGCGATCGCGCCGAGGCGGCCGTCTTCTTCCGGCGCTTTCTCGAGTTCAATCCGCCCGGGAGTGTCCCGTGGTGGAGCGCCTACCGCGCCATGGCCGAGCGCCTGGCCGGATCAAACTAGGCGGTTTGCGCCCGGACGACCGCCACGTAGACTGAACATATGAGCGACCCCGCTTTTCCCAGCCCGGACGAACTGCAGCGACGGTTGCAGTCGTTCCTGCAGTCCGCCTTCCAACAGCCCGGCGGTGCCGCCCAGGCCCAGCCGGATGGCGAGGCGGTGGAACCTCCGGCGGAGGACGAGGACGGCGACTTGGAATTCAACCTCACGCCGCGGGAAATCAAGGCGCATCTCGACCGCTTTGTCATCAAGCAGGACGAGGCCAAAAAGGTCCTCTCCATCGCCGTGTGCGACCACTACAACCACGTCAAATTCCTCCACGACCGCGCCCGCGACGGGGAAACGGGTCCGGTCGAATACGCGAAGCAGAACGTCATCATCACCGGCCCGACCGGCGTGGGCAAAACCTACCTCGTCCGCCACATCGCGGAGTTGATCGGTGTGCCTTTCGTCAAGGCCGATGCCACCAAATTCAGCGAAACCGGCTACGTCGGCGGCGACGTCGAGGACCTCGTGCGCGAGTTGGTCCAGAAGGCCGAGGGCGATATCACCCGGGCCGAGCAAGGTATCATTTACATCGACGAAATCGACAAGATCGCCACGTCCGGAGGCCTGATCGGCCGCGATGTCAGCGGGCGCGGCGTGCAGACCGCGCTCCTCAAGCTCATGGAGGAGACGGAGGTTTTGTTGCGCAATCCCAATGACATGGCCGGGCAGATGCAGGCGGTGATGGAAATGCAGCGCGGTGGCAAGGGCGGGCGGAAGACGATCAACACGCGGAGCATTCTCTTCATTGTCAGCGGCGCCTTCCCGCGTTTGCGCGAGATCGTGGAGAAGCGGCGGCGTCAGTCCCAGATCGGTTTCGCCGCCCCGGCGGCCGCGCACGAGGAGCGGCCGTGGCAGCATCATGTGACGACCGCCGATCTGATCGAATACGGCATGGAAGCCGAGTTCGTCGGGCGTCTGCCCGTGCGGGTGGCCTGCGAGGATCTCGCCGCGGCCGATCTGCGGCGCATTCTGACCGAATCCGAAGGCAGCGTGCTCCGCCAATACGAGCGGGCCTTCCTCGCCTACGGGATTGAATCCGTCTTTGCCGAGGACGCCCTCGACCGCATCGCCGCGCTCGCCGCGGAGGAGGGGACGGGCGCGCGCGGGTTGCTGACCGTCTGCGAACGTTTGCTCCGTGATTTCAAATTCGAACTGCCCGGCACCGGCGTTCGCTCCCTCCGGGTCGATGCCGCGCTCATCGACCGTCCGGAGGAGCGCCTGGGCGAGCTGCGGGC
>JBGSSV010000132.1:0-22002 GCA_041736875.1 Chthoniobacterales bacterium | reverse complement strand
CGCCGGCGTGGGCGCGCTGGGTGCGGCGGGCGTCGTCTGTGCCTGCGCCGGCGCCACCGGCTTGGGTTTTGGCGGGGTGATGCCCGGCATCTGCTTCAGCAGGAAAAACAACCCTGCTCCGACCACAAGGAAAGCGATGACTACAGCGAGTCCGGTCTTCATGCCGGTCAGGCCAGGACTTGCTGGTTCGCGGTGACGTTGACGAACTGATGATCTTGCACGTCCTCAAGGTAGAGGGCAGGCCGCTCATCGGGAAGCCGGGTGGAGAAGTTGCACTCCCGGAAGGAGATTCCGCGGATATGCCGGAGAAAAAGCGCCCAACTGGGGAGGGGATGAAAGACTGGAAATTCCGGATACTCCGCCTCCTGCTCCGCCACGGGAGAATCGGTCACATTTCCCGCGCCGGGGAAAACCACACGCACATTGTCGAAGGTCACATCCTCGACCGGATGACCCGGGATTCCGGTCACGATGATGCCGGCCTTGCGCGGATATTTTCCGTAAAGTAGGAAGCCCTCCTCCCAGACGTTGATCCTGATGTTGCGGAGCGTGATCCCCCGCGCCTGACCGACCGGGCGGGCGGGTTGGTCGTCGAAGTAACGCCGCAGACGGGCCCCCAGGCGGATGAAAATCGGCCCGGAGACGTTGTCCATGATGATGTTCTCGGCCAGCACGTTCTCCATGCGGCAGCCGTCCATGCTGATGAGCTTGAGGCCGCCGCCGTTGGTGTTGCGGATGATGATATTGCTGAAAATGATGTTGCGGAAGTCCCCGGCCGATTCCGTGCCGAGTTTGAGCGCGCCCCAGTCACTGGAGATCCGGCACCCCGTGACCACGATGTCCTCCGAGGGGGTGGCGCGGGTGGCCTTGATGCAGACCGCGTCGTCGCCGGTGTCGATGTCGCAGTCGCTGATCCGCACGCGGCGGCAGGAGTCGATGTCAATGCCGTCGTTGTTGCTGTTCACGCGGCTGCGGATGGTCAGGCCGTGGATGCGGACATTCTCGCATCCGAGATAATGGCTGACCCAGCCGGGTGAGTTCTGCAGGGTCACGCTGGAGACCTGCACGTCCTTGCAGTCGATAAAGCGCACCATGAACGGCCGCCCGTCTTCCTCGAAACCGAAGTCGCCGCCGCTGCCGTCAATGATGCCTTGGCCCGTGATCGCCGTGCCCGTCGTGCCCTCGGCGTAGATCAGGCAGCGGTTGCGTTTCTGTCCGACCGCATCGGTGAAGCCGCCGGCCACCTCCGGATAATCCTCAATGCGCGGGCTGCCCTTGAGCACGCACCCATTTTCCAGGTGGAGCGTGACGTGTGACCGGAGGTGAAGCGTGCCGATGAGGTAGTGCCCGGCTGCGATGCGGATGGTGCCGCCTCCGCATTCGGCTGCCGCATCGATGGAGGCCTGCAGGGCTTCGGTCTGGATTCGGTCCGTGTCGGATTGAGCTTCTGGTTCGAGTTCTGTGATCATGAAAGAGGGGAGTGGCGACAGCCGGCGATTCGCCGCCGGATAATCGAGCCAGAACCTAAGCCGTGAGGTGGGGTGCCGCGACAATGCTTTGCGGGTAATGCGGCAATAGTTCTCTTTATTTGCCGATAGTCCGCCGGGAATATGCGCTGTTTGTTGGTCGGTATTGCTTTAGGGTTGGCCAACGTCCGCAACGCGGAACACAGAAAATCCCCCCCATGAAACGAATCGCTTTAATTATCTTCCTGCTTCTCCCGGTCTGGCCCGCTGCAGGCGCCCCGCTTCCGGTTCAGCCCATGGACTTGCAGAGGTTGGAGGCTCCGCCCTTCGATCCCGTCGGCGGATTCCTCGCCCCGATCGAGAACACCATGATCGCGGCAGGCCTTGGTGACGATGGCATGGTGTTTTGGACCACGACGCTTGATGCCACCGATCCATGGCGCCCGACCAAGTTGCCCGCGCCGCTTGACGCCGCCTTGGCCCGCCATGGGAGCACGTGGATCATCGTCGGAGGCATGGCGGATGGACTGCCCTCGTCCAAGGTCAGCGTCCTTGAGTTGGTTGATCACGAGCCGAGTCTCCGGGCCTTGCCGGAGTTGCCTGCGCCCCTCGTCGGGGCTTCCGCCGGGGTGATCGGGGACAAGCTTTACGTTTTCGGCGGCGTGACTTCGGACGGCGCGCCGACGGCTGAAACCTGGGAGCTCGACTTGAAAGCCCCGGGCGCGACGTGGACGGCCGGACCGCCGATGCCCGGCGAGCCGCGGGCCCACGCGGCTTATGCCAGTCACAACGGGATGCTCTGCGTCTTCGGCGGCACCGCTGCCTCGGGAGCCGCCTTGAGCGACGCGTGGGTCTATCGTCCGACCCCTCTGGAGGGCACGAAGGAGGCGGGGTGGCAGCGCATGACCGATACCCCCGCTCCGCTGGCCCGCGGCGCGGCCCTGCCCCTCGGACAATCGCAGTTGCTGGTCATGGGAGGCGCCCAGCCGTTCCTTTTTCACACGGTGACCGATGCATGGTGCGCCTTTGCCGCACTGCCGGGGCTCGAGGGCATGCGGTTGGCCCGTTCCAACGACAAGGTGGTCGCTCTCGGCACGGACCAGAAAGGTGCGTCCGCCGCCCTTCAACTTTCCACCCCGCGCAGCGTGCGCAATCTGGGCGCCATCGATTACTCGCTCATTGTCGCCTACTTTGTCGTCATCTTCCTCATCGGCGTCTACTTCTCGCGCAAGCAGGACACGAGCGCGGAGTTTTCGCTCGGCAATCGCCAGGTGAAGTGGTGGGCGGCCGGCATCAGCATGTTCGCCACCGGCGCTTCAGCCATCAGCTTCATCGCCATCCCGGCCCTCGCGTTCTCGACGAACTTGGTCTGGCTCTTTCCTTTGGTGGCGATGGTTCCGGGATATTTCGTCACCGCGTATCTCATTTATCCGATGTTGCGGCGCTTGGAGATTGCCTCGACCTACGAATACCTGGAGCGGCGCTTCAACCGCGCCCTGCGGGTCATCGCCAGTCTGCAGGCCATCATTTTCCAGTCCTTCGTGCGGGCGGCCGTGGTCCTCCTTCTGCCCTCCCTGGCCATCTCCTCGGTCACGGGGATCAATGTTTACGCCAGCGTCCTCATCATGGGCGTCATCACCACGATCTACACGGCCATCGGCGGCTTCGAGGCGGTCATCTGGACCGAGGTGCTGCAGGCCGTGCTCATGCTCTTCGCGCCCCTGGCCATCATCTGGGTCTGCATCGCCAGTCTCCCCGGCGGCGCGACGGAGTTCTGGTCCACGGGCCTGGCCTACTCGAAGTTCGACTTCGCCGTGCTCTCCTGGGACCTGACCGTGCCGGCGGTCTGGATGCTCGTGCTCGGGACGTTCCTCGTCACCACGGTGGCCTCGGCCGGCGACCAACCGGTCATCCAGCGCGTCTTCTCCGCGCCGCTCCCCGAGGTCCGCAAGGTCAATGCCACCTTCACCATCTGCGGCATCATCATCGGGATCATGGTCAACGTCATGGGTATCGCGATCTTCGCCTACTTCCGGGCGAGGCCGGAGATGCTTGACCCGCTTTCCCAGAACGACCAGATCGTTCCGATTTTCGTCACCCAGGCCATGCCCTTCGGGTTTCCCGGGCTGATCATCGCGGCGATCTTCGCCGCCGCCATGTCCACCGTGGCCAGTTCGATGAACAGTGTGGCGACGATCTTTACCGAGGACTTCTACGTGAAAATGCGGCCGGAGTCCTCGGACCGGGAGCGCCTGCTCGCCCTCAAGGTCGCCTCCTATCTCGTCGGCATCATCGGCACAATCATGGCCCTTCTCCTCGCCGCCCAGGATCTCAAGTCGATGATGGTGGTCTGGAACCAAATGGTTGCACTGGTCGGGGGCGGAGTCGTCGGCGTTTACTCGCTCGGCATGTTCACCCGGCGGGCCAACGGTTTCGGCGCGATCTGCGGGGCCGTCGCCAGCATCGTCGTCACCCTGTTGGTCAAACTTTACACCCCGTTGCACTGGGGCACCTACATCCCGATTGCCATCTTCAGCTGCATCATCTTCGGCTATCTCGCCAGCCTTCTCCGGCCGCAGGGCAAGGACCTGCGGGGCTTGACTGTCTACACGCCGGCAAAGCCTGCGAATTGATGCTGCTTCGCGGGCATCAAGTGGAGCAAACACTTCTTTGGAAGGTGCCAATTCGTGAGTTTCCGCGGCAGGCATGAACTGTCCTGATGAGGGTTGTGGGCTCCTCGCGGTAGTGCAGATCGTTGATGCCCGCGCGGCCTCGTCTGCTCCGCGGTCAGGTTGCCGGGCAGGCCGGGGCTGAGGTCATCACCGCTGCCGTCGGCGCTGACCCTTCAGATTTCCAGCACCAAGTGAGCAGACGCCCTGCCTTTGCGAGGAGTATTGGCGCGCTGCGGTGGGTGAGTGAGGCCGGACCGTTTACGGCCGACTGCTGGCGGCGGGTTTCCATGTTTGCCTTTGGGTTCATTGCGCGTAAGGTTTCCTGTGTCTGGACCGGTCTCTGACTTGCGGCTGGGGCCACAGACCCCATTCGCCCGGCTGGGGGCCGGAGCCTTGAATTCATCGATGCAAGAACCACCCAAATCTGTCTTGGAGCGTCACGGCGCCAAGAGCGTCGCCAAGACCACTCCCGCCGCCGTGCCCACCAAGGCGGCTTGGTCACCGTCCGTTCCTCGGGGCGACGACGGTGTCGGACGTCGCCGCCGGATCAAGTATGCGCTGGGGATCGGTTTCCTCATCTGTCTCTTCATCCCTTATCCGTTTCATGTCGGTGGCGAGGCGGAGGTGCTTCCCGCCCAACGGGTCGTTCTCAATGCCCAGATGGAGGGCATGGTGGAGGATATCTTTTTTGACAGCGGCGACTTTGTCCCGGCGGGCGCTCGCATCGCCCAGATGGCCGATCACCGCCAACTGCGTGACTTGGCGAGCGCCGAGGCGGACCGCGAGGCCATCGCCTTTGAAATCGAAAAACTTCGCTCCACGCCGACTCCCGAGGAAATAGCTTCCGCGATGGCCAAGGTCGATTCGGCCCGGGTGGCAGCCCGCTATGCCGCGAATGATCAGAAGCGGGCCGAACTGCTGTTTGAGAAGGGGTCATCCTCAATTCAGGAACTCGAGGACTTCAAGCAGAAGGCCGAGCTTGCGACCCAAGTCCTGGCCGAGACCGAAGCCAGCCTTGCGGCGGTCAAGGCGCAGGTGAACCCCAACCAGATTGCTTCCCTTGAGGCGCAGAAAGCGAAGATGGATGCGGAGATCACCTTGAACAAGGAGTTGCTCCGCCGGACCGCGCTGATCAGCCCGATTTCCGGTCAGATCGTGACCAAAGACCTCAAATACAAGCTGAAGAGTTACGTGAAGGAGGGCACTGAGTTTGCCGTGGTTGAGGACCTGCAGACCGTCCTCATCCAGGTTTCGGTGCCCGAGCCCGAGATCGGCGAGGTCAAGGTGGGCGCGAGTCTCAAGCTCCGGCTGTGGTCGTATCCCGATCAAGAATTTGAAGGAACCGTTGAGCAGATTCTGCCCGCCGCGGAGGAGGAAAGTCTGGATGCTGGGCGCACCGTTCCCGTGCTGGGGCGGATGGACAACGCCAGCGGGGAACTGCGCAGCGGCCTGACCGGGCAGGCCAAGATCAAGGGCGAGCCCAGGCTCGTCATCGTCGCCTTCACCAAGGCGCTGGTTCGGTTCTTCGTCATCGAGCTCTGGTCGTGGTTCCCTTGAGTTGCCTCGTCCGCGTGCGTTGACCCCCGCACGCCCGCCAAAGCCGTGAGCCAGCACGGGAGGATCCCGACGTGTGGAGGTGAGCGGCCCATTGATTTTTGTCGTCCGTTCGTGCAGCCTTACCCGGATGAACACTCTTGAAGCCATTCGGGCGCGCCGCGCTATCAAACACTACGACCCGACCCATCGTCTCTCCGCGGCGGAGGAGCGCGAGTTGTTCGAGGTGGCGCTGCTTTCGCCGACTGCCTTCAACATCCAGAACTGGCGTTTCATCGTCGTGCGGGACATGGAGGTGCGCAAAAAAATCCGGGCCGCCGCTTGGGATCAGGCGCAGGTGACCGAAGCCTCGCTCCTAGTCGTGCTGTGCGGCAATCTGAAGGCTTGGGAGCAGGATCCTGCACGTTACTGGCGCAACGCCCCGCAGCCTGTGCAGGATTTTCTCGTTCCGGCCATCGGCCAATACTACGGAGGCCGTCCCGAGGTGGAGCGCGACGAAGCCATGCGGTCCTGCGGCATGGCCGGACAGACCCTCATGCTTGCGGCCAAGGCTTTGGGTTACGATTCCTGCCCGATGGATGGCTTCGATTACGAGGCGGTCGGGAAAATCATCAACCTTCCGCCCGGTCACGTCATTTCCTTCATGATCGCCATCGGGAAGAAGACCCAGGATTCCTGGCCGCGCCCGGGTCAGTTGGCCTACGACGAGGTCGTGCGGGAAAACGGGTTTTAACCCGGGCTCGGCCCGTGCATGATGCCGGGCCATGAATGCACCAGTTCGCAAGCGGGAGATTTTCGGTTGGTGTTGTTACGACTTCGCCAACTCGGCCTTCGTCACGGTCGTCATCACGGTGGTCTTCGGGCCGTTCTTCACCGGCGTGGTGGCCAAGGGCGATCTGGCCAACACGCTCTGGAGCCTCGCTCTCGCCGTCTCGCAGGGCGTGGTCATCGTCTTCGGTCCGGCCCTCGGCGTGCTGGCTGACACCGGCGGGTCGAAGAAGAAGTTTCTGCTCGGCATGATGTGGACCTGCGCCTCGGCCACGGCGCTGCTGTGGTTCACCGGTCCGGGCACGGTCGTGCTGGCCATCGTGCTCGTGGTCGTGGCCTACGCTGCGTTCAGTTTTGGGGAAAATTTCTGCGCCAGCTTTCTCAGCGAACTGAGCACGCCGGAGAACGTGGGGAAGGTTTCCGGCTATGGCTGGAGTTTCGGTTACTTCGGCGGCCTCGGCGCTCTGGCCCTCGCGTTGGTGGTCATGCAACTCGCGTCCGACCGCCTCCAATGGGTCTTCGTCGCCACGGCCATCTTCATGTTGCTGGCGACCATGCCGGTGCTTTTCCTGCTGCGGGAGCGCAGTCAGCCGCAGCCACGCACGGAGTCCCTCTGGCGCTTGGGTTGGCGCAGCATCGGCTCGGCCGCCCACGAACTGCCGCGTTATCCGCAGTTGCTGCGCTTCCTCTACGCCTTCCTGCTTTACATGAGCGGGCTCGGTGCCGTCGTGGCCTTCGCCGCCATTTATTCCACCCAGGTGCTCGGCTTCACCATGGTGGAAAACCTCGCGCTCTTCGCCCTGCTCCAGATCAGCAGCGCCCTTGGAGCCTTCCTCTGCGGATGGTGGCAGGATCGCGTCGGATCGATCACCGCGCTCACGGTCTCGCTGCTGCTCTGGTGCGCCGTGGCCGTGATGGCCTACTTCTGCACGACCAAGATGATGTTCTTCCTCGTCGGCAATCTCGCGGGTCTGGCCATCGGCTCGAGCCAGGCAGCCAGCCGGGCCGCCGTGAGCATTCTCTCCCCGCGCGATCGCGCCGCGGAATTCTTCGGGTTCTGGGGCATCTTCGGAAAACTGGCCGCCATCGTCGGCCCGCTGGCCATGGGTGTCTTGGCCGACGCCGTCGGCCTCCGTGAATCCATCCTCATCACCCTCGTCTTCTTCATCGCCGGCCTCATCGTGCTGCGCACCGTGCGCATGCCGGAGCGGACCCCGGCGCCCTCAGGTCCGTGATTTGCCGAGGGCGGATTGTTTCGAGCCCGCTGCCCGGATGATGCTAGGGTGCGACGATGCTTTCCACCCGCGAGCACCTGAGCGAGCCGGTCGCCTCCGTGGCACGGCCGTATGATGTCGTGCCCCTGCGCGAGGAGGCCACGGTCGGCGAGGCCTTGGATAGTCTGCGCAGCACCGGGGTCGGCGACAAAATCGTCTACTTTTATGTGGTCGATGAAACGGACCGGTTGGCCGGGGTCTTGCCGACGAGAAAGTTGCTGACCTCCATGGCCGACCAGCGACTGAAGGACCTGATGATCCGCCGCGTCATGGCCATTCCCGCGACCGCCTCCATCCTCGATGCCTGCGAGTTCTTCGTCATGCACAAGCTGCTCGCTTTTCCCGTGGTCGACTCGGAGCGTCGCATCGTCGGGGTGGTGGATGTGGGGCTGCTGGCCGACGAGGCTTTCGACATCGCCGAACGCGAGCAGACCGATGCGCTCTTCGAGTCCATCGGTTTCCGCATTTCCCAAGTCAAGGACGCCTCCTCGTGGGGGGCTTTTCGTTACCGTTTTCCCTGGCTCCTCGCCACGATTATCAGCGGGTCGCTCTGCGCCGTGCTGGCCGGATTTTTCGAGGTCACCCTGGCCGAGAGTCTCATTCTGGCCTTTTTCCTCGCGCTCGTCCTTGGCCTGGGGGAGAGCGTGAGCATGCAGTCCATGGCCGTGACCATCCAGACCCTGCGTGCGGTCGAGCCGACTCTGGCTTGGTATCGACGGACACTTTTGCGCGAGGCGGGTGCGGCGCTGCTCCTTGGCGGTGCCTGCGGCACGCTCGTCGGCCTCATCGCGTGGTTCTGGCGCGGGACCGGGCTCGAGGGCTTTGTCATCGGGGCCAGCATTTTTCTCGCCCTCTGCGCTGCGTGTTTTTTCGGGCTCACCGTGCCGTCCGTCCTGCACGCTCTCAAACTCGATCCCAAGATCGCAGCCGGCCCGCTGACTCTCGCGTTGGCCGACCTGACCACCGTGTTGGTTTACTTCAGCGTGGCGGCCTTGCTGCTCTGAACGGTCAGGCTTGCTCGTCGATCCTCCGCGGACGGATCAGCAGGACGAGGACGACGGAGATCACGCAGGCGCTGGCGAAGACGCCGAAGATCATGTTGAGCGGAATGCCGCGGTCCCGCATGGCCCCGAATCCCCAGTCGGCGAAGCCGCCGCAACTGATGCTGACGAAATTCATGATTCCATACCCGGTGGCCCGCGCTTCGGGCCGCGCAATCTGGCAGAGGATGGGCATGTTGTTCGTGTCAAAAAATCCCCAGCCGATGCCGAAAAGAATGAGCGAGGCGATGGCCAACCCGAACGAGCCGAGGGCGGGGGAGTTGCCCACGCCGAAGAGCGCGGGAATGATCAAGGCCATGCCCAGCGCGCTCACGTAGATGCGGCCACGCTCGGTCCGGCGCATCCAGCGGTCCGCCAGCCAGCCCCCGCCCAGCGCCGCCACGATTGCCGCCGCCTGCCAATAAAGCGTGGCCGAGACGCCGGCCAGTCCCTGGCTGAGATTGAA
Source organism: Chthoniobacterales bacterium (assembly GCA_041736875.1). Classification (GTDB taxonomy): domain Bacteria; phylum Verrucomicrobiota; class Verrucomicrobiia; order Chthoniobacterales; family JACTMZ01; genus JACTMZ01. The sequence continues at coordinate 12,762 of JBGSSV010000132.1, read as the reverse complement.
GCTTTGCTGCAAGATCGCCGGCATCCAGTCGCGGACCACCCAGCCGGCCAGCGCGGGGAGGGTGAAGTAGAGCACGAGCAGCAGGAACGAGCGGTTGCCGAGGAGTTCGCGGATGGATGATCGGGCCGTCGGGCGCGCGGCTCCGTCCGTGGTCCCCCGTCTCACATCCCGCAGGAGAAAGAGCAGCGGCACGGCGTAGAGAATCCCGATCAAGCCGATCACATCGAAAACTTTGCGCCAGCCGATGGAGGGTGCGTCCGCCGCATAGCCCGCGAAGCCGCCGAGGATCACGCCGCAGTAAATGCCCATCTGGTGAATGCCCGTGGCCCGCGACCGCGTCGGCCCGCGATGGTAGTCGGAGATGAGCGCCAGCGCCGCAGGGATGTAGAACGCCTCGCTCAAACCCATGGCCGTCCGGGTCCACAGCAGTCCCTCGTAAGTCGTGACATGACCCGTCAGCCAGGTGATGAACGACCAGACGAACAGGCTGCCGCAAATCGTCCAGCGCCGGCTGAAACGATCCGCCACATAGCCGCCGATCGGGCTGAAGATTGCGTAGACCCACTTAAATTGGCCGAGCATGTAGCCCCACTGAGATTCAAGCTGCAGGCCGGTCACATCGCCCATGACCGACACCTTCATGGCTGCGATCATCTGCCGATCGAGGTAGTTGAGCAGCGCAACGGGAAAAAGCAGCGCCACGACAATCCATGCGTAGCGTCCGGGGGAGAGGTCGTCGGCCTTCAAAACAGTCCGCCATTCTCTGCCGCGACCGAGGCCGCGAATCCAGTCAAATGAGCGGCCGCATGGTCTTCGTTCGTCCGGCCAAGGGCCTTCTGGTCTTAGCCTATTGACCTGAGTTAGGATCGAAACGTGGCTGATTCGACGAATCCCGTTCACCAGTCGGCCGCTTGTTGCGGCCATGGGGTCGGAGATGCGGCGGTCCGTCCGGCCCGAGACTGGTTTTGTCCGATGTGTCCGGGGGCGGAGGCGGATCAACCGGGGGCCTGTCCGATCTGCGGGATGGCGCTCGAGCGGAATCCGGCCTTTGTGCGGGCTGCCACCTCGGTGTTCACCTGCCCGATGCATCCGGAGGTTCGGGCCGATGCGCCCGGGGCGTGCCCGGTGTGCGGAATGGCGCTGGAGGTCATGTCGGTGCCGGGCGGACCCGGGGACGAGGACAGCGAACTGCGGGACATGACGCGGCGATTCACGGCAGCCCTGGTGTTGACCGCTCCCGTCGTGCTACTGGCCATGGCGGCGCATGTTCCGCCGTTCAACGCGCTTCCCCCGCTCTGGTCGGCCTGGATTCAGTTCCTTCTCGCCACACCGGTCGTGCTTTGGGCTGGGTGGCCGTTCTTCGTGCGGGGCGCGCGGTCGTTCGTCACGGGGCACTTGAACATGTTCACGCTCATCGCGATGGGAACGGGCGCGGCCTATGGGTTCAGCTTGGTGCTTTTGCTGGCGCCAGGATTGCTGCCGCCTTCGCTCCGGCACGGCGGGACAGTGCCGGTTTATTTCGAGGCGGCCGCGGCCATCATCACGCTTGTCCTCCTCGGGCAGGTCTTGGAGTTGCGCGCCCGCTCGAGCACGGGGGAAGCCATTCGGGCTCTTCTCGGTCTCGCCCCGAAGGTTGCGCATCGGCTGCGCGAGGGGATCGAGTCGGACGTCGCCCTTGAGGCGGTCGGAGTGGGGGACTTACTGAGGGTCAAGCCGGGGGAGAAGATTCCGGTGGATGGCGCGGTGGTGGATGGGAGCAGTGCGGTGGATGAATCCATGCTCACCGGCGAGCCGATGCCGGTGGGGAAAGGTGCCGGCGCGAAAGTCGTGGCGGGGACGCTCAATGGCACGGGCAGTTTCATCATGAAAGCCGAGCGGGTCGGCGCCGAGACCATGTTGGCGCAGATTATCCAGATGGTGGCGCAGGCCCAGCGCAGCCGGGCTCCGATTCAGCGGCTGGCCGATGTGGTTGCGGCTTGGTTCGTTCCTGCGGTCATGCTGGTCGCCGCCGTCACCTTTGTTGTCTGGCTGTGGTTCGGACCAACCCCGGCGCTGCTTTACGCGCTGGTCAATGCCGTGGCTGTGCTGATCATTGCCTGCCCGTGCGCGCTCGGGTTGGCCACGCCGATGTCCATCATGGTTGCCGTCGGGCGAGGCGCCACCATGGGCGTTCTGGTCAAGGAAGCCGCGGCGCTGGAGACCCTCGGCCGCGTGGATACCCTTGTGGTGGACAAGACCGGCACCCTGACGGTGGGGCGTCCCACCGTCACACGCGTGGTGGCTTTGCCCGGGTTTTCCGAGTTGGACATCCTCGCGGCCGCGGCCGCGCTGGAAGCACAAAGCGAGCATCCGCTGGCCGGGGCCGTGGTCGGGGCGGCGCGACAGCGCGGCCTCGCGCCCGGGCCGGTTGAGTCCTTCACGTCGGTCACCGGCCAAGGAGTCACCGGGAGAGTTCACGGTCAGGAGGTCGCGGTGGGGCGCAGAAGCCTGCTTCAGGCGGCAGCGGATGATGTCCTCGACACCGCGTCCGCACGCCTGCAGGCCGAAGGGCACACGGTTGTTTGGGTCAGTCTTGATGGCCGGGCGGCGGGGTTGCTGGCCTTGTCTGATCCGGTCAAACCCTCCACCCCCGCGGCCATCGCTGCGCTGCATCGCCTGGGCCTGAAAATTGTCATGCTCACGGGCGACAGCCGTGAGACGGCGGAACGCCTCGGGCGGGAACTCGGGATTGACGAGATTGTCGCGGAGGTCACGCCGGAGGACAAATTGCAGCTGGTCAGCGAACGACAGTCCGCCGGGGCGGTGGTGGCGATGGCTGGTGACGGTATCAATGATGCTCCGGCGCTTGCCTGCGCCGATGTCGGGATCGCCATGGGCACCGGGACCGAGGTGGCCATGCACAGCGCCGGGGTCACGCTGGTCAAGGGCGACCTGCGCGGGATCGTTCAAGCGATTGCCCTCAGTCGAGCCACCATGCGCAACATTCGCCAGAACCTCGGCTTCGCCTTTCTCTACAACACCCTGGGCATCCCGGTCGCGGCGGGCGTGCTTTATCCGGCCTTCGGCCTGCTGCTCAGTCCGGTCATCGCCAGCGCCGCCATGGCCCTGAGCAGTGTCTCGGTCATCGGCAACGCGCTGCGCTTGAAGCGGGTCAGGCTTTGAGCAAGCTCGACGGCGACGTCAGGTGATCAAGGCGTCTCGGCGCCTGCTTGTTTGCTTGTCAATGGCGCGCCCGGGGAGATTCGAACTCCCGACCAACGGATTAGAAATCCGCTGCTCTATCCCCTGAGCTACGGGCGCGGGGACGGGGAGGAATTTAAGCGCGGGGCGGCCGCGATGTCGATGAGCCGGACAACGCTCAGGGCGTAGCCGGGGTGCTGGCTTCGGCGCGCGCGGTGATGGGCGGCGCGCCTTGCAGGCGGATTTTGTCGAGCATGATGCGGATGGTTTCGTCGCGGATGGGATCGACGAACACTTCCTCCTCATCGGGGGCTGACGGGTCTTCCTCGGCGGCCAATTCCTCCATCGGGCGCTTGGGTGGTTTGTCGAGGGCGACCTTCTGCAACTCGGGCTTGTCCACCGTGTCGAGGGTGACTTCAACGGCGGCGAGGGCGGGCTGTTTGCGTTCCTTGCGCTCGGTCAGGCGGGTTTCGCGGCGGGTCTTTTCCTCCTCGATCTCGGCGAGCCGGGCGGTCTTGTTGAGGGTCACGGCGTTCTTTTCCAGCCGGGCGCGAAGGCGCGTGCTGTCCTCGCGGATGTAGGAAAACTCGGGGTCATCGGCCACGCGGGCTTCGCTGGCCGCGCGGAGTTTGGGCACGAGCGCCCCGATATTGCCGGTTGGCGTGAAGGCGCGTGCGGGCACCTCGTCGTAATCGAGCGGATTTTTCAGCGATCCTTCACCAACGTCGGCTTGGTCGGTCAACGAGGGAAGAACGATGTCGGAGGCCACGCCCCGCAATTGGGTCGAGCCGCCCTTGATGCGGTAGAATTTCTGGATGGTCAGCTTGACCGCGCCCGATTTGCCCGAGGCGAACATGGGCATGAAACGGTCGACGTCGAGCAGGGTTTGCACCGTGCCTTTGCCGAAGCTTTGCTCGTCGCCCACGACGACGGCTCGTCCGTAGTCCTGCAGGGCGGCGGCGAAAATCTCGCTGGCCGAGGCGCTGAGGCGGTTCATGACGACGATGAGCGGTCCGTCCCACTGGATGCCGGGGTCGGGGTCGTTCATCGCGTTGATGTTGCCGTTCGTGTCCTTGGCCTGGACGATGGGGCCCTTGGGCACGAAGAGGCCTGTGAGGCGGATGGCTTCGTCGAGCGAACCGCCACTGTCCTGCCGCAAATCAATGACGAGGCCTTCAATGCCCTCGCGTTTCAGGCGGGTGAGCAGGGCGGAGACGTCTTTGGTCGTGCTCTTGGCCGTGCGGCCGGACTGGCTGTTCATGTTGGCGTAGAAACTCGGCAGAGTGATCCACCCGATCTTGGTGGTGGAACCGTCCGTCTCGGGTGCGTCGATGATCTGGGCCTTGGCTTCTTGTTCCTTGAGTTTGACCTCGTCGCGAACGATGGGGATGACCACGACTTTGGAGGGATCGGCGGAAGAAGCGGGCTGGACCTGCAGGCGCACGGTCGTGCCTTTCTTCCCGCGGATGCGTTCGACCACCCGGTCGAGTTTCATGTCCACGACGTCCTCGAATTCCCCGTTGCCCTGGGCCACGGCGACGATGCGGTCGTTGATCCGGAGTTTGCCGTCCTGGTCGGCCGGACCGCCGGGGACGAGTTCGACGATTTTGGCGTAGCCGTCGTCGCTGCGCAGGACCGCGCCGATGCCGACGAGCGAGAGGCCCATCTGGATGTTGAAATTGTCCAAGGCGCGCTGGCTCATGTATTCCGAATGCGGATCGTAGCTTTGGGCCAGGGCGGAGAGGAAGGTGTTGGCCTGATCCTCCCGGTTCTCCTCTTTGAGGGACTTGAGCAGCCGTTCGTAGCGGCGCTGCACGGTTTCCTTCGGCGTGCGCTTGGGGGTGCTTGCGGCCATGGCATCCTCCGGAGCGGCCGGGGTCTCCTTTGTTTCGGTGGCGGCCTCCGCTTTCTTTTTGGCCGCGGCTTCCTCGACGGCTTGGTCGGCGATCTTGGCCTGGAGCAGTTCGGCCTCGATCCGGTCTGCCCAGATGCGGTCCGCCTCGGCCTCGTTGGCCGGCCAGGGCTGTTTGTCGCGGTTGATCTGGGCGGTGCGGTCTCCGTCGAACTTGAACTCGCCTTCGAGCAGTTGGTTGATCTTGCCGACGCGGGATTCGACCCGGCTGATGAAGCGGTCGTAGATGGTGTAGGCTGGGTCGAGATTGCCGAGAAGAATGTCGTCCTGGAGGCGTCCCCCGTATTTGGTGGTGAACTCGACGATGTCTTCCTGGGTGAAGAACAGGCGGTTGTAGTCGAGGAGTTCGATGTAACGATCAAGCGCCTTGCGCGCCTGGGTCACGCCGGGCGAGACCTCGTCGTTGAGGTGCTGACGCGTGTAGTGGGCGCTCTCGAGCATGCGGGCCACGGTGGTCGCGACCTCGCCCATTTTCTCCGGGGCTTTGTCCGTCGGGGCGGCAGAGCAGGGGAGGGCGGAAACGAGGACGGCACAGAGTCCGAGGTGGATGGCAGGATTCAGACGCATGGGAAAGTTAAACAGGTCGCCCTGACTGGCGTATTGCGCAAGGAAAATGAGGCACGTAGCTTGGACCGCAGACCTATGCTTCAGTTCAAAACTTTTACCGGTGGACCCTTCGCGACGAACTGTTTTTTGGTGGATGCGCCGGGCGGGCGGATACTTTTCGATGCGCCGGAGGGGGCGGATGCCCGATTCGCCGGGGAAAAAATCGACCTGCTCGTCCTGACCCACGGTCACTGGGATCACGTCGGGGACGCGGCGGCGATCAAGGCCCGCCATGGCTGTCCAGTGGCCTGTCATCCGGACACGGTTCCCATGGTGGCGGAGGAGGATTTTTTCGAGCGCCGCGGTTTCCCTCTGCGGGTGGCGACGGTCAGGCCGGACCGCCTGGTGACGGAGGGGCCGGGGCAGGACTTTCTCGGATGGAAACTCGACGTCTTCGAGGTGCCGGGGCATTGCGACGGGAGTTTGTGTTTTTACGCACCGACGGATGGCATTCTCATCGGGGGCGATGTGCTTTTTTGCGGCGGGATCGGACGTTGGGATTTGCCTGGAGGTGATGGCGACCTGCTGGTGCGCGGCATTCGGAAGAAGCTTCTGCCCCTGCCCGACGCGACCGAGATTTGGCCCGGCCACGGCACCTCGACCACCATCGGGAACGAAAAGGCGGCCAATCCGTTCCTGCAGCCTTGAGGCAGCCGGTCCGGTTTTTCCTCTTGGAGATTTTCCGCGCTGCGCCTAATAGTCACGTTCCCACCCGATCATGCCCCACTTTGCCTACACCGCCCTTGATGCCCGCGGCCAAGAAGTCAACGATACCCTTGAGGCGCCCGACGAGCAGCAAGCCATCCAAGCCCTGAGACAGGCCGGTTATTACCCGACCAGTGTGATGGAAGCCGGCAAGGCGGCCAAAGCCGCCAAGGCCAAAGGTGCGAAGGCGCCCAAAGCCGCCCAGCAGGCGGGGGCAAAAAAGAAGGCCAACATCAGCATCCCCTTCCTCGAGCGCAAGACGATCAAGCCGAAGACGCTCATGATCTTCACCCGGCAGTTGGCCACGCTGATTGATGCCGGTCTGCCCTTGCTGCGCGGCTTGACGGTGCTGGGCAAACAGGAACCGGACGTCGTTCTGCGCAAAGTGATCCACAAACTGGCCGATACCGTGCAGGGCGGCAGCACTTTCTCCGATGCCTTGTCGCAGCATCCGAAAATTTTCAACAAACTCTACGTCAACATGGTCAAGGCCGGCGAATTGGGCGGCGTGATGGAGTTGGTCCTCATCCGTCTGGCTGACTTTCAGGAAAAGGCGCAAAAGCTGAAGAACAAGGTCGTCTCGGCCATGTTCTACCCGATCATCGTGCTGGTCATCGCCATCGCCATCATGGCCTTCCTGCTCGTCTACATCGTGCCGAAGTTCGAGCAGATCTTCCAGGACATGCTCAGCGGCAAACCGCTGCCCGGCCTGACCCAGTTCGTCATCAACACCAGCAAGTTTGTGCAGGAGCAGTGGTATCTCATCATTGCCGCGGTGGTGCTCGTGGTCGTCGGTTACAACCTGCTGGCCCGCGTGCCGAAGGGACTGGCTTTCATCGACACGGTCAAGCTGCGCATCCCGCTTTTCGGCGACCTGATCAAAAAGGGCGCGATCTCGCGGTTCAGCCGCACCCTCGGCACCCTCGTGACCAGCGGCGTGCCCATTCTTCAAGCCCTCAACATCACCCGCGAGACCGCCGGCAACGTCGTCCTCGCCGGGGCGATCCAGAACGTCCACGACAGCGTCAAGGAGGGCGAGTCCATCGTCCAGCCGCTGGAGAAAAGCGGGGTCTTCCCCCCCATGGTGGTCAGCATGATCGACGTGGGCGAGGAAACCGGCCAGTTGCCGGAGATGTTGCTCAAGGTCGCTGATGTTTATGACGACGAGGTGGACAACACCGTGGCCGGCCTCACTTCGCTGCTCGAACCGATCATGATCGTGTTTCTCGCCGTCATCGTCGGCACGATCGTCATCGCCCTGTTCCTGCCGCTGATCAGCATCATCCAGGGCCTGCAGGGCGGCTAGCCGCCCCGGGGGACGGGCAGATCGGCCAAGCCGTCGAGGCAGATCCGCGACCAGACCTCAAGCTGCTCGCGACGTGCGGCTAGCTCTGACGGCGTGAGGAATTCCAGATTGCTGATCGCGGCCTCGCGCGGCTCGATGGCGTCCGAGTCCACGTCCACCAAGTGAACGATGCCCAGATGGACGCGGCCGACCTCGGTGGAATCGTCATTGAGCAGGGCGACGATCTCTTGACGGTAGCCGCCGGGAATGACGAGTTCCTCGTGCAATTCGCGTTCGACGGCGCGGTGGTAGGCGGCCGCGTCGAAGTGGGCGGCCTGCGCATCGCCGTCGTTGATGTGACCTCCGATGCCGATCGAGCCCTTGGCGTGCAACCGGGCCTCGCCGCCCGATTTTCCGCGGGTGTAGTGCAGGAGCCGTCCGCCGTGGCGGATGACCAGGTAGGGGATGAGTTGTTTGTGCGTCGGATCGTCCTCCGCCGCCGAGCGGGGCAGAAAGAGGTTGTTGCGCGGGTCGAGCAGGGCGGGCATGTAGCGGTCGGCCTCGAAGCAGAGGCCCTCGAAGTGGCCCAGCTGCTCAAGAACGACGCGCGGCACGACCAGGATGTTTTCTTCGGTCGGGGACATGGCCGCGGAGGTTAGCCGGGCCGGCGCTTTTGGCCATCCGGAAAAGTTTCCGCGGCCCCGCTTGCCAGCTTCGCGCGGTCATTTATCCTGTGGCGTGGCCTCCCCGAATTTTGCGCATCTTCACGTGCACACCGAGTATTCGATGCTCGATGGCGCCATCCGTGTTTCGGACCTCATGCGCAAAACCGCCGAGGAAGGCATGCCGGCCGTGGCCATGACCGACCACGGGGTGCTTTACGGGGCGGTGGAGTTTTACAAGCAGGCGGAGAAGGCCGGGGTCAAACCCATCCTTGGTTGCGAGCTCTACGTGGCGCCGGGGTCGATGCACGAGAAGAAATCCTCCTCGGGCAAGGAGGCCGCCTTCCATCTCACCGTTCTGGCCGAGAACAACGAGGGCTGGGCCAACCTGATCAAGCTGGTCAGCGCCGCGCACCTCGAGGGATTTTACTACAAGCCGCGGGTGGACAAGGAACTGCTCGCCCAGCACTCCGCCGGGCTCATCGGCCTGAGCGGATGTCTCAAGAGCGAGATCAACAGCGCGATCCAAGCCGGCGACCCGAAGCGGGGGCTGGAGCTGACCGGCCAATACCGAGACATCTTCGGAGCGGAGAACTTTTTCCTCGAGCTGCACGACCACGGGATGGACGCCCAGCGCGAATGCAACAGGCAGTTGATCCGCTGGGGCGCCGACCTCGGCCTCGGCCTCGTCGCGGCCAACGATGTGCATTTTCTCGAACGCAGTCACCACGACGCCCACGACGTGATGGTCTGCATCGGGACCGGGGCGATGGTGCACGACGAGCGGCGCATGCGGTATGTGCCCGAGCTTTACTTGAAATCCGCCGCGGAAATGGCCGCCCTCTTCCCCGACCACCCGGAGGCCTTGAGCAACACGCTGCGCATCGCCGAGCGATGCGGGGTGACGATGGAGTTCGGAAAATCTCGATTCCCGGTTTTTCATCCGCCCGACGGAAAGACGCGCGAGGGCCATCTGCGCGAACTCTGCGAGGCGGGCTTCCTCCGCCGCTACGGGCCGGACGCCTCACCCGAGCTGCGCACGCGGCTCGACTACGAACTCGGGGTCCTCGAGCGCCTCGGCTTCACCAGCTATTTCCTCATCGTCTGGGATTTCATCAACTACGCCAAGCAGCAGGGCATTCCCGTCGGTCCGGGCCGCGGGTCCGCCGCCGGCAGCATGGCCGCCTACGTCCTGGGCATCACCGACCTCGATCCGGTGCGCTACGGTCTGATCTTCGAGCGATTCCTCAATCCCGAGCGGGTCAGTCCGCCGGACATCGACGTGGATTTCTGTCAGGCCCGGCGCGGCGAGGTCATCGAGTATGTCCGCCGCAAATACGGCGAGCGCTGCGTCTCCCAGATCGTGACCTTCAACCAGCTCGGGGCCAAGAGCGTGGTCCGTGATGTGGCCCGCGTGCTCGGCTTCAGCTACGGCGACGGCGACCGCATCGCCAAGATGATCCCCAACGAGTTGAACATCACCCTGCAGGGACGGACCAAGCCGGACGGCGAGTTCCAGCCCGGGGCGATCGACAAGAATCCCGAACTCAAGCAGGCGGTGGAAAAGGAGACGGCGACCAAGCAGCTCTGGGATTATTGCCTCGTCCTCGAGGGGCTCTCGCGCAACGCCGGGATCCACGCGGCCGGCGTGGTCATCGGCGACCGCGACCTTTCGGAGATCGTGCCGCTCTGCCGGGGGAAAGAGAACGAAGTCGTCACGCAGTTCTCCATGGAACCGCTGGGCGAACTGGGCATGCTCAAGATGGATTTCCTCGGGCTCAAGACGCTCACGGTCATCCGCGACGCCGAGGAGCTGATCCGCCGCAAGGTCCCGGACTTCGACATCGAGACCATCCCGGTCGATGACCAAGCGGCCTTCGACGTGCTCAACCGCGGCGAGTCGGTCGCCATCTTCCAATTTGAAGGCGGCATGTCGCGCTATTGCCGGAACTTCGGCTTCACCAGCCTCAACGACATGAACGCCCTCTGCGCGCTCTACCGTCCGGGCCCGATGGCGCTCATTCCCGACTACATCAAGCGCAAGAAGGGCGAGACGAAGATCAACTACGACCATCCGCTGCTCGAAAAGGTGACGAGCGAAACCTATGGCATCCTCGTCTACCAGGAGCAGGTGCAGCAGGCCGCGAACCTGCTGGCCGGCTACAGCCTCGGCCAAGCCGATCTGCTCCGCCGCGCCATGGGCAAGAAGGACAAGGAGAAGATGGCCAAGGAGCGCAAGGTCTTCATCGCCGGATGCCTCGAGCACAACAAGATCCCGGAGAAGAAAGCCGCGGCCATTTTCGACCTGCTGGAGAAATTCGCCGACTACGGGTTCAACAAAAGCCACAGCGCGGCCTACTCGCTCATCAGCTACCGCATGTGCTGGCTCAAGGCCCACTACCCGGTCGAGTTCATGTGCGCGGTGCTGAGCAATGAAATCAACGACACGGACAAAATTTCGTTCTACGTCGACGAGGCCAAGCGGATGGGTTTGGTCATTCTCCCGCCCGACCTGAACAAGAGCATGCTCAAGTTCGCGCCCGAGCCCCACGGTGACGCGGTGGCGATCCGCTTCGGTCTCAGCGGGATCAAGAACGTGGGCGAAGCCGCCATGGGCGAGGCGGTGGCCGAGCGCGATGCGCGCGGGACTTTTGCCTCGCTCGAGGATTTTGCCGCGCGGATGGACCCGCGCACGGTCAATCGCAAGTCGATGGAATGCCTAGTCAAGTGCGGGGCCTTCGATTTTACCGGCGAGGAACGGGCGCAGATGGTCGAGGATCTTGAGCCGGTGCTGTCCGCCAGCGCCTCCCAGCACCGCGACCGCACCGCCGGGCAGCAGAGTTTGTTCGGGGCGGAAGCTCTGCCGCTCACGGCCAAGGCGGGCGGCCGTCGCCGCGCCGTCGCCTTCACCGAGGCAGAACTGCTCTCGTTCGAGAAGGAATTGCTCGGATTTTATGTCACGGCGCACCCGCTTGATCCCTACCGCGAAGCGCTGGAGAACGGCAGATTCATCCGCGTGGCCGGACTGGAGGAAATGGACGACCGGGCTACCGTGCGCATCGCGGGTTTGCTCGACTCGGTCGAAAAAAAGTTCACCAAATCGACCGGCAAGCCCTGCGCCTTCCTCGCCCTCGAGGATTTCACCGGAAAGGTCGAGGTGCGTGTCTGGAGCGAAGCGTTCGAAAAACATCTCTCGCAGCTCGTGCCCGGGAAGGTTGTGCAGATCACGGGACGATTGGACAAGCGCGACGATAAACCCGCCGTGACGGCGACCGAGATCAAGACGCTCGCACCCTCCGCAGTGAACGAAAAACCGGTTGTTCTTCGTCTGGCCTGCGGGCGCATCGGCCGGCGTGAATTGGAGGAAGTCCGTTCAGCCACGCTCGATTTTCCCGGTCGCCGCCCGCTCGTGCTCGAGTTCGTCGCCCGCGACGGACGGACGCAGCGCCTGCTCGCTGCAGACCAGTTCAAGGTCGGCCACGAGGAAAAGCTGCGCGCCGCGCTCGGGGGGCTTCTGGTGCGCTGATGGGTTTGGCGCGCTTTTCGTCCGGAATGCGCTATAATCGATTTTATGAACACGCTTCTGCAGGTGGGTGATGCGGCTCCGGACTTCGTCGCGGTGGCCGTCGGTGGCGACTACGGGGAGGGGACTGAGGTCCGCCTATCCCAATTCGCCGGGCGCAGGCTTGTCCTCTATTTTTATCCGAAGGACGACACGCCGGGCTGCACCACACAGGCCTGCGCGCTGCGAGATTCGTGGACGGATCTGGCGGACAGCGGCGCAGCCATCTTCGGCGTGAGTGTGGACGGGGCCGCTTCCCACCAGAGTTTCATCGCCAAGTTCGACCTTCCGTTCCCGCTGCTTTCCGACCCGGATCACCGCTTGGTTGAAACTTTCGGCGTGTGGGTGGAGAAGGTCCGCGAGGGGAAAACGTCCATGGGCACGGAGCGAACCACCTTCATCATCGATTCTTCCGGCCGGATCGAGGCGATTTTTCGTCAAGTGGCCCCGACCGAACACCTCAGCCTCCTGCAGGCTGCACTCCGATGAGCCGTTCCGCCCTGCTCTCTGCGTACGAGAAAATGGCCGCCCTGCTGGGCAAGCTCCCTGGTTCGCTCCAGGAGCCGATCCTGAGCGAGCTTGATCCCATCAAGGAGGTTTTCCTGCGGCAACGCCCGCCGCGCGTCGCCGTGCTGGGCGAGGAGGGGATCGAGCTGCCGGCTTTGGTCAATGCCCTCGCAGGTCGTGCCTCGCTGCATGCACCGCTGGTTCGCGGCCCATGGACGGCCGTGCGCGGGGCTGGCACGGTCGAATGGGCCGATCTGCGCGGCTCCGGCGTGCCCGCAGGGGAACCCGCCGACGTTTTTCTTTTTGTCACCACCGGTTCGGCCACGCTCGCGGCCGAGGCGAC
>JBGSSV010000030.1:0-13055 GCA_041736875.1 Chthoniobacterales bacterium | reverse complement strand
GTGACGAGGCTGCTGCCGCCGCCTCCCCCGCCGCCGGTGGCTGCGCCGACCCAGACGTGCGCGAGGTCGCTGCGCGAGACATTGCCCTTGGTGTCGGTCGCCTCGACGAAGTAATCGATGAGGACGTTGTTCTGGCCGCTGATCGGAGCCATGTAGCGCTTGGCGCGGTTGGCCGGAGTGGGGACCTGCGGGCCTTGGACCGTCGGATAGAAATCCCCGGTCATGTCCGCGGTGTTCCAAGCGGAAACCTTCGAGAGGTTCGCGGCGAACAGTTCGTTGTCGTATTCGTTGAGCGGGTTCTCGCCGTCGTTGTCCGTGCGCCAGTAGAGCTTCACGGACGCGAGACCGCTGGCGTCGTCCACGAAGGTGAAGACATTGAAGTTAGACGGCTGGTTGGTCGCCTCGTTGTAGTGCTTGCCTCCCGGGTTGTAGATGTCGCGCTGCGGCGGCCAGATCGTCGGGCCGACGGCATCCACGCCGGGGTGACGGGCCAGCACTTTGTTGGCCTCGGCGATGGCGAGGTTCGCGCCGCGCGTGGCGTTGCCGTCCCACGGGTTGGCGCGGTCGAAGTCCCAATACCAGTGGCAGGACGTCTCGGCTTGCAGGTAGTAGCGCCAGGCCTTGGCCGTGTCGTGGTTGATGCCCCGGCGCACGTCGTTCATCGTGTAGTTGCTCTCGAGACTGTCGGCGTGGATCACGCGGTTGGCTGCGGCGACGAGCACGGACCACGACCACAGGTCGGGGTGCTCACCGCTGCGCGCGTTGTCCTCGCGCCATTTGTCGAAGTAGGGCGTGCCGCCGTCGATGCCGACCCACGAACCTGGCTCGACGTGGATGATGTCGTTGGTCGGGACGGGGTAGAGTTCGAGGTAATCCTGGACCGACGTGTGCTCGAAGTTCGGGTTCGAGCGGACCATGTTGAGGAAGTTGCCGTGCTGGCCGTTGTAGGCGTCGGCGTTGAGCATGCCGAAATTGTCGCCGTCGCTGTGGCAGAGCAGGAGCATCGGGCGCTGCGGGTTGTTGTTGCGCGCGATGTGGGTGGTCCAGACGTTCTCCGGCTTGAACGCGCCGTAGCCGCCGCGTCCGTTCTCGTTGCCTTCGTAGCGGCCGGCCGGGACGGCGACGATGCGCTTGACCGTCGGGTTGGTCGGGTTGCTCCAGGGATCGACATATTGCACGAAGTGCGGTTGGTAGCCCCACGGGGCCGAGACCTTCGTCGGGGCCCAGACGTTGTTGAGCTGGACCCACTGGCTGCCGATCGTCGCGGGGTCCGGGTTGAGCTGATCCGCCTTGTTCGGACGGATGCTCGAAGCCGGGGCCCACGGGTAGTTCTGCGCCGCGCGGTCAAAGTGGCCATTGTCCACGATGACCCATTCGAGGCCCTCGTCCACCAGCGCCGGGATCATGTTCACGGCGAACGCGCACTCCGGCGGCCAAAACCCCTTCGAGTAGGACCCGCCGGTGTTCCACACATCCTTGTAGGCCTCCTTGTGCAGCCGGATCTGCATGCGCATGGACTCCTTGGTCGTGAGCGGCATGAGCGAGTGGTGGTAGGCGATGCCGACCGCGTCGAGGCGGGGGTTGTTGCGGATGGTGCGCAGGCCGTTGCGGCCCCAGCGGTAGTGCTCGCGCCAGCCGAACCCGTAGAGGCCGTCCATGTTCTCCATGAGCGACCCGGAGAAACTCACCTGCACACCCGCATGCGGAAGGTCGGTCCCCTGCTGGACAGCGTTCTTCGGCCACTCGCCGTAAGAACCAGTGCGTGAGTCATGGACCCCGCGGACGCTGAAATTGAAGCGGCCGGCACCATCCGTCGCACTGACCGATTCATACGGGAAATAAATCGGTTGGTGCATGTGCCAGAGGTAGGTCACATGGATGGGGCTTTGGGCGATCGCTTGGCCGGTCAAAGCAACGAGGAGCAAACAAAAAGCGGCGCAAAACGCGCCGCAACTGCGGGCGGGGGATGTGGAGAACATGGGGGTAGAGAGTCAAAATACCGAGCTTCGTGGTTCGTGCAAGCGGGGAGAGTATTTTTGTTGTGGCGGTATGAAACACTGTGGAGAAAGCGGTCGCCGCGGCGACCGCACTCCAAAGGCGCTACGGCACGAGGCGCGCGCGGTAGAAGTGCTGGCCGGAGGCGGTATGGGTGGCCGAAGTGGTAGCTCCCGTGGCGGTGATATCGTCACCGACATCCTGCCATGAGCCTTCAGTCAGGCTGGGCCGGGCTTGGAGGCGGTAGGTTTTGCCGGGAACGGAGAACCAACTGACCGTGACGAGCGGCCCATCGTGCGCGGCCTCGTGCACGGCGAACCGGGAGGTCGGGTCGGCCGGATTCGTGCCCAAGGCGTGCTCATCTGCGTTCGAGTGGCCGTCGCCGTCGGCATCGGCCGAGGCCACCCAGTCGGACGGATCGGGGAAGTAGTCGTTCCACCAGTCGTCGGGCAGACCGTCGGTCATACCGCCCGAGGCGCGCGTGACGGCGGGGGCGTTGGTCGTGACCGTGCCGTTGCTGCTGACCAGCGTCGTGATCGACATGGCGCCGAGATAGAGGTTATACGGCGTATCCGGACCGGAGCTGTTGTTCGTAACGATAAGGCGGGAGATCGGTCCACCGGCGGCGAGCGTGCCGGTGATGGTGTTCGTCCCGACCGTCATGGCGTAGGTGTTGGACGCGGTCAACTCGAAGGCGAGATCGAACCCGAGGGAGGTGTAGGCCAGCCCGGTGTCGCGATTGGTCACGGAGTCGGTCACGCGGTAGTTGGCTTGTCCTCCGGTGAAGAAGAAGGCGATGCGGTTGGTGCTGCCGGCATCGGCCAGCGCGAATCCGACCGCGCCGCCGGTTTCGATCCAGTTGTTGTCGAAGCGAAGGTTGAACCGGCCGCCGACCGGAAGGCTCGTGCCGAGGTCACGGCGCGCGGTGGAGACTCCCCCGCCGTTGGCCCACAGGCCGAAGCCGTTGGTCAGGCCGGTGCTGAGGTTGGTCGAGGAGGTGGTGGCGCGGAAATGCCCCGCGGTTCCGGTGGCGGAGAGATTCCATGCACCGAACCCGGTGCCGCCGGTCGAAGCGTTGGTCCAGCCGCCCGCGTAGGAGGCGTTGGTCGGGGAGTCGGAGGCGTTGGTTTGCTCGCCGCTGATCGCGTAGGCGGTGGAGAAGACGAGGTTGTTCGTGCCCGCGCCGAGCGGGACGTTGAGGCTCCAGTCGCGCAGGCGGGGGAAAGAGCCGCCCTGCCCGGTGAGGAGATTGGTCCAACTGATGCCGTTGGTCAGCGCCAAGCCCGCCTGCCCGGTGAAGGTGAAGGTGGTCACGTTCGAGGCCACGCCGGTGGGACCGGCGGGCGCGGTCACGATGAGGGCGATCGGGTTGGCATCGACGAAGGCGAGCGTCCGTCCGGTGGCCGCGGCCGAGACCGGACCGTCGCCGGCGGCGTTGGAGGCGACCACGGTGTAGGAATACTCGGTGTCCTCGGCCAGTCCGGTGTCATCGAAGGATGACGAGGACGTCGTGCCAACCTGCGTGCCCCCGCGGAGGATCTTGTAGCTGGCAGCCCCGCCGACTGCCGTCCAGGACACGCGGATCGAGGTCAGGGAAAGACCGCTGGCCCCGACGCCCGTGACTTGGCCGGGCGCCGCCGGAGTTTCCCCGTCGTCCTCGACCCACACGTGCTGGATTTCGGATTTACTGATGTTGCCGCGCGCGTCGGTGGACTCGATGTAGTAGTCGAAAAGATTGTCGCGGAATCCGGGTAAGCTGGTGTCGTCGAGGCGGACGAAGTAATAATCCGCCACCTCGATGCCCGTGGCCGGCTGCATGGCAGGATCAAAGACGAAGTAGTCGATCTCGGCATTGCTGGCCGCGGTGTTGAGCGCCGCACGAGTCTTGGGCAGGACACGCTTGGTCATCGGGATGGTGATCCATGGATCCACATCCCCGCCGCCAGCGTAGGTCACGTTGTGATTGTTGGCCATGGAACGGACGCCGTCCTTGTCCCGGCGAATCTTGAGATTTACGGACGTGACGCCGGACAGGTCGTAGGCGTGAGTCCAGATATAGAAATAGGAGGGCATTCGCTTGAGGCTGCGGTTGTCTCCAGGGATTTCGTTGAACCAGCCGAAGGTATACCAACCGGGATTGTAGGGAAAACGCTGGGGCTTGAGCACGGTGGGGCCGGTGCGGTCTTGGTCCATCCGGGTGCTCATGAACGTGCGAAGTCGGTCCACCGCACGCTTGGTGGCGAGGCCGGGCTTGGTCTCGTCGTCATTGCCCAAGCCGCCATAGTAGTTGAATCCGGAGTCGAGGCCCTTGAGGTAGATATGCCAGGCGAGTTCGACGTCGTTGCGGTCCGGGAATTCTCCACCGCCGACACCATAAGGTGCCTGGATGACCCAAGGCCGCACCTGGCCGCCTTGGTCCTTGTGGATTTGCTCGGCCGTGACAACCCAGTTGGCTCCGGCCATCAGCGGGGCGTAGCTGAAGAACTTGAGCGAGAAACCAGGCGATTCCATGTCGGCGAAGGTTCCAGGGTAGCGGTTGGTTGCGCCGATGGCGGTATTGACGAGCGGGGGCTCGATCCACTTGAGGAAATTCGGCGAACCTTGGCAACGCTCGGGAAAAATCCACGCACCGTCCTCGATATGGGAGACGGGAGCGTGCGCCTTGAACGCGTTGACGAAGGCGCCGGGCGTGTTTTTCACATAGCCCGCCACGCCGGCGCTATTGAAGAAATTCGGCGTGGCCACCTCCCACGAGTCGTAGCCCCCGCCCCAGGCGTTGTCGCCGTCGGTCGAAGGCATGACCACGACCGGCCGCTGGGGGTCGCTGGCGAAGGGCGCGATGTGGGCCTGGATCTTGCCAATACCCTCGTCGCCGTATCCGTATTGATAGCTGTAGATGTCGTCCGAGGGCACGGCCACCATGAGTTTCTCGGCGCCGGTCTCGGGGTTGACGTATTTGACCTTATGCAGCTGGTAGGCGTAGGGCGCGAGGTTCCACGCTCTGATCGCCGCAACTTGGCCGGCACCGAACCACCAGCCGTTGGTGGCGACGGGACCGACTTGGTCGGCTTTATTCGGGGGGCTGAGATGGATGCCGAAGGTTCCCTCGGGGTTGGCCTTCTCGTTGTAGGTGGGGCTGGTGCGGCTGATGTGGTGGCTCGCCACAATGAGCCACTCGTAACCTTCGTCCACGAGGACATCGATCATGTCGCGCGTGTAGGCCATCTCGGTGGGGAAAAAACCCTTCGAGTGGTCGCTCAAATCCGCCGCGCCCGACCAAATCTTGAACCAGCCCTGCTTGAAAATCTGGAGTTCCTTGCGGAACACCTCCTTGGGAAGCAGAGGGGCGAGCGAGTGGTGGTAGGTGAATCCGACGAGATCAAGGCGTCCCCAGCTCTTGGCGGTGATGTTGTGGCTGTTCCAATTGCTGCTGTAGCCCAGGTGCCCGCCGCCGCCGAGTTGGCGGACATTGTCCATGAGCGACCCGGAGTAGCTAAGGGCGAAGCCGCCACCCGAAAATTTCTCCAAAGACTTCTTCGGCCGATCTTGGTAGGCGCCTCGGCGGTCGTCGGTGCCGAAGATTGACGGCAGGTCGTTCTGCGGATGGAGATTCGGGCTGAGACCACCGTAGTTCTGGGTGGGCTTTTTCTGAATCGAATCCCACGCGAGCTGGCCGCGATCCGGCTCACTACCAGTGCCCATCCACTCCGGCCAATAAATCGGCTGGTGGTTATGCCAGAAACGGGTGACGTGGACGTTCCCGTTGGCCACGGCGAGATCAGGGCGCAAGAGGCTCAACAGGGCAGCAAAAAGGACGAAGGGGAAAAAACGACGGCGCATGATGGGGGGAACTACTCGGTCAGCCAACTTAGACCGCAAATCCTAAGGGGCGTTGCGACTTAGTTGGAAATTGTTGAAAAAGAAGTCGTTGGACTCGGCGTTGCGGTTGAAAAACGCCAGACTCGAGACCGGCTTTCCGGCCTCGCCGCCGAATTTGCGCCCCTCGAAGAGCTTTCGCGACTGGTCGCGCAGGCTGATGACCTCGAGGTCGTAGGTATCGACGTCTTTGATCGTCACCGTGAGGGCGACCGCTTCGTCGGTGATGGGAATGCCTGTGTCGAATTCCTTTTCGGCATCGGTCACGAGGTAATTCGCGGCCCCTTCACGAGCGAAAAACCTGAGACGGGCGCCGGTGTCGGCGTCCGCCACAGACTCGTTGGCGTTTCCGGCCCGGTAAACCACGCCGACCTCACCGGGCTCGGGTGCATCGACCTCGCCCTTTTGCTGAAACGGACCGTGGAAGATGTCGAAAGAGAAATTGTCCCCGGGTTCGAGCGGCACGGAGACACCGCGAAACGCGACGGATTCCTCGAAGCCGCGGCCGTTGGCGAACAGACCGAAGACCCGTCCGCTCGTGATGACATCCACCCCGGCCTGCTCGCCCTTTTTCCCGAGGTAATGCCCGGCAAAACTCCCCTCGCCATCGGTCTTGTTGACCATCTTCCAACCGAAGAAACCGTTGTCGGCACCGGACCCTTGATTCCAACCGCCATTGTAAAATCCTTGGTTGGCACTGTCGTCCGCCACGTTCACCTGGGCGACGGCGAAGGAGGAGGAGACCGGGAGAACGACGCCAACCAGCAGATAGCAAAGGAATCGGAGCATCATGGGGCAGGTTGAAAGGCCAACAAAAATAGAAGCGATTGCGGCGACTGTCAAACGCCGCCCGCCGGCTCAGTCCCCCGCCCCGTCGCCGAAATGCTTTCCGGCGACCAAGTAATGCGAGACATATTCCATAACCGCATCGCGCAGCGGCGTGACGCCCCCCGCATAGCCGGTGGACTTCAGCTTCGTGATGTCCGCTTGGGTGAAATACTGGTATTGCGCGCGCAGCGCTTCGGGCATTTCGATGAATTCAATGCGCGGCTCGCGTCCGAGCGCTTCAAAAATCGGGCGGACCAAGTCCAGCCAAGTGTGGGCCTGGCCGGAGCCGACATTGTAGAGGCCACCCGCCTTTTTGGCCACGCCCAGATGCAGCGTCATGGCGACCGCGTCCTTGACGTAGAGGAAGTCGCGCTTCTGCCCGCCATCCGGATAATCCGCATGATAGCTCTTGAAGAGCCGCACCTGCCCGGTCTCCTCAATCTGCCGCCACGCCTTGCTGACCACGCTGCGCATGTCGCCCTTGTGCTCCTCGTTCGGGCCGAAAATGTTGAAATACTTCAACCCGACAATCTGCCGCAGGATTCCCTCGCGCTGCGCGTGCAGGTCGAAGATTTGCTTGGAGTAGCCGTAGGCGTTGAGCGGACGCCAGGCGGCGAGGTCGTCGGACAAATCATCCATTCCGGCCGCCCCGTCACCATAGGTCGCCGCCGAGGAGGCGTAGACGAAACGCGCGCCCCGCTTGAGCGCCCATTCGGCGAGTTGCCTGGTGCAACCGAAGTTGTTGCGCAGCAGGTAAGCCGCGTCGCGCTCGGTCGTGGAGGAACAGGCGCCCAGATGAAAAACATGGGTAAAATCACCGAAGGCGCCGGCCTTGTGCTCGATCCGGTCATAGAAAGTCCCCGCCTCGACATACTCGTCGAATTTGAGCGGCGCGAGATTGCGCCATTTTTCCGACGCGCCGAGTTCATCGACCACGACGATGCGGTCCTGGCCGTGCTGACGGTTGAGTGCGCCGACCAGCACGCTGCCAATGAAACCGGCGCCACCGGTGACGAGAATGCGCAGCTTGCCGGAGTAATCCGGGCCTTTGGCCTGCTTGCCTGCCGGTTTGGCCGGCTCACGCTTGGCGGTGGGTTTGACCATCGGGAACTATGCTAAGCCGCCTCCCTCCGCCGCGCAATCCCCGCGCATTGCCTCGCGCGGCCTTCGTCCGTAAACTCATCTCCATGTTGTCGCCCCGCTGGGAAGCGCGGGATCCCTCCGATCCCGTCGCCGCACAGAATCTCGCCCGGGAATTACGGATCTCCCCACTGCTGGCCGAACTCCTCGTCGCCCGCGCCTTGGCGGACCCCGGCGAGGCCGAGGACTTTCTTCACCCGCGCCTCGCCTCCCTGCCCGATCCGCTGGACACCCCGGGACTGGCCGATGCCGCGCGGCGGATTGCGACGGCGGTCGAGCGGCAGGAAAAGGTCGTGCTTTACGGCGACTACGACGTGGACGGCGTGACCTCGCTGGCCATTCTGCACCGCTTCCTCGCCGCGCTCGGGCTGCCCAACGGCTGGTTTCTCCCCTCGCGCGAGTCCGAGGGCTATGGCCTCAGCCGCGACGGGCTCGACCGCGTCTTCGCTTCACACCAACCGGCGCTGCTGGTCGCCCTCGACTGCGGCACCTCGTCGCACGAGGAGGCCGCCTGGCTCGCCGCCCGCGGGGTCGATCTGGTCATCATCGACCATCACGAGCCCAAAAACGGCACGGCCCCGTGCGTGGCCTTGGTCAACCCGAAAGCCGCCGGCGGCAACACCGACCTCTGCACCGCCGCCCTGGTCTTCAAACTCTGCCACGGAATCCAAAAACTGACCAGACAACGCGAACCCGATCTGCGGGATTATCTCGACCTTGCCGCCATGGGCACGATCTGCGACCTCGCCCCGCTCCGCGGCGAGAATCGCATCATCGTCCGCCACGGCCTGGCCCGCATGAGCCAGACCAAATGGGAGGGACTGCGGGCGCTGATGGAAGTCGCCTCGGTCGTTCCGCCGGTGACCACAGCGGAGGTCGGGTTCCGCCTCGGTCCGCGGCTCAATGCCGCCGGACGCCTCAACACCGCCGAGGCCGCGCTGAAGCTCCTGCTCACCGGCGACCCCGCCGAAGGCCAGCGCCTGGCCCGGGAATTGGACGTCTGCAACCGCGAACGGCAGGACTTGGAGCAACAGGTTCTCGAAGCCGCGCTCGCCTCGGTGCAAACCCATTTCGACCCGTCGGCGGATTGCGCCATCGTCGTCGGCGGCGAGGGTTGGCACCACGGAGTGGTCGGCATCGTCGCCTCCCGCCTCTGCCGCAAATTCCACCGTCCCGCCCTCGTCATCGGCTTCGATGAGAGCGGCGGGGGCCACGGCAGCGGACGCAGCATCGACGGTCTATCCCTGGTCGAGGCCCTGGGCCAGTGCGCCGATCTGCTCGGACCGTTCGGCGGCCACCACATGGCTGCGGGGTTGAGCGTGCACCGGGACAACTTCGACGAACTGCGCCGCCGGTTTTCCGCCGCCGCCGCCGAACGCCTGCAACCGCAGGATCTCGTGCCGCGCCTCAAGCTCGACACCATGGTCGATGTGGCCGAACTCGACGAGTCACACTTGGAGGAACTCTCCCTGCTCGAACCCTGCGGCATGGGCAACCCCGCACCCGTTTTCTACGCACGGGCCGTCGCGCCGGTGCACGGCCCCGACGTCCTCAAGGAAAAACATGTGCGCTTCCGCGTGCGCGGACGCGAGGACCTGCTGGCCGCCATCTATTTCAATGGCGCGAGTGACAACTTTCCCCGCGCCCCCTGGGACGTCGCCTTCAAGCTCGTCCGCAACGAATACCGCCAGCGCGTCAGCCTCCAACTCGAAGTCCAAAGCGTCCGCCCCGCCGCCTGATCCCTCCGCGGGTCGCGGCCGGGAAAATGGAGCCATGGGGATTCGAACCCCAGACCTCCTCAATGCCATTGAGGCGCTCTACCAACTGAGCTATGACCCCGTAACCGGAAAATCTCTGATATGCTCGCACATGCGGGCATGAAAGCTTGCCATTTGTGACACGTTTTTGTGACAACTGGACCCGATGAAACCACAGCCGAGACGGCATGCTTGGGTTAAGACGGGCGTGGCAAACATATACGTGCGAGGAACCGCGTATTATTACGTCAAGATGTCCAATGGCAAGCGGGTTTTTACCGCTTTGCGGGACGCCACCGGGAAGCCGGTCGCTGACCTGGCTGATGCCATCCGCGCCGCCGCCGCCCATGCTACCAACCCCTTCGTCGGCCGTTGCGAACTGGTCGGCGATCTGTTGCCGGAGTTCTACGGTGAGAAAATGGCCACCGGCGACTGGCAGGCCACGACGAAGGACGGTCACCGCCACATCTATGAAAAATTTGCAGCCGCCCATCCCGTCGCCCTCAGCTCGCTGACCACGGCCCAACTGCAGGCGTGGTATGACGGACTGCTCACCCGCGTGAGCCCTGGCTCCGCGCTCACCTACTGGGCCTGCATTGCCAGCTTCTTCCGCTGGGCCTACGAACGCCACCCGCGCAAAATACAGCACAACCCCGCCGCGGCCGTTGTGGTGAAGAATCCCGAGCCAAGCCGCGATCGTGCGTTCGCCGACTACGCTCTCCGCGACCGGCTCCTGGCCACGGCCACGGATGACAACCTCCGTGTCTTCCTCTACCTCGGCTTCCACTTCGGCCTGCGTCGCCGGGAGATCGATCATGCGCGGCCGGAGTGGATCAATCTGGATCAGCGGTTGCTCACGGTGCGCAACCTGCTTAACCCCACCGCGCCGCTGCGCTACTTTCGCATCAAGAACGGCAAGGAACGCCGGATCCCGATGAGCAAGGCGGCGACCGAGTTTTTCACCACCTACCTGGCCGGACTCCCCCCGGATGCGCCCTACCTTCTCGCCCCGCGGAAGATCGAGCAGGGCAAGAATCGCTACCGCTACGACATGCGCAGGCCCTTCGAGAACCACCTGCACGATCACGGCGCGGAATGGTTGACCATCCAAGGCATGCGCGTGACGTTCGCGTCCCTCTTGGCCAGCACGGGCAAGGTGAACATCCTGCAGATCGCGGATTGGCTGGGCGACACGATCAAAACGACCGAGCACAGCTACGCACATTTGATTCCGCAGCATGACCTCATCGAGGCGGCGTTCGGTGATCGGTGAGAAAGCGTCCCGGAGATCACTACCTATCGGGGAGGGCATCTTGTTGGCCCGTCGGTTTCGCATCAGTGGCTTATGTCCGTCCCTGGCCGGTCCTTCGGCCGACTTCGCCCTTTGGTCTAATCTCCGGGACATGACCGGAGGCGATGTCTCTGTGCTGGTAAATTGCGGATTCATTCCGGCAGAGGTTCGAGTTTCAAGCGGGCGACCGCGTCGCGCAGATCCTCAGTGGCGTAGCGCACGAGCTTCTTTTTTTTGAGGCGAGGTTTGAGCCAGGCATGGCGGGTCATGCGGTCCATCACATCACGGCCACCTACAGCCGCCATGGCCGTCTCGGGATCGACGAGCAGGGCTTCGATCATGACGAAGGCGCCGTTCATTGTTCCTCAAGTCCTTTCTCATCGGCGAGCCACCAAGGCATTTCGATGGTGCCCACACGGCCGCCCGCGGGATGCTCAGCCTTTTTGTGGATACGCTTGCATGGGCTGCGCGGTATCCAGACCTGGTTGCCGTTCTGCTCGACGCGGAGGGCCAGCGGCCGCTCGTCCAAGATGCGGCATGGGATCGAGGCGAATTCATTGCGGTCGCTCATGACGCCCTCCCTCTACGCACCGAGACGACCATGTCGGCCTTGAACGTGGGCGGCACGAAGCCATCGAATTCGTAAATCTCCACCTGAGATTTGCGACGCGCGGCGACAGGGTGACGTTCGTCCGCGTAGAGTGTGCCTCCGAGCAAATCAGCGAGCCCCCGGCCGACAAGGCTTTTGCCCGAGCCGGGCGCACCCTCGATGGCGATGACCAGCCTCTTGGCACGTTTCTTCTTGCTCACGAGACCCTCCCTTCACGGTTGCGCTGCAGCCGCTCGATTTCCGCGACGATGAGGGCTCCGGCCTTAACCAAGTCATGACAGGGGTCATGAGGCGTGGGCTTAAACTCGTCCGCATCCCACGGCCAGATTTTGCCGAGCAAAGACTCCGAGCGGATTTCCGGCGGCAGCACGTAGCATGCCGCGGCTGCAGCGAGTTCTCCAGAGATGTGGAAGTCGTCGTGGTAAGGGGTGTAGCCGTCGTCGGCGATTTGCCGCTCCCGCTCCGCCATGATGAGTTTGATTGCGGGGCTCAAGCAGACCTCCTCTCGCGATAGGCCAGCACGTTGGCGATGTAGGCCCGCGTAGTCGGCTCGGTGCCCCGGGCGCGGCGCATTTCGTGGAAGAGATAACGCACCGTCCCCACAAAGCTTTTCCGCTCCCATTTGTCTTCGATCGACCCGATGGCCTTCCGCATCTCAGCGATCTCATTATACCAAGAGTCGGTCTGCGGCTTGCCGTCCATTTTGGCTACTGCTTCGATGTGAAGACTGATCAAATTTGCATGCACCGCGCCCGCGAAGCTCTTGGCCAGCGTGTGCTGCTGCATGCCTGATAAGTTTATCGTCACGCCGGACTCCTTTCTCCACCGGGCCGGAAATCCATGAGCGGAAGGCGGACCCAGCGGCGTTCGCCGGTGTTGCGATCCGCCCAGCAGGACGGGCAGAAATGCATATCCGCCGGGATGCCGACGTAGCCGCAGGCGCACTCCCACGCGCGCGTCGTTGATTTTTCGCCCGCTGCTTGGCAGGGTGCGGGAGTCGTGACTGCCATCACCGTTCTCATTCGGGAGAATTCCTCCGGGCTTCAGTTTGATCTGGCGGGAGGAGCACAAACACCGACAGCCCTGGAGGAACGTCACCAGGTTGCCCTGTTGGAAGCGCTTCGCCGGGCGCTCCCACAGGGAGATCGGAACCAGCCAATTGATACACTGGAAACAGCCCGCCTAATGGCAGACGTTCAGGCGGCAGTGCTCGCAGCCTATCAGGGCCGGAACTGAGCCGGAGTGTCGTGCGGAAAAATGGGGTCACGGTGATCACGCTGCCCTCCCCTGCTCGGCCATGTGGACATTGAACGCGTGCCGCTTGGCCCGCACGTGATCGGCCAACTCGCTGGTGACGTCGTAGCGTGTGTTGCGCGTGGTCACCAAGTAGGGCACCGCCACGCCCAGATAGACGCATCTGATCCAGCCCCCGAAAACTAGGCAGTGCTGAGTGAGAGTTCTGCGGTGTAAAACCCGTAGAACCCATGAAGAACCGACACAGTGTAGAGCAAATCATCCGTATCCTTGGGGAGATCGAGCACGCTGGGCTGAAGATCAG
>JBGSSV010000217.1:0-1915 GCA_041736875.1 Chthoniobacterales bacterium | reverse complement strand
GCGCTGCGCCCACAGGTCGTCCGCGCCCGCGTCTTCGAGCAGCAGGAAGCGCCGGGCAGGCTCGTGGGCCACGACCCGCGGCACGCTGACCCCGAGGCTTCGAAGAAATTGCGCGCAGGCCGCGTAGTTGGCGTTTTCGCTTTTCTCCAGACCGTAAGCGACGGCGACCAAACCCTGCGCCGCCCCGCTGCCGCGCCAGAACAGCCGGTCGGAACCTCCGCGTTCGATCGGCGTCCAGGTGCCCCCGGTCGCATCCGGCTGGGACTGCTCGATCCACTCGAAAAGTTGCTTCATAAGATGGAGGCGCTCACCTCGCCGTTCGCCACCATGCCTTCGCGCACGATGGAATCACGCACCACCGCGGCGGCCTCAACGCGCGCGCCGGCCCAGAGGATGGTGTTTTCCAACTGCGCCCCTGGCCCGACGAAGCAATCCGGGCCGAGCCAGTTCCATCCGGACAAAGCCGCACCCTCCGCAACGGTGGCGCCGGGCATGCGCCAGACCGGCCACCCCGGCGGCGAGGTCGCGGGAGGCACGAGGGTCACCTGCTGGGCGGCCAACTCGGCATGAATGCGTCGGTATTCGTCGATTGTCCCGATATCCCGCCACACGCCGCCGTCGAGAATTGCCCCGCCGATTTTCTCCCCCGCGCGCAGAGCGTCGAGCCAAACGGGCACGAAAGAAAGAGGCCGACCTCCGGGGATGCGGGCGAGCAGAGGCGGCTCGACCACGCAAACCCCGGTGTAAAGAAACCGCGGCGACCCGGAGCCCAGTTCGCCGCGGATGTCGTTGACCTGACCGGACGGGGCGTCGAAGCCGACCTGCAGCGGGCCACCGGATGAGCGCAGAGCGAGGGTGCAGATGGCTTGGCCGCCGGCGTGGGCGGCAAGCAAGGAGGCCAGATCGAGCTCGGCCAAGATGTCACCATTGTGGACCAGCACCGGACCCGGCAGGAGCAAGTCCTCCACGTTCTTGAGGCCGCCCGCCGTCTCGAGGAGAACCGGCTCGTGACGGAAAAGCACCTCGGCCCCGCCATAGCGCGAGGGGCGCGGGTAGGACGGGAAGAGCCGGACAAACTCATCGGCCAAACGATGGGTGTTGATCACGATGCGCTCGACTCCGGTGCCCGCCACCCTCGCGAGCGCAAACTCCACGAGCGGCACACCGCAGATCGGGACGAGCGGCTTCGGCACCTGATTGGTCAGCGGCTGGAGGCGCTGCCCCCACCCGGCGCAAAGCACAAAAGCCGTCCGCGCCCGGGCGCTCACAACGCGCCGCCGGACCCGCCGCCGAGGAGCAAGCGCATCGTGACCATCTCCGATTCGAAGAAGCCGTGCTTGCGGTAGAACTCGATGATCCGCCCGTCTCCTCGGTGGGTCAGCAACGTGATGCGCAGAAAATGTTTCTGCCGTCCGTAGTCGATGGCGTAGAGGAGCAGGCGCTCGCCGTGGCCTTGGTTCCGGTGGTCGGCGTGCACCACGAGGTCCTCGAGCAGAATGACAAATCCGCCCTCGGCCGTGCTGATGGTGAAAAGCAGGTTGACCATCCCGATGATCCGCATGTTGTTGCGCAGAACAAAGATCCGCCCCCGGCTCGGTTGCTCGAGGATGAGGCGCAACCCGCGCATCTGCTTTTCCTGGTCGGGATAAAAATCCGGCTCGTGCGCGAAGAGGTCGGCCAGCAATTCCGCCATGAGAGGCAGGTCCTCCAGCGTGGCCGGTTCGATGCGCAGGTCTGACATGACCCCCCTTGTATTTCAAAAACCCGCGCAGCGTGCAAGGCGGGCGGTGCCTCAGGTGCCGCGGCCGAATTTCCGTTCCAGCTCGCGCCACGAGAATTGCAGCATGACCGGCCGGCCATCCGGGTCGCAGTAAGGCAGTTCGCAAGCCAGCAACTGCGCGACGAGGGCACGCTG
>JBGSSV010000180.1:0-146594 GCA_041736875.1 Chthoniobacterales bacterium | reverse complement strand
TTCACTCTGTCGCGAGCACTTTCGAGGCCCTTGCTGCTATCCGCCGCATGCCGGAGCATGCCGCGAGATGTCGGGCGGTCGCCGCAACTGGTCGCGTCGACCTCGGCCGATGCAGAAGTGACGCAGGGTGAAAAGGAGGGGCCGCTCATACCCTCCTATGCGGGACCCGGCGCGGAACCGGCCCCGGCTTCGTAGCTCGCACGCAGCGAACGGGCAAATTCCCACCAGCGGTGGTAATCTGAACTGACAACCGCTCACATGTGAGCGATTACGGGCGAACACCCAAATCGGTCACATGTGTCCGATTTGGCCCCGAATAGCGGAACCATGGTTCCGATTTGCGGGCAACCGGGTGAATCCGGCAAATTCATCATCAGGTGATGAATTTGCTCAGAACGCCAAATTTACCTCATGGGTGACATTCGGGGCCTCGCAATGTGGTTCCAATTCATGCGGCAGGCATAATAGCAAACCACTGCCGCGCCTGCTCGGGCGTGACCAGCTCGCGGTAATGCTTGAAGAGCATCGCCGGCGAGTTGCCCATCTCCAGACTGACCTTCGCCGCGTCCTGCACCTCGGCCAGCCGGTAGCTGCCGAAGCTGTGGCGGAGGGCATTCGACTTCCACGGCACGCCGGCACGCTTCCCGACGGCCTGAATTCGCTCGCGGAGGTTTCGGGGCACCACGGGGCCGGATTCCTTCTTCATCGGCACAAGCCACGCCTTCAAATTCGCGGGGATCGGAACCAAGCGCCGTTGGCGAGTTTTGGCGATGTCCCATGCGATGCGGATGTAGCCCGTCTCGAAGTCGATGGCCGACCATTCCAGTTTCTCAATCTCCGCGCTGCGCAGCCCGGCAAATGCGCCGATGGCCATATAGGGCACCATCTCCGGCTCCGTTGCTGTCATGATCGCGGTCATTTCAGCCACCGTGAAGATCTCTGGCGTCTTCATCGGCTCACGCTTCTTTGACAGCGTATCAGCCACGGTAGGGCGGTCTTGTCGCAGATGGCCATGCTTCTGCGCCCACGTGAAGAACGTCTTCAGCGTGGCGATGAGGTTGTTCTTCGTCCGGGCCCCGCCCTTCGCCTTGGCCACATATGTCTCGACTTCGGCGACCGTGAACTTCGAGAGGATATGGTCGTTGAATTTCCGGTAGAAGGGCTCCAACAGGTTCCGCATTGTCCCGACGTGCCGCTTGCTTAGGCCTGCTCGCTCCTTGTATTCCACGAACTTCAGCACGGCCGCTTTGGTGGGGATGTCCTGAATCCCGTGCAACGCATCCACCAGCGATTTTGCGGAACCAAGGATTCCGGGACCGAGCAGCTTACGGGCATCAGCCCACTCGCGAATGGCGAACGGGAGCGACACACCGAACGAGGCGGTGATCGCCTCGGCATCACGAAACATCTGGATGTCCTGCGGCGTGACGTCGACCGCGCGACCTTGGTTTAGCAGCGACACGTGAACCTGCTGCGCGAAGGACTTCGCCTTGAGCGGGTCTACGAGCGTCTTCGTTCGACGTTGGCCCAGCTCATACCACGCGATCTGGAAGAAGCGGTAGCGGTCCGCTTTTCGGCGGATCGGATAGATCTTCACCTCGGCCTCGCCGTGGCCAACAATTTGAACTCGGTGCATACGAGATCGTGCGGATGTCAACGATCTGCATGATTTTTTGCATGACGCGGGGCGGCGCTTTTTCGCGTAAGTCGCGCACTCTGAAAGCTTTAGAGTGGCGACCCTAACGGGATTCGAACCCGTGTTACCGCCGTGAAAGGGCGGTGTCCTAACCGCTGGACGATAGGGTCGGTGGAGGATGGACAATGCCTGATCAGGATGAAAAAGCAAGGCACTTGTTCGCCTAGATCACTTCATAACTCCCAGCAGCCGAAGGGATGGGTGGCCAGACGGGCGTTGGTGTAGCGAGGATCCGCCGAAACTTCCTGACCGAGCCAGGGCGGCAGGGTCACCCACTCGTCCGCTTCGGCCAGTTCGATCTCGGCCAGGACCAAACCCGCATTGGCCCCGAAAAACTCGTCAACTTCCCAAGTGCGACCCTCATGCGGAACCAAGTGGCGGCGCTTCTCGACCAACCGCTCACCACACAGCGCCAACAAACCCTCGGCGTCGGCCAGCGGCACTTCATACTCGAACTCGGCACGGCTGATCCCCTGCGTTCTTCCCTTGATGGTGATCCAGGCGCGAAGGCCATCGGTCCGCACCCGTGCCGTGTTGCCGCCGTCAATCGCGAGGTAGCCTTGCCGCAAAGAACGGACGGCGGTCACCCCGGCGCGCCAAGCGTCTTCCCGGACGAGAAACTTGCGCTCGATTTCGATGCCCATGACCGAAGCCATCCTGCCCCCGATGCCTCTGCATGGCCAGCCCTCGCGGTATCTGCGCTCTTGTCCACTTCACCGCTGCCGTTCACTCTGCGGCCATGTTGAACAGCTTTCAGCAATCGATGGAGACGGTGGGAATGACAGTCGACGGAGCCGGCGTGGCGGTCATTGTCGTCGGCATCGTGGTCGCGACCTGGCGCGCCCTTTTCGCCGCGCCGCCGGACGGACTTGACCGCTACTCCGCCTACCGCCAGCGGCTCGGCCGGGCCATCTTGCTCGGACTCGAACTCCTCGTCGCGGGCGACATCATCAAGACCGTGGCGGTTGCCCCCACCTTGCAAAACATGGCCGTGCTCGGGGCCATTGTGCTCATCCGGACTTTCCTGAGCTTCTCCCTCGAATTGGAGATCAACGGACGCTGGCCCTGGCAGGCCAAGGTCCCGGCGCAGTGAACGCGATGGGCGAGTCGAAATTCTGGAGGTTTCTCGAGCGTTACGTGCCGTGGCTGGGCACGCCCGGGGTGCTGAAGGCGGTGGTGCTGCTCAATGCGCTGACCTTCATGTTGCTGACCCTCGACCCGACCTACGCGGGAGTGTTGGCCCTGATTCCGGAAAGAATAATGCAGGGTGAAGTCTGGCGGCTCGTCACCTACATCTTCATCCCGGAGACGCAGAGCGCGTTCTGGATCATTTTTGCCCTTCTCTTCCTCTGGTTCCTGTCCTCGGCGCTGGAGGAATCGTGGGGCCCCCTGCGGCTCAACGTGTTTTACTTGGTTGGCATGATCGGCTGCACGGTTGCGGCGTTCTTTTTCGGCGGCACGCCTTCGAACACCTTCCTCAACCTCTCACTTTTCTTCGCCTTCGCCACGGTGGCCCCGAACTACGAGATTTTCCTGTTCTTCATCCTGCGGGTGAAAATGAAATACCTCGCCTGGGTCATGGCGGGCGTTCTCTTGCTGCAGGTCTTGGTCTCCCCGCTCGCCGCCAAGATGGCGATGGTCGCGTCGCTGGCCAACTATCTGATCTTTTTCGGACCGGGCTTTATCCGCGACATGCGGTCCCAGCGCCAGAGCGCGGTCCGTCTGGAAAAGTTCCGCGCGGAAACGTCGGAGTCGCTGCACTGCTGCACCACCTGCGGCCGCACGGAGGTCTCGCATCCGGAGCTGGATTTCCGGGTGACGGCGGACGGCGAGGAGTATTGTGCCGAGCACCTCCCGGCACGCTAGAGCTTCCGTTTGGCCCGCGTGTGGTGATACATCGCGTCGATCAAGGCTGCATGCTTCGCCGTGATGACGTGACGCATGAGTTTGAAGGTCGGCGTCAATTCGTCGCCCACCTCGAAGGGTTTGGTCACCGGACGCCATGAGGCGACAAACTCGAACGACTTGAAACCCTGCTCGCGGCTGACCAACTGCCGGACCTCGGCCGAGATCAAATCTCCTGCCCGTTCGTCGGCGGCGGCCGCCTCCAGCGTGGCCAAGACCAACCCATGCGCCTTCAACCCGGCGAGCGAGGGCACGATCAAGGCGCCAAGTTGCTTTTCATCTTGTCCCACGACCATGCATTGGTCGATGAGCGGCGATTCCAGCAGCTTGGCTTCGATCGGCGTTGGCTCGACGTTCTCGCCGCTGAGCAGGACGATGGTCTCCTTCGAGCGGCCGACAATTTTGAGGCAATCGTTGAAGGTCACCATCCCGAGGTCCCCGGTGTTCATCCATCCATCCCGCAGCACTTTATCAGTGGCCTCGGGGTTCTTGTAATAGCCCTTCATGATCTGCGGGCCCTTGGCGTGGATCTCGCCCTTGATCCCCCTCCCCCCGCCGGCCCGTTTCTCATCAGGATAGAGCACCTCGCCGCTGGCGGGGTCGACGATGCGGATCTGCGTGCGCGGCCAGAACGGTCCGACTGTCCCGATGATGAGCTTGGTCCAAGTCCGCACCGCGAGGACAGGCGAGGTTTCCGTCATGCCGTAGCCCTCAAGCACGGGGATGCCGATATAGTTGAAGAATTCGTCCACATGGGGCGGCAGGGCTCCGCCTCCGGAAACGGTCCCGCGGAATTCGCCACCGACGACCGCGCGGATTTTCTTCATGACGAGTGCGTCGAGCAGTGTGCGGGGCACGGCATAGAGCGCCAGGAGGGCGATACTGCGCAGGGCGAGGACAAGGGATTGCCCGGGCGAACGGCCGGTCAGATCGATGAGGCGACCGGTGAGGAAAAACCAGGCGGTCTCGAATTCACGCGAGCAGTGGTAAGCCGCGCGAAACAGCCCCCGGCGCAAGCGCGGTGCTTCGGAGACATTGTGGAGGATACGGCCGTAGAGGCCCTCCCAGAGACGCGGTGCCGAGGCCATCCAGTGCGGACGAACCTTGCGCAGGTCCTCTCCGACTGCGCGGATGCTCGTGTAGTAGGTGCAGGCACCGCGGCTGATCGTCACCATCTCGAAGACTCGCTCGTAGCTGTGCCAGACCGGCAGAATCGAGAGCACGCGGTCGGCCGGGCTGATGACGAACGGCAGGTCCTGCACCTGCGAGAGCATGTTGTCGTGGGTCAGCATGACCCCTTTGGGCGTGCCGGTCGTGCCCGACGTGTAGATGAGGGTGAAGAGATCCGAACCTTTGATCTGGGCCAGGCGTTCTTCGATGACCCGATCGCCGGCTTCGCGCAGGTGGCGGCCGCGCGAGACCAAGTCGGCCAACTTGAGCACGCCGGACCCTTCCGGCGGTTCGCCGTCGAGGAGGATCACCTGCCGGACCTGCGGAAGGGCCTCGCGCACTTCCAGCACGCGGGCCAGCACGTTTTTGTTCTCGGCCATGACCAGCACCGCGTCGCTGTGGGCTACGATGTAAGAAATTTCCTGCGCGGTGATGTCCGCTGCGCGGGGCACGTCCGCCGCTCCGCAGAGCAACACGGCACCATCGCAGAGCAGCCAATCAGGCCGGTTGTCCGAGAGCAGGGCGACATGCTCGCGGGGCTGCAGGCCGAGCTCGACCAAGGCCGTGCCCAAGGCGACAGCCTCGGCGTAAAGCTCGCGATAAGTCTTTGGCTGGAAGACGCCCTCCTTGTTTCGCCGGGCCAAGGCCGGTCGGTCGGGGTAGACCTCGGCGGCCAGACGATAGAGGTCGGCAATGCTGCGGGCGCGGTCGTAGATGCGTTGATCCGTCGGTTCAGGGGGCATGGCGGTCGGGTTAGCAGCCTGCACGGCAGCCAAAAATCCGTCGCGCGGCAAGGTAAAGATTTGCCCGGCCACGCTTGCTGTGTAGAGGAAGGGAGGATGAAAGACCGCCCGCCACAGCCCGCGAGAGGGCAGACCGCCGGCTGCCTGCTCGCGTTCCTCGCGGTCAGCGTGCTCTGGTGCAGCACCCCTTCGCTGCGGGCCCAGAGCAGTCTCTTTCCCGGCCAACTCGGTGCCATGGTGCAGAAATCCGCCTCCGGCAAAGTCGAGGGCACGACCTTCCGCGTCTGGGCCCCCAACGCCGAAAGCGTCTCCGTCATCGGGTCATTCAACAACTGGCACAAGACCCGCGACGCCCTGCGGAGGGAGGGCGACAGCGGGATCTGGTCGGGCGATGTGCGCGAGGCCAAGCTGGGGGACGAATACATGTTCCTGCTCAACGGCACGATCGAGCGCAAAGATCCGCGCGCGCGCCAAGTCACGTCCTCCGAGGGGCGCGGAGTAATCTACGACCGCGAGGGCTTCGATTGGGGTTCGACGGCCCGGCACCAGTCCTCGGCCGCGTTGAACGATCTGGTCATCTACCAACTGCACCCCGGCACCTTCCACGACCCCAACCCGCGGGATGACGAGCCAGGCACGCTGCGCGACGCGGTGGGCAAGCTCGATCACCTGAAAGAAATGGGCGTGAATTGCGTTCTCCTCATGCCGGTCAACGAGTTCGCGGGACGCCACAGTTGGGGCTACAACCCGAGCGACCAGTTCGCCATCGAGAGCGCCTATGGCGGACCGGATGCGCTCAAGGAATTTGTCAAAGCCTGCCACGAACGCGGCATCGCCGTGCATCTGGACATCGTGCACAACCACTACAACCCGGATGGCTCCGGGCTGTGGCAGTTCGACGGCAGCAGCGGCGGCGAGACTGAGGGCGGGATTTACTTTTACGAGGATTCCCAGCGGGGCAACACGCCTTGGGGGCCGCGGCCGGACTTCGGACGCCCGGAAGTGCGCGACTTCATCGCCGACCAAGTGCGCATGTGGTTCGACGAATACAAGATCGACGGCCTGCGCTGGGATTCGACGGTCAACATCCGCGCGGTCGAAAACGGGGCGGTGGCCAATGCCGAAGGCGAGCAGCTCCTGCACCGCCTGGCCCGCATGATCCGTCAGGAATACCCCGGGAAGATCAGCATCGCGGAGGATTCCGTCGGCGACCCGCGTTTCGACAGCTCCTGGGAGTATGATTTTCACCACGGGGGGGACGGGGGCGTTGTGCCACAGCTCGTGCGTCAAGATGACGCCGCCCGCCGGGTGGAGGATATCGCAAGCCGCATCGACTCGCCGCTCGGATTCCGCCGCGTCATTTACACCGAGAACCACGATGAAACCGGGAAGCTGAACAGCAAGCGGCGGAATCTGACCGATGCCGACGAGGCGGACCCGCACAGCCTGCTGGCCCGGCGCAAGCACGCCCTGGCCGCCGTGCTTACGCTGACCTCACCGGGGATCCCCCTGGTTTTCATGGGCCAGGAGTTGAGCGAGGACCGCCAGTTTCATGACGACACGCCGTTGAACTGGCAGAGAGGCGAGGATGCGTTTCACGCCTTCCAATTGTATCGCGACCTGATTCATCTGCGCCGCAACCTTGATGGGCAGAGCGCCGCCCTGACCGGCACACACGCCCGGATGGTCAAGGCTGACGAAACCAACCAAGTGCTCGCCTACCGCCGCTATTTGCCGGGGAGACCGAAGGAGGATCTTTATATCGTGATCAACTTCTCGGGCCAGCCGGTGGAGGCTTATCCCCTGACCTTCCCCAAGGCCGGGCAGTGGAAGCTGCTGCTCAACACCGACGACCCCAAATACGGGCGGGATTTCAGCGGCGTGGCCACGATGGCGCTGCGGACCGACAGTGCACAAAAGATTTCCGTGCGGCTCGCACCCTATAGCGCGCAGGTTTTCGGCCTCGGAGCAATGGAGCCCTCGGTCGTGGATCTGGCCGAGTTGCGTGATCAGTGGGATGAGACCCACGGCCAACCTGCGCCGGCACCGAGCGAACCGGAGGCAGCGGAAGAATCCGCCCCGGCCGAGGCTGTCGCCCCCGTCGTGGAGGAAGTAGCCCTGACCGGCGACGCCCCGCAACTGGTGGTCACGGGCAACTTCACCCAGCCGCGTCCCTGGGATCCGTCCAACGAGGGAATGCGCATGGGCTTGGTCGAGGACCACATCTGGGAAACCGTGCTGGGCTTCGCCAACGGCCGCAACATCCAGTTCCGCATCGTCAACCCCGCGACCGGGCGCGAATACGGCGGCAGCGGTCTTGAATCCGGTGTTCTGCCCGCCACCGGCACGGCGGTCGAGGGCGGTGCGCCCCTCGTGGTCAGCGGCCCGCTCAACGGCGATTATGCTCTGACCTTCAACGAGCAAACCCTGCGCTACCGTTTCGAGCGCAAGGCGGCCTCGCGTTTCGGACGTATCAACGTCATGGGCAACTTCAACCGCTGGAGCATCAACGCCGACCCGCTCTACATGACCGACGACTTCAAGTGGCAGGCCGAAGTGGATCTTGAGCGCGGGCAGATGCT
Source organism: Chthoniobacterales bacterium (assembly GCA_041736875.1). GTDB lineage: Bacteria > Verrucomicrobiota > Verrucomicrobiia > Chthoniobacterales > JACTMZ01 > JACTMZ01. The sequence continues at coordinate 138,498 of JBGSSV010000180.1, read as the reverse complement.
CGAATTCGTCTTCATCGCCGACGGCTCGCTGGAAAAACAATGGGGCGATGACGCAGCCCTGCACTCGGCTTTGCCGGCGGCCGGGACAGCCACGGAGATGGCGCAGAAGATCAAAGTCAGAGCGGCCGTGGGCGGTCTGCACCGGTTCACTTTCAACGAGGAGACCGGCGACTACAGCGTGGCGGCGCTGGATCCCGCGGAAGCACCCGCGCTGCCGGCCGTGCCGGCCCCGCAACCGGTGAAGGAAATCCGCCGCGTCTCAACCAAATAGGGCGCGCGGGTTCAGCTCTTTTTCTTCTTTGTCGGCTTGGGCGTTGGCGTGGGCTCGGGCTCGATCGGGCGCAGGACGACCTGAATGATTTTCATCGACTTCTGCTCGCCGGCGGCCGCGATGTCATAGACCCCGCGCTGGACCGACTCGCGAAAAACTTCCGCCACCGAGGCGGGCACATTGGCGATGAGGCGGACTGTCCGACCGTCATTCCACGAAGAGGCCGAGCCACCCACCCCGGTGGCCAACCGCACGACGCGCTGGACCTCCTTCTCGAAATTCTCCGCCGGGCAATCGAGCGCGAGAACTTCGTCCGTGAGGGTCGGGACCGGCATGACCACGTTCGCGGCGCGTTCGATGGACGCACGGAGAGCCTCGTTCTGCGCGGGATCGGCCGGCGGCGGCGCGGGCGTGCGGGCCGACCACATGGCCCAGAACCCCACGGTGGCCAGCGCCACGGGCAGGATCAGGGCCGCCCCAACCGCGACCAGCATGGCCAAACGCTTCTGCTTTTCCTCGCTCTCCATGCCGCATCATGGGCCACCCCACGGCTCCGGGGCAACACCCCAGCGCGGACAGTGTATTTGACCGCAGGACGCCGGACGCCGATAGTCTCCTTCCCACCTCATGCGGAACATCCGTAACTTTTGCATCATTGCTCACATCGACCACGGGAAGACAACCCTGTCGGACCGGTTGTTGGAAACCACGCGGACGATTTCCGATCGCGAGAAGCAGGACCAGCTCCTGGACTCGATGGACCTCGAGCGCGAGCGCGGCATCACCATCAAGATGCATCCCGTTGCCATGCGCTACAAAGCCAAGGACGGGCAGGAATACAAACTCAACCTTCTCGACACGCCGGGCCACGTCGACTTCGCCTACGAAGTCTCCCGCTCGCTCGCCGCCTGCGAGGGCGCCCTCGTCATCGTGGATGCCGCGCAGGGCGTCGAGGCCCAGACCGTGGCCAACGTCCATCTGGCGAACAACCAGGGGCTGACCATCGTGCCGGTCATCAACAAGATCGACCTGCCGAATTCGGACATCCCGACGGTCAAGCGGCAACTCGAGGACATCCTGGCGATTCCCGCCAACGAAGCCATTCTGGCCAGCGCGAAAGCGGGCATCGGTATCGAGGACATCCTGGAGGCCATCATCCACCGCATCCCGCCACCGAGGCAGTGGCCCGACGACAAAGTGCGGGGCTTGGTTTTCGATTCGACCTTCGACTCGTATCGCGGCGTCGTGACCTACGTCCGCATGATGAGCGGCTCGCTCAAGGCGGGCGACGGCGTGAAGATGATGAGCAACAACCGGCCCTACGAAGTGAAGGAGGTCGGCGTCTTCACCCCGAAAATGGAGGCGAGGGAGAAGCTCGAGCCGGGCGACACCGGTTACGTCATCGCCAACATCAAAACCTCGAGCGAAATCAAGATCGGCGACACCCTCACCGGCACGCGCTTTCCCGCGACCGAGGCACTGCCGGGTTTCCAGGAAATCCAACCGATGGTTTTCAGCGGTGTCTATCCAATCAACACCGCCGACTTCGAGCATCTCAAGGCCGCCATGGCCAAGCTGCAGATCAACGACTCGTCGTTCGTCTTCCAAGCCGAAAGCAGCGTGGCCCTCGGCTTCGGCTTCCGCTGCGGATTTCTCGGACTGCTCCACATGGAGATCATCCTGGAGCGCCTGCGCCGCGAATACGACATGGACATCATCGCGACTTATCCGTCGGTGATTTATGAAGTCCTGAAGACCAACGGCGAGATCCTCCACGTGGACAACCCGGAATATCTGCCTGACTTCAGCGTCATCGAGGAAATCCGCGAGCCGATCGTGAAGTGCTTCATCATGGTGCCCAACGAATACATCTCGCCGCTCATGCAGCTCATCATGGACAAGCGCGGGACGCTCGATCACACCGAGTCGCTCGACACGCGGCGAGTCATGCTCACCTGCGTTCTGCCGCTGAACGAAATCCTCGTGGACTTCAACGACAAGATCAAGAGCATCACCCGCGGCTACGGTTCGATGGACTACGAGCACGCCGGCACCCGCGCCGACAAGCTGGTGAAGCTCGATCTCCTCGTCAACGGAGAGCCCGTGGACGCGTTTTCGTCCATCGTCCACCGCGACAAGGCCGAGGCCCGCGGGCGCCAGCTCGCAGCCAAGCTCAAGGAGGTCATCCCCACCCAACTTTATCAGGTCGCCATCCAGGCAGCCATCGGCGGCAAGATCATCGCCCGCGAGTCGGTCAGTGCCATGCGCAAGAACGTCACGGCCAAATGCTACGGCGGCGACATCACCCGCAAGCGCAAGCTCCTCGAGAAGCAAAAGGAGGGCAAAAAGCGTATGAAAAGCATCGGCCGCGTCAACATCCCGCAGGAAGCGTTCATCCAGGTCCTCAAGGCGGGGTGAGGACGCGAACTGCTGATTGAGATCCACCGGAGCTTGATTCGGTCATCGGCGCACAAAGCCCGAGTGTTATGGTCAGACTCACCAAGCGACCCGCAGAGCATGCTTACAGCAGGCACGAAGGGAGAAGCGAACCTCCCAAAACCTCTCGCCTGGGCGCACCCCCGATTTCGTGAAGCCGACTCCTCCGGAATGGCAGAAGACTCCGGAGCTCAACGAGCCAAGATCTGACTGCATCCATACAGATTCAGAACCAGAACCACTACCAATATGGTTGCTATCGCGGCGAATACCTTCGACGCCTCGTTGAGTAGTAGAGCGACGATGAGACCAGCGTAGAAGAGCCAGCCATAAATCAAGCTAATAACGGGTTCAAATTTGCCGGGCAGAAAGGCCGATATACCTAAGGGAAAAGACATGACAGCCATTGGAAGCATTCCGTCTACATCCCTTCCGCCTGCCCCTGCGGAGGCGAAGAAGGTCGAGATACCTACCGTAAAAACGACGATGCCGATGATGGAAACAACAATTATGCGAGTTGGCCAGCTAAGGACTTTGGGGTATAGGGACACTTTTTTAGGAGCTACTGAACACTACTGACCTTAACTCTGCTGGGTCAATTGCCCTTGGCGCGTTCGTAGCCCAGACATGCTCCCGGTCGGTCCGGAGGCCCGCCCCTACCCGCGATCGCGGCTGACAACGTCTAATTGCTCTGGGCCTTTGGTTCTCAGCCGGCGCCGATCAACTCCCGCAGCACGAAGGGTAGAATGCCGCCGTGGCGGTAGTATTCGACTTCGATCGGGGTGTCGATGCGGAGGATGACCGGGACATCTTTGGTCGTCCCATCTGCCTTGGTCACGCGCAGGGTGAGTTTTTGCCGCGGTTGCACGCTCTCGGTCAGGCCGAGCACGGAGAAAGTTTCGGTGCCGTCCAGGCCGAGGGTTTGCGCACTGGTCCCCTCCTCGAACTGCAGGGGCAGGACGCCCATGCCGACGAGGTTGGAGCGGTGGATGCGTTCGTAGCTCTGAGCCACGACGGCCTTGACGCCAAGAAGCATGGTGCCCTTGGCCGCCCAGTCGCGGCTCGAGCCGGTGCCGTATTCCTGTCCGGCCAGGACGACAAGCGGAATGCCATCCGCCTTGTAACGCTCGGCCGCATCGTAAATGGCCATCTGTTCGCCGGCGGACGAGCCCGAACCGAAGTATTTGGTCACCCCGCCCTCGACGCCGGGGACCATGAGGTTCTTGATCCGCACGTTGGCGAAGGTGCCGCGGGTCATGATGCGGTCATTGCCGCGTCGGCTGCCGTAGCTGTTGAAATCCTCCGGCTTGACCCCGTGATCGACGAGGTATTTTCCGGCCGGTGAGGCCGCCTTGATCGCGCCGGCCGGGGAGATGTGGTCGGTCGTGACCGAATCGCCGAAAATGCCGAGCGGACGCGCCCCGGTGATCTCGGCCACGGTCCCGGGTTGCATGGAGAAGTTCTCGAAGAACGGCGGATTTTGAATGTAAGTGCTGGAAGCATCCCAGGCGTAGAGCTGGCCGACCGAGCCCGGGATCTCGTTCCATTTGGGATTCTGCGCGGCGAAGTCGGCGTAGAGGCGGCGGAAGATTTCCGGCTTGAGGGCGGACTGCATGGTTGTGCGGATTTCCTCGAGCGACGGCCAGAGGTCGCGGAGAAAAACTTCCTTCCCGTCCCGACCGCGCCCGAGGGCCTCGCTGGTCAGGTCGATATCGACCCGCCCGGCCAGGGCGAAGGCGACAACGAGCGGCGGGGACATGAGGAAATTGGCTTTGACGTTCTGGTGGACGCGAGCCTCGAAGTTGCGGTTACCCGAGAGCACGGAGGCGGCAACGAGGTCATGTCCTGTGATGGCCTCCTCGACGACCTGAGGCAGCGGGCCGGAGTTGCCGATGCAGGTGGTGCAGCCGTAGCCGACGATTTGGAAGCCGAGTTGATCGAGGTAAGGCTGCAGTCCCGTGGTGGCGAGATAATCCTGCACGACGCGCGAACCGGGGGCGAGGGACGTCTTGACCGCCGGCGAGACGGTCAGGCCGCGCTCGACGGCTTTGCGGGCGAGCAAACCGGCCCCGAGCATCACGCTGGGGTTGCTGGTGTTCGTGCAACTGGTGATGGCTGCGATGACGACGCTGCCGTGGTCGAGGACAGCCTCGCCACCGCCGGCGCGTCCGTTCACGTCGTCCGGCGTCGGACGATCGTCCTCCATTTCCTCGACCTGCTGCTGCTCGTCGGCCGGGATGGAAAAACGCGGACGGTCCACCTGGATCTCCGCCGGAGCGGCGCGACCGGCGGTCGGCTTGTTGTAGCCGCCCTCAGACACCGGCTTCTCGAGCAGGCCGAGGAAGGTGTCCTTCAGGTCCGGAAGGTTGATCCGGTCCTGCGGACGCTTGGGTCCGGCCACGCCCGGCTGGACCGACGAGAGGTCGAGGTCGAGGTCGACGCTGTAATCAATCTGGCCGCGCTGCGGCATGCCAAACAACTCCTGGGCTTTGAAGTAGGCCTCGAAAGCGGCGCACTGATCGTCGGTCCGCCCGGTGGCCCGCAGGTAGTTGACCGATTCTTCGTCGACGGGGAAGTAGCCCATGGTCGCGCCGTATTCCGGAGCCATGTTGGCAATGGTCGCACGATCCGGCAGCGGCAGAGAGGCCGCGCCCTCGCCGTAGAACTCGACGAATTTCCCGACCACCTTGGTCTTGCGCAACATCTCGGTGACATGGAGCGCGAGATCGGTGGCGGTGACACCCTCGCGCAGGCGACCGCTGAGGTGAACACCGACAACTTCTGGGGTGAGAAAGTAGACCGGCTGCCCGAGCATGCCGGCCTCGGCTTCAATGCCCCCCACCCCCCAGCCGACGACGCCGAGGCCGTTGATCATCGTGGTGTGCGAGTCCGTGCCCACCAAGGTGTCCGGATAGTAGAGCGTGCCGCCATCATGCGGCCGGGAAAGGACGCCCTTGGCCAGATACTCGAGGTTCACCTGGTGGACAATGCCGATCCCCGGAGGAACCACGCCGAAAGTCTTGAAGGCCTGCTGGCCCCATTTGAGGAACTGGTAGCGTTCGCGGTTGCGCTTGAACTCCATGTCGAGGTTGAGCCGCAGCGCCTCGGCACTGCCGAAGAAGTCCACTTGCACCGAGTGGTCCACTACAAGGTCCACCGGCACGAGGGGCTCGATCATGGCCGGATCCCCGCCGGCTTGGGCCACGGCGTCACGCATGGCCGCGAGGTCGACGAGCAAAGGAACGCCGGTGAAATCCTGCAGGACGATGCGGGCGACGACGAAGGGAATCTCCTCGGCCGCGGGCTTCTTCGCGTTCCAAGCAGCGAGGGCCTGCACATCCTCGGGGCGGACTTTGCGGCCGTCGCAATTGCGGAGGACGGACTCGAGAACAATGCGGATGCTCACCGGCAGGCGGGAGATCGGGCCCAAGCCGGAGGCCTCGAGCTGGGGCAGCGAACAGAACCAGGACTCCCCCGCGGTGCCCGGGTGGAACTTCTTCAAGGTGCCAAAATGATCATTCATGAGCCTGCAAGAAAACGAGCCGGCGGCGCGGCGGCAAGTTCTAATTCATCTCCCCCGGGAACTTCGCCTTGCCAGAGCCCCTCTTCCCCGCGTTTTCTTGGCCATGCGCAAGACCAAGATCATCTGCACCCTCGGCCCCGCCACCGACTCTCCGGAGATGTTGCGGCGGCTGATCGCGGCGGGAGCCAACATTTTCCGGCTCAACATGAGCCACGCGAACCATGAGTGGGTGCGCATGATCGTGCCGCGGATCCGCGAGGTGGCGCGACAGACCTCGGCCAATATCGCCATCATGATGGACACCCAGGGCCCGGCCATCCGCACCGGTGATGTCGCGACCAATCTCGACCTGAAGGCAGGCGACACTTTGGAATTCACCGTCCGCGGCGCGACCAGCGAGGAACTTTACTCGGTTGACGTGAACTACGACGGGCTAATCGACGATATTGCGGTGGGCGACGTGGTGCTGGTCGACAACGGCAACCTGCACATGAAGGTGCTGGAGAAAAAGGACAACCGCATCCGCTGCGAGGTCCTGACCCGTGGGGTCCTCGGCTCACGCCGTCACATCAATCTCCCCGGGGTCAAAGTCAACCTGCCCCCGATGACGGAGAAGGATCTCAAGGACATCGCGGTGGGCGTGGCCGCCGAGGTGGACTACTTCGCCTTGAGTTTCTGCCGCGAGGCGGCGGATGTGGAGGCCATGAGGGCCGAACTGAAGCGGCTGGGCAGCGACGCCCACATCATCGCCAAGGTCGAGGACCAGCACGCGGTCAAGGTGGTCAAGGACATCATGCTGGCAGCCGACGCGGTCATGGTGGCCCGCGGCGACCTCGGGATCGAGTGTCCGATGGAAGAACTGCCGATCATCCAGCGGCGCATCGTGAAGATGTGCGTCAAGGCCGGCCGACCGGTCATTGTGGCCACGCACATGCTTGAATCCATGATCACCAACCCCCTGCCGACGCGGGCGGAGATCACCGACGTGGCCAATGCCGTTTACGAGCAGGCCGACGCGATCATGCTCAGCGGCGAGACCAGCGTGGGCCAATATCCAACGCAATGCGTCGAGGTCTTCGACCGGGTGTCGCGCCGCATCGAGCGAAGCGGCGGCGCAGGTTTTGCCCGTGAGGCAACGATGGACGGACCGCGGCAGAAAACCGTTTCGGCCGCGGTCAGCCTGGCCAACAATTTTCCCCAGGCCAAGATCCTCGTCTTCACCTTTGCCGGCAACATGGCCGGCTACGTCTCGCATCTACGCCCGACGCAGGCGCCGATCCATGCTTTCTGTCCGGATGATAAAGTCTGCCGCCGCATGGCCCTGCTTTACGGCGTGCAGGCGCACCGGATGGGTTTCCTCCCCGAGCCGGACAAGAATGTCTTTGCCGCCGAGGCCGCTTTGCTCCTCAAGGGACTGGCCGAACCCGGCGACCACTTGATCGTCATCACGGACATCGTCGAAGGCGACCGTCGGCACGAATCCGTGCAGCTTCGCATCGTCCCCTGATCCGCGAACAAGGCTGCCCCGCCGGGTGACGCCTCAGCCGGCGTCGTCCAGTTTATCCTTCAGGGCTTGGACCATCTTGCGCACATAGGGTGCCTTGGCGCGCGGTTTGAGGATGGCCAGGCTTTTCTCCGAGCTGCCCCATTCGATGATCTCGATGGTGACGTCCCGCTTGCCCCAGCGGTTGACTTGGCCGTAGGTCGGCATGAACAGGTCGATCTTGTCCTTCCCCACCATGGCCGAGCCATAGTCGTCGATCTGGTAGACCTTCCCGGTCTGAACGACCCGGAACTTGGTTCCAACCGGGAAGCGGGACCAATCGGCGGCGGCGCTGTTGACCTCGCCGGACTTGAGGCGTCCGCCGATGGCGTTCCGGTGGGCCCAGGCGCCGTTGCATTGAGCCCCACTGGAATAGGCTGTGGTCAGCACAGCCACCTTGGGAGCGGGCTCCTTGACGGGCTGCGCGGTGGGGGCAGTCGAACCGCCCGTGGTGGAGAACGCCATCGTGACCAGCGCCGCCGCAGAGGCGATGGTCAGGAAGGCATGTCGGTTGTGTCGTGTCGCTTGCATAAATCGAAAAGGGATGGCGCGGGTCGGGCCGAGTGGGCTGCCGTGCGCCGGAGGAGTCGAGTGACGACGAAATTCTAGCCCGGGGATCGGCTCGCGCAACCGGAAGTTCACAGAATTAAGTCCTGATTACCGTATTATTGCGTAGTTTCGCTTTATTTTCTCGGAAAAATGTCAGAAATTGTTGGCCATGTTTACTGGTCTAGTGCGTGAAGTGGGTGTGGTTGGCTGGCTGCGGAGGACCGATCAGGCGGTGCAGCTAATGCTTAAGGCCCCGAGGACCGCAGCGCGGGTGCGCACGGGTGAGAGCATTGCGGTCAATGGATGTTGTCTGACCGTCACAGCGCATCGCGACAAGCAACTGATGTTCGACCTGCTGGAGGAGAGTCTGGCGCGGACCAACATGGGCACCCTCAAGCCAGGCAGCCCGGTGAATCTTGAGCGGGCTTTACGGATGGACAGCCGGCTCGGCGGTCACTTTGTTCAGGGGCATGTTGACACCGCGGCCGAGGTGCTGGCGGTGGAGGAAAAGGGGCCGGACCTGCGGCTGGATATCGCTTTGCCTGATGACTTTGCGCGTTATGTGGTCTTCAAAGGGTCTATCGCGGTCAATGGCGTCAGCCTCACGGTCTCAGCTCTGGAAGACGGCCGACATTTCAGCGTCTGGATCATTCCCCACACGTTGGAGAACACCAACTTGGGCGACCTGAACCCTGGAGACAAGGTCAACCTGGAGTTCGACATTCTGGCCAAATACGTCGAGCGCCTGCTGCTCGGTCGCGAGGCCGTGCCGCCGGGTTAGGGTTCCTGAACGCTGACGATTTCGATCTGGTCGGGCGTCACGAGGCGGATTTGCATCTGCTTCTCCCGGTATTTCTCGAGGCTGCCCCTCACCCGCACCTTTTGCTGGGCGAACTTGTCCAGGCCATCGGGGAAGTTCGGGTAGGAAGCGGCGAAAACGATGGCGACAAAGCCCGTTTTGCGTTCGCCGAAGTTGAGAAATGTGATCTGCCCATCACCAGTTTTGCCCACCGCCTTGATCGTGCCCTCCACGATAACTTCCTCTCCGGTGGCAACCTTGGCCTCGAGACCGGCCATGTCCTCGGCTTGGATGACCGGGGCCTCTGCCGTCGGAGCCGGGGTCGCCTCCTCTGCGCGCAAGCTCGGGCCGCACAGCATCAATCCGGCCAGCAAACCAACGATCAAGTTTTTGTTCATAGCTAACTAAACACCCGCTCCGGACCCGGCCTCAAGCCCGAACTGACGCCGACTCAGCCGCCGACGTAGCTCATCTCGACCTTCGGATTCTCCGGCGCCGGGTGGTTCGCCCGCTCCTCGGAATAGCGGTCCGTGCGGCGGGACCAAACCCCGGCGATGAAGTCGCCCAAGGCGCCATCGTCGGCCCCGTTGCGGAGGAGAGCCCGCAGGTCCGCCCCGGCGGTCGCGAACAGGCAGGTGACCAGCTTTCCATCGGCCGTCAGGCGCGCACGGTTGCAGTCCCGGCAGAAGGGCTCGGTGATGGACGCGATGAACCCGACCTCGCCCCGCCCGTCGGCATAATCGAAGCGCCGCGCCACCTCGCCCGGATGCCCGGCATCCCGCGGAACCAGCCCGAAGGCCTCGTCGATGCGCCCGCGGAGTTCGGCCGCCGGCACGACCATGCGACGGTCCCAATGATTGTGGTTCCCGACGTCCATGTATTCGATAAACCGCAGCGTGCAACCGTGGTCGCGGCACCACATCGCCAAGGGCAGGACCTCGCCCTCGTTGACCCCGCGCTGGATGACGCAGTTGACCTTCACCGGCAGGCCCGCAGCGAGGGCTGCGGTGATGCCCTCCAGCACCGCGGCCACCGGGCGGTCGGCCCCGCTGAGCTGTCGGAAGACCTGATCGTCCAGCGCATCCAGGCTCACCGTGACCCGCCGCAGGCCGGACGCGCGCAGTTTTTCCGCGCGACCGGCCAGAATGAGGGCGTTGGTCGTCATCGCCAGGTCGTCCAGCCCGGGAATCGCCGCGAGCATCCGGACGAGTTCCTCGATTTCCTTCCGCAGCAGAGGCTCTCCCCCGGTCAGGCGGACCTTGCGCACCCCGAGTCGCGTGGCGACCTGCGCCACGCGGACGATCTCCTCGAAAGTCAGAATCCGCGCCTTCGGCAGGAAGGCGTAATCACGGCCGAAGACTTCGGCGGGCATGCAATAGGGACAGCGGAAACTGCAGCGGTCGGTCACGGAAACCCGCAGATCCCGCAACGGCCGCCCGAAAACATCCCGCACGTTTTCCATCAGGCCTCGCCGATTGGCCGTCCCTCCGGTGCGTGGCGCGGCACCGGGCGCTCGCGGGCGAGGTGCAGGCCGAAGAGTTTCATCACGAGCAGATGGATCGGAGCTTGGGTCAGGCGGTAGAACCACCAGGGGAGCGATGGACGGAAATTGAAGATTGCCGCCAGCACGGTGCGCCGGTCCGGACTCTCGCGGAACTCGAGCCGCGCCGGGGCCCGGCCGTCGGAACGGTCCGCTTCGCCCGCGAGCAAGCCCCCGGTGATGTAGTAAAGCGGCCGATCAGCCGACGAGCGGTCCCGCGAATAGCTCAGTTCGAGCAAGGGAGGACGCAACCCGGTCACGCGGAAGGCCAGATTCAATTGCGCGTCCACCGTCACGCGCAGAACGAACTTGAAGAGCGAAGGAAGCCATCGCGCGTATTCCTGCGCGACCCAGATCGCATCGCGTCCGGGCGGCAGAGGCAGGCGCTGGATCGAGCAGACATAGCGCCCCTCCTCGCTCGCCTTGTCCCGTCGCGCCAGGTGTTTGTCCGCCTTCTGCGTTGCCGCCGGCCCGCCGCGCAGGGCGGCGTCCAAAGCGTCCTCAAACGACTGGGCCGGAATGCCGGCGCGTTCCTGCATGGTTGGCGAATGGGCCACCATGGCGTGGCGCAGGCTTTCGACCAAAGGCGCGACCAACTCGCGATGCGCCCCCGTGACCAGACGGATCCCCCAGACACTCAGCCTTGTCGGGATGAACGGGACGGCGATGATCCACGGCTTCTTGCCCAATCGGTCGGCGGTGCGCCTCATCAGGTCCACATAAGTCATGACCTCCGGTCCGCCCAGGTCGAAGGCCCGGCCGAACATCTCCTCCCGACCGAGGCAGAACCGAAGCAACTTGACCACATCCTGCAGCCCGACCGGCTGCGTCATCGAGCGCGTCCAATGCGGACACATCAGCACCGGCGACCGCTCGACCAAGCGCGCAACCATGCGGAAGGAGGACCCCTGCGGACCGATGATGAGCCCGGCGCGCAGACTGGTCACCGGCACTCCACGGGCGGCGAGAACGCGCTCGACTTCCAACCGGCTGGCCAAGTGCCGTGAGAGTCGGGCGTCGTCCGGAATGATGCCTCCGAGATAAACCAACTGCTTGACTCCCGCCCGGGCGGCCGAGCGGGCGAAATTGTCGGCCAGGATGAAGTCCATGTCCTCGAAACGCGCCTGGGTCAAGCGGGCCGGCAGCATCGAGTGGACGAGATAGACCGCATAGTCCGCCCCGGCCAAGGACCGCTCCGTTTGGAGCAGGGAGAACAAATCGCACCGCTCCCAGCGCACACCGGGAATGGCCGCGGAGGTGCTGCGGCTCAAGGCCACGACCTCGCAGGATTGCGCGAGGACCGGCAGCAACGCCGTGCCGACGAAACCCGAGGCTCCGGCCACCACGACCACCGGGCGCTTGCGTTCCTCCGTCATGCCGCCATCAAACACGGACAGCCAGAGGGCGCAAGCCCGCGGGTCAGGAAGCCCGCTGTTTGAGCAGGTCGCGGATCTCGCCCAGGAGTTTCTCCTCGGCGGTCGGCGCCGGCGGCGCGGCGGGTTCCTCGGCCTGGGTGCGCCGGAGGGCGTTGACGCCCTTGACCAGCAGGAAGATGGCCCAGGCGACGATGATGAACTGGATCAGCACGGTGATGAAGGACCCGTAGTTCAACGTGGCCGCCCCCGCCTCCTTGGCGGCGGCGAGCGTCGCGTAGCTCTTGCCGTCGAGGCTGACGAAATGCTGGGCGAAGTCCATTTTGCCGAGGAGAAGGCTGATCGGCGGCATGATGATGTCCTCGACCAACGAGGTGACGATTTTTCCGAAAGCCGCGCCGATGACCACGCCCACGGCGAGGTCGATCGCATTGCCTTTGGCGATGAAAGTTTTGAATTCCTGCAACATAAGGGCTGGTTTGTCGCCCGAGTTTGGCGCATCAAACAAGCGAAATTCCCGAATATTTCCGCTCAATGAAGACATTTCTCCCGCTGCTCGTCGCCATGACCCTGGCGTTGCCTGCCCTGCGGGCTGACGACAAGCCCCTGCGCGTCGGCATGGATCTATCCTACCCTCCGTTTGAAACCATCGGCGCGGACGGCGCAGCCACCGGGGTCAGCGTCGAGTTGGCCACCGCGTTGTCCGCCTCGCTCGGTCGACCCCTGGTGGTCGAAAACATCCCGTTCACCGGACTCATCCCCGCACTTAAATCGGGCAAGATCGACTTGATCATCTCCTCCATGACTGCGACCCCGGAGCGAGCCAAGGCGGTGGCCTTTTCCAAACCTTACCTCACGACCGGCCTGGCCCTGCTCGTGCCGGCGGACAGCGCAGCACAAAACCTCACGGACCTCGATCAGCCGGGCAACACCATCGTGGTGCGCCAGGGCACGACGGGCGAAGTCTTCGCCCGCCGTGAGGTTCGTCAGGCCCGCATCCTCACGCTGGAGAAGGAAAGTGCCTGCGTCCTCGAGGTCGTGCAGGGCAAGGCGGCGGCGTTCATCTACGATCAGATGTCCGTCTTCCAGAATGCCAAACGCAACCCCGGGCAGACGCGCGCCCTGCTCGCGCCCTTGCAGGAGGAATCGTGGGCGGTCGCCCTGAGGCTCGATGATGCGGCGCTGGTCTCGGCAACCAACGAGTTCCTCGAAAAATTCCGTCGCGAAGGTGGCTTCGACCGCTTGGCCGTGAAGTATCTGGCCGAGGAAAAGGCCGCCTTCACCGCGGCGGGCGTCCCGTTTGTTTTCTAGCCGGCGAAGGCGTGGGCGCGCAGGAGCTCGATCGGCACGATTTCCAGCGCGGCCTCATTGGTCGCCTCGAGCACAACCTGCGGGGCCCGGCCTTCTTCACACGCCTCGAGCCAGCGCGCGGCGCAGAGGCACCAATGGTCGCCCGGCTTGAGCCCGGGGAAATTGAACTGCGGCATCGGGGTGATCAGGTCGTTGCCCGCCGCTTGTGAGAAGGCGAGAAACTCCGCCGTCATGACCGCACAAACCGTGTGCGACCCGCGGTCCTGCGCGCAGGTGTGGCAGTGGCCGTCGCGGAAGAATCCCGTCTCGGGGTCGAAACTGCACGGCTCCAATTCTCCGCCGAGCACATTGCGAGACGCCCGGCCGCCGGGTTCATGGGTGAGGTCACGGACCATGACGTTTACCAGCCGAGGATAAGAGCGAAGATCAGCGGTGCCACGATGGTGGCATCCGACTCGACGATGAACTTCGGCGTCTCTTCGCCGAGCTTGCCCCAGGTGATTTTTTCGTTCGGGACGGCGCCGGAATACGAACCGTAGCTCGTGGTCGAATCGCTGATCTGGCAGAAGTAAGCCCAGACGGGAATCTCCGGGAGTTGCAGGTCCTGATGCAGCATCGGCACCACGCAGATGGGAAAGTCGCCCGCAATGCCGCCACCGATCTGGAAGAATCCGACGGGCGTGGGAGCGTTCTCCTGATACCACCGGGCCAGCTCCATCATGTATTCGATGCCGGTGCGCACGGTGTGCACGTTCTTGACCTCGCCGGTGATGACGTGGGAGGCATACATGTTGCCCAAGGTGGAATCCTCCCAACCGGGCACAATGATCGGGATGTTTTTCTCCATCGCCGCGATCATCCACGAGTCCTTGGGATCGATCTGGTAAAACTTCTCCAAGCCCCCCGAGCGGAGTGCGCGGAAGAAAAACTCATGCGGAAAATACCGCTCGCCTGCCGCATCGGCCTTCATCCATTGATCGAGCATGACCGTCTCCAAACGCCGCATCGCCTCCATTTCCGGAATGCACGTGTCGGTCACGCGGTTCATGTGCCGGTCAAGCAAAGCCTGCTCATCCGCCGCTGTGAGGTCGCGGTAATGCGGCACCCGCTCGTAGTAATCGTGCGCGACCAAGTTGAAGATGTCCTCCTCCAGGTTCGCCCCGGTGCATGAAATGATGTGGACCTTGTCCTGCCGGATCATCTCCGCCAGCGAAAGTCCGAGTTCCGCCGTGCTCATCGCCCCGGCGAGCGAGACGAGCATCTTGCCGCCACCGTCGACCAAGGCGGTGTAGGCGTCGGCCGCATCGATGAGGGCGGCGGCGTTGAAATGGCGGTAGTGATGGCGGATGAACTGCGAGACAGGCTGGGACATGGCGGTTGGAGCTAGAGTTTGACGTGGAAATTTTCGCCCGGCTTGACCGAGCGGCAAAAGGCGGCCAGCAGGCGGGCCAAGGCTTCGAGATCGGCCAAGTCGATCACCTCGACCGGGGAATGCATGTAACGGTTGGGCAGGCCGATCGACGCGGTGGGAATGCCGCCGCGCTGGAGGAAAAAGGCGTCCGCATCCGTGCCCGTGCGCCGCGGGTTGGCCTCGGCCTGGATCGGGATCCTGGCTTTTTTCGCGACCTCAAGGAGGCGCTGCACGACGAGCGGGTGATTCGAGCTGCCGAAGGAAATGACCGGTCCCCGGCCGAGGCGGACGTCGCCGTGTTTGGGTTTGGAGCAGTTGGGGATGTCGGTCCCGTGGGTCACGTCCACGACGAGCGCGACGTCCGGCCGCAAGCTGTAGGCCGCCATGGTCGCGCCGTAGAGACCGTTCTCTTCCTGCACGGTCGAGACCGCCGTGACGCAGACGGCCGGAGGCTTGGCCGCCAGTTGCCGCAGGGCCTCGCCGGCCGACCAGACCCCGATGCGGTTGTCGCACCCGCGGGCGGCCACGCGGCCGTTCTCCAGCAGTTCGAAGCCATCCGCATAGGTGATCGCATCCCCCACCCGCACATGCTTCTCGGCTTCGGCCTTGGAGCCCGCCCCGATGTCCACATACATCTCATGCATCTCGGGCACTTTTTTGCGGTCGTCCGCCTCCTGCAAATGAATGGCCAGGGAGCCGGTCACGCCCGGGATTGTTCCCGCGGCACCATGGACCCGGACCCGTTGACCACGGAAAAGGCCCCGGTCGATCCCGCCGATGCCCTGGACGAAAAGAAAGCCGCCGTCGTTGATGTGCGAAACCATGAACCCGAGCTCGTCGATGTGTCCGGCCAGCACGATGTGGGGTGCCTTGGCCAGCGGTCCGAGACGGGCGAAGGCGTTGCCGTAAGCATCGCTGGAAAATTCATCGCAATGCGGTTTGACGTAATCCGCCCAGACGCGCTGCGCCCCGGTCTCGAAGCCGGAGGGCGAAGGGGTGTTGATCAGCCTCTCAAGGAAGTCCAGCGGAGCTTTGTCCATCCGCGCATCATGCAAACCTTCGCCCGCGGGGGCAAGACCTCGACGCAGGGACGAGCATCGGGCAGCATGCCCCGACCGCATGACGTTCACCCGGTCCACGCTTCACGAACTCCGCCCCACCCTCCGGCTGGCCGCGCCGATCGCGGCCGGACAGGTCGGGCAGATGCTGATGGGGGTGACGGATACGATCATGGTCGGTCACGTCGGCACTCTGGCGCTCGCCGCGTGTTCCTTTGCCAACAATGTGCTGATCGTGGTGGCCGTGACGGGCTTCGGTGTTCTCACCGCCGTGTCGGTTCGGGTTTCACGGGCTCACGGCGGAGGCATCGCTCCGGCCATGGCACGCGCGCTGCATGGAGGCATGGGTTTGTCGATTTTCGGCGGCCTGGCCGGGGCGCTCTTCTTCCATGCGGCCTATCCGTGGTTTGGCCATCTCGGTCAGGCGCCCGGCGTGGTCGAGGAGGCGCGCACCTACATGCTGGTGGTCGGATGGTCTTTGATTCCGGCCTTCGCAACCAACGCCGCCCGCAACTACCTCGATGCCCGCTCGCACCCCTGGCCCGGGTTTTGGATCATCATCGGGGGCGTTCTGCTCAATGTTTTCCTCAACTGGGTGCTGATCTTCGGGAACCTCGGAGCTCCGGCCCTGGGTCTGGCCGGGGCCGGATGGGCCACGTTCTGGAGCCGCGTGATCACGGCGGTTGCCATGATCTGGTTTGTGTGGGCCGGAGACTTCCGGCCGGTCGAGCGGTGGCGTCCCGATGTGGCCTGGTGGCGCGAGCAGGCCGCCCTCCTGCGGCTCGGCGTGCCGGCCGGATTGCAATTGCTCAGCGAAGTCGGCGCCTTCGCGGTTGCCGCCATCCTCATCGGCCGCCTCGGGGCCGTCCCCCTCGCCGCTCACCAGATTGCCATCACCTGTGCCTCGACCACTTTCATGTTTCCCCTCGGCGTGGCCCTGGCCTCGACTGTGCGCATCGCGCAAGCCAGTGGCGCAGGACGCACGGATCTGCTCCGCCCCATCGCGGCGGGAGCTTGGGCTGTCGGTGTGGGCTGTATGGCTTTCTTCGCCGTGCTCTTTCTGGTCGCGAGCCAGCCGATAGCGGCCCTGTTCGTCCGTGATCCTGAGGTGATTCGCCTGGCCGCCACCCTCCTGCTGATCGCGGGCGTCTTCCAACTCGTTGACGGCGTGCAGGTGGTCGGCTCCGGGCTTTTGCGCGGGCTTCGCGACACGACGGCGCCCATGATCATCACGCTGGCGGCCTACTGGCTGGTCGCCCTCCCGCTCGGCAGTTGGCTGGCCTTCGGAGCACATCGCGGGGCCCCGGGTATGTGGATCGGTCTCGCTGTCGGCTTGGCGGTCGCGGCCGCCCTGCTGGTCAAACGCTTCCTCGACCAGACCCGCTGAGCCTCAGCGCTTGCGCAGCCGGAGGCTGACCGCGCCGTGGGGCACCATGTCGCCCGGCGGCTCCCAGAGGAACCCGTTGATCGGCAGCGCGTCCGTCACGACCTTGCGCAGCTTGGACTCGGACCAGGTGATGAGATTGGTGCTGACCAACATCCAACCACCCGCGCGGAGTAAACCGAAGCAGGCCGGCAGCAGGCCCGGCAGGTCGTGCTCCAATTGAAAAGTGTGCCCGGCCGCCCGCCCGAACGTTGGAGGGTCGAGGATGATCAAGTCGAACGTGTGCCCCCGCCGATGCATCCGGCCGACATAGGTCGCGACATCCTCCTCAATGAAACGGTGGCAGGCGCCGGGATTGATGCCGTTGAGCCGCAGATTCTCCGCCCCGCGCGCGAGACTCCGCCGGGAGGCATCGACGTTCCAAGTTTGCGTCCCGCCGCGGGCCGCGCAGACGGAGAAGCTGCAGGTGTAGGCGAAAAGATTCAGGGCATACCGCACGCGCAAGCCGAGGACCCATCCGCGATTGGAGCGTTGATCGAGGAACAGCCCGCTGGCGTAGCCGCCGGTCGGCTCGACCAGATAGTGCACCCCCCACTCGCGCACTTCGAACTGCCCCGGGGTCTCACCTTCGACAACCATGGCCGGTTTTTGGTCGGAGGCCTTGCGGGCCAACTCACGCGCCAGGATGCCCCGCGGACTGAAGCCATACCGCTGGAGCAGTTCCGCCCGCAGAAAATCCGCCCGCTGCGACGAGTGCCCATTCCACAAGACCCAGTCCCCATAGCGCTCCATCCAGCCGAATTCGTCGGCCGCAACCCGATGGGCATCGGTGCCCTCCACGGCCCGCTGCGCCCAATCGTCGGTGGTCATCCATTCCATCTCGCCCGCATGCTGGACAAAACCATCCCCGCCGCCAAGCGCGGCGACACTTGCGTCCGGCGCGGCGTGCGTCACTCTAGGTGCCAGCCAAGATGACGCCCCTCCTGCGCTGCTTTTATCACCCGGACTACTTCCTCGCCCTGCCTCCGGGCCATCCGTTCCCGATGGAGAAATTTCCCCAGGCTCACGAGCTACTCCAGTCTTGCCCCTCGATTGAGGTTGCCCTCGTTGCCCCGGCCCCGCACCGGCAACTGCTCCGCGTCCACACGAGCGACTACCTTCAGAAGCTCGCCCACGGCACCCTCGCACCCGCCGAGTTGCAAAAACTGGGCCTTCCCTGGCACCCACGCTTGCGGCGCCGCTCGGCGCTGGAAACAGCCGGCACCATCGCCGCCTGCCGCCACGCCCGGAACCACGGTCTCGCCGCGAACCTCGCGGGTGGGACACATCATGCTTTTCCCTCGCGCGGCCTCGGCTACTGCGTGCTCAATGATGTGGCGGTGGCCATCCACGACCTCCACGCCGGGGATCCAAGCCTTCGCGTTTTCGTCGCGGACACCGATGCGCATCAGGGCAACGGAACCCACGCCATTTTTGCCGCCGACCCGCGGGTCTTCACCTACTCGATTCATGGCGAACGCAACTATCCGAGCAGGAAAGAGCCCGGCACGCTCGATGTCGGCTTGCCGCGTCAGGTCAGCGGGGCGGATTACCTCGCGGCCCTGATGGACACCCTACCGACTGCGCTCGACCGCTTCCGGCCCGGCTTGGTCATCTGGCTCTCCGGGGCGGATGCCCACGAATGCGACCGCTTCGGCCAGATGCGCCTGACCACGCAGCAGATGGCGGAACGCGACCGTCTGGTTCTCGCCTGGTGCCGAGAGCGAGGTCTGCCGACCGCCGTGCTTTATGGCGGCGGCTACCACCGTGAGCCGGGCATGACTGCGCGACTGCATGCGAATACGATTCACCTCGCGGCGGAGAGTCTGCGCATAATGCCGCATGACGCCGCCGCTTGAGCTTGTGGTCGCCCGCCACACGGAGGATCTGGCTTGGCTGCGCCGCGTCCCCCGCGAGTTCCGCATCACCGTTTACGACAAGGGCGACGGAAGTTACGGCGGGATCCGCCTGCCCAACATCGGGCGCGAGGCGCACACCTACCTGCACCACCTGGCCTCACGCCATGACTCGCTGGCCGCAGTGACGGTGTTCGTCCAAGGCCACCCGTTCGATCATGCCCCGGACCTCCACAAGCGGCTGAAGGCCCTGGCCGGCGGCGGGGATGACTTGGGGGATTTCTGGTGGCTCGGGTTTCTGGCCGAGACGGACGATGCGCGTGGGCGGCGGCTGTTCGTTCCGTGGAGCAAGAATCTGGCACGCGAGGAGTTGGATCTCGACGGCTTTCACCAGCGGCTGTTCGGCCAGCCCGGACCGAGGGACTACCGCTTTTTTGTCGGCGGCCAGTTCGTGGTCACTAAGGCCGCGGCGCTCAGCCGTGACGCGGACTTCTACGGCGCTGCCTCCCGGCTGGCCGACGCATTTCCCCACGCCGCGCACTGCTTTGAGCGTTGTTGGGACCGCGTGTTTCAGGCCGATGGCACAGCCGGGCGCCTGCCGCCGGGTCAGTTGACCGCCTACTTCAAACCGATCCGCCGGCTCGAAACACCCTCTTGTCCCCCTCGCTGAATCGCGCTAGCTTTGCCTTCGTGATCGCTCACCGCAGCCCGGAGAATTACGATCCCATCACTTGGGTCGGCCGGCTGCCCATTTACGCGACTACCATCATCGTCGCCATCTATGTGGCCAGCATGGTGACCGTCGCCACCCTGCTCGCCTCCGGAGCGGACGCCGTTCTCTCCCGCTTGACCTTCGACACGGGCGCGATCCTGCGTGATTTCCAAGTTTGGCGGTGCCTGACCTACGCACTGGTCAATCCGCCCGACCCATGGTTCATCATCGCTCTGGTCATGTTCTACATCTTCGGACGCGACGTGGAACAGTTCCTCGGCCGGGTCGGGTTCGTCCGCCTCTATCTGGGTTTTCTTCTCCTCGGTCCATCCCTGCTCCTCGCCGCCAGCCTGGCCACCGGGCAGAGCTACCAACTCCACCAGAGCTGGGCCAACTTCGCGGTCTTCCTGGCTTTTGCCGCCCTCTACCCCGGAGCCCAATTGCTCTTCCAGGTCACGGCCAAGATCTTCGCCCTGATCATCCTCGCGGTTTACGTTTTGCAGCTCTTGGCCAGTCGTCAGTGGACCGACCTCACCGTGCTTCTCGCCACGGCCTTTCTCGCTTGGTATGCGATCCGCCACGGGACATCGCTCAACCTCGACTTCATGTCCCGCCTGCGCCCGCTCTCCCACCGCACCAAGCAACCGCGGCTGCATGTGCTCAAGCCGCCAGCCGAAGAGCCCGTGGACCCGCATGGCGTGATTGATCCCCTGCTGGAGAAGATTTCCCGCCACGGCCTGGGCAGCCTGACCCGCCGCGAACGGGACCAACTCGAAAAAGCCCGGACCATGCTGATGGAGCAGGAACGCCGTTGAAGACCTCGGACCAGAAACCTGGAACCTCCGGGGAGGAATTGCGCGACCCTTGCTATGTCAATGCCATGTCGCACTTCTACCGAGGCGAGCTCGGACGGATCATGATTTGGCGTCAGCGCCTCGACATCACCACCACCTGGGCCATCACCAGCACGACCACGATCGTCACGGTCGCCTTCTCCTTCCACGAGATCCCTCACATCATCTTCTTTTTCAACCTTGTCATCGTTTTCATGATGCTCTGGATCGAGGCGCGGCGTTACCGGTTTTACGATGCATTCCGCGGTCGCGTCCGGATGCTCGAAGCCCACTTTCTCGTCCCCATCGTCTCGCAGAATCCCGGATTACTCGGCGGCGAGTGGCAGCGCCTGGTCTGCGAGGACCTGATCCTGCCTTCGTTCAAGATCAGCAAACTGGAGGCCGTCGGACGCCGGCTGAAGCGGAATTACGTCTTCATCATCGCCATCATCCTCGTGGCCTGGATGACCAAGCTCTTCATGCACGCGACGCCGGCGGTTGTTTCCTGGGCCACGTTCTACGATGCGCTGGGCGCGGGCGAATTGCCGGGCTGGCTGACCGGCGCGGTGCTGGGATTGACCATCATCGGCACCACCGCCCTGACCTGGTATGTGGCGATCAACACGGCCGGCGAAGTCACCGATTTGCGGGGCAGCCACAAGGAGCAATGGCGGATTTAGCCGCCCTGCCGGAGCCTCCCCTCGATCGGCTCCGGGCCATCGTTTCACTCCTGCGCTCGCCCGACGGCTGTCCCTGGGATCGGGAGCAAACGCATGAAAGTCTGCGGGCCGGCTTGCTCGAGGAGGCATGCGAAACGATTGACGCAATCACGCGGGCCGATGACGCCAACCTGCGCGAGGAACTCGGGGACCTGCTTCTCCAAGTAGTCTTCCATGCCGACCTCGCCACCGAACGCGGTGCCTTCACCCTTGAGGATGCGGTCCATCATGTTTGCGAGAAACTCATCCGCCGGCATCCCCATGTCTTCAGCGATGCGGATGCCGCCGACACAACCGCAGTCCTGCGCCAGTGGGAGCAAATCAAACGCGAGGAAAAGGGCGCGAAGGCCGGCATCATGGACGGCATCCCGCGTTCCCTGCCTGCGCTCATCCGCGCGCAAAACATCCAGCGCAAGGCCGCACGGGTCGGTTTTGACTGGTCCGACACCGTCGGCGTGATGGACAAATTCCGGGAGGAACTGGCCGAGTTGACGGCGGAAATCGACCGGAAGAATCAAGCCGGACTGGAACACGAAGTCGGCGATCTTCTTTTCACCGCGGTCAACCTCGCACGCAAGCTTGGCGTCGAAGCCGAGCTCTGCCTCGAGAACGCCAACCAGCGTTTCATCAGCCGCTTCGGCCACATGGAAGCTGCGCTCGCGGCCGAGCAGCGCCGCCTGGAGGATGCGGCTCTCGAGGAACTCGAGCAACGGTGGGAACAGGCCAAAGCCTCCCTGCCGTGACTCCGCGCCACCGCGTCCTCAACTCGGTTCTCTCGTTCGCCCTCGGCGCCGGCATCCTCGCCGCCGCGTGCTTCGGCGCCCTGCAACTCTTCTCCTGGGACTGGTCCGGGGTCTGGTCCTACCGTGGGGTCTTCTGGCAAGGATGGCTCACCACGGTCTGGATTTCCGCGGCATCCCTCGTGCTCAGCGTGGTCCTCGGCCTGCTCTGCGCCCTCGGGCGTCGCTCGCCCTTCGTGGCCCTGCGCTGGCTTTCCGCCGCCTATGTCGAAATCGTCCGCGGCACGCCCCTCCTCGTTCAGTTGCTGATTCTTTTCTACGTGGTCGCCGATGCCGTCGGACTGCAAAACCGCTATGCGGCAGGCATTCTCATCCTTTCGATTTTCAGCGGGGCCTACATCGCGGAGATGATCCGCGCCGGGATCGAGAGCGTGGGACGCTCGCAGCTGGAATCGGCCCGGGCCATCGCGTTGACCCGCTGGCAGACCTACCGGCACGTCATTTTTCCCCAGGCCATCCGGCACGTTGTTCCACCGCTCGCCGGCCAAGCTGCTTCGATCATCAAGGACAGCTCGCTCCTTTCCATTCTTGGCATCAGCGAATTCACCCTCGCCGCCCAGCAGGTCAATTCGGCCACCTACAGCACGTTGGAAAGCTACCTTCCGCTCGCCGTCGGCTACCTCGCCTTGACTTTGCCTGTCTCGCTCCTGGCCCGGCACCTTGAACGCAAATACCGCTATGAAACTTGAGCTGCGGGGTGTGACCAAACGCTACGGCCCGCAAACCGTGCTCGACGGCATCACGGCGGATCTCGAATTCCCCCACGTCCTCGCCCTGCTCGGCCCCTCCGGCGGAGGCAAGTCCACTCTCCTGCGCGTCATCGGCGGGCTCGAAACGCCCGACGCCGGCTCCGTTGTCCTCGACAGCGAACCGCTCCCCGAGACCGAATCTGCCCTGCGCATCTACCGCTCGCACATCGGCACGGTCTTCCAATCGTGGAACCTCTTCCCCCACCTTGACGCGCTGGCCAATGTCATGCTCCCCCTCACCGCGGTGCATGGCTGCACGCCGGACCAGGCCCACACCCGCGCCGAAGAGCTCCTCGAGCGCTTGCAACTCACCGGGCACGGACACAAGCGCCCGGCCGAACTATCCGGGGGCCAGCGGCAGCGAGTTGCCATTGCCCGAGCCGTTGCCATCCGGCCACGCTTGCTCCTCTTCGACGAACCCACCTCTGCCCTCGACCCCGAAATGACCGCCGAGGTTCTCGACGTCATCGCCGACCTCAAAGCCGAAGGCCGCACCTTCATCCTCGTGACCCACGCCATGCATTTCGCCCGCCAAGTCGCCGACCAAATCGCTTTCCTCGCCCACCGCACCATCGCCGAGCATGGCCCGGCCGATGAATTCTTTTCCGCCCCCCGCACCGACCAAGCCCGGCGCTTTCTCGAGAGCGTGCTGAAATACTGAGAGCCGGACCCCCGGCTGCTTCATCTCGGGATCGGAGGCGCATTCACGCGAACGCATCACCCTCGCAACGGCGACGCTGTCAACTTGCGCGTGGAACTGCTCTTTACGACATCGTTTCTGGTGGAAGCCCAACCCGGGAGCACAAACTGTTTGGCCGACACCTTGGACGACAACGGGAGGCTGTGGGATGCTCAAAAACCTCGATGGCACGGTCGCGTGCCGGGCTAGGAACCCACGAACCTGCCAAGGCGTCAAGATCGTGGAAGGCTCCGACTTATCCTCCGAGGCAGAGCCGGGAGCAACGCCGCCCCACCCCCAACACCTTACGCCGTGGCCTCGACGGCGTTGCGCACGCTGGCCAAGGTGTATTCGCGATTCATGCGGGCGATGAACGCCGCCGGGACGCCCGCCGGGCAGACGGCCTCGCACTCGTAGTAGTTCGAGCAATTGCCAAAGCCCTCCTCGTCCATGCGCGCCACCATGCCGCGCACGCGACGCCCCTCCTCGGGCTTGCCTTGCGGCAGCAGGCCGAGATGGCCGACCTTGCCGGCGACGAAAAGCATGGCCGAGCCGTTCGGACAGGCCGCCGCGCAGGCCCCGCAACCGATGCAGGCCGCGGCGTCCATGGCGTAATCAGCCACCGTTTTTGGTATCGGGGTGTCGTTGGCGTCCTGGGCAGCGCCGCAGCGCTCGCTGATAAACCCGCCGGATGACATGATGCGGTCGAAGGCAGACCGGTTGACCACGAGGTCGCGGACCACGGGGAACGCGCCCACGCGGAAGGGCTCGATGTAAATCGTATCGCCGTCGGAAAACTTGCGCATGTAGAGCTGACACGTGGTGCCGCGCCCCTTGCCGTGCGGGATGCCATTGATCGTCAGGCTGCACATCCCGCAAATGCCTTCGCGGCAATCATGATCGAAAGCCACCGGTTCCTCCCCGCGCTCGACCAATCCCTCGTTGACGATGTCGAGCATTTCGAGGAATGAAGCCTCAGCGGGAATCTCCCGGGCTTCATAGTCGCGAAACGCGCCTTGGGATTGTCCGCTATCCTGCCGCCAGACCTTAAGGTGGAAGTTCATGGTATTGTTACTTGTAGCTTCTCGTCGCCAGTTTCACCGTTTCGTAGTGCAGCGGCTCCTTGACCAACTCTGGCCGGTTGCCGTCGCCGGTGTGCTGCCAGGCGGAAACGTAGAAATAGTCATCGTCATTGCGCAAGGCTTCACCTTCCGGCGTTTGATACTCTACGCGGAAGTGGCCCCCGCAGGATTCATTACGATTGAGGGCGTCCACGCACATGAGCTGGCCGAACTCGATGAAGTCGGCCACGCGGCCGGCTTTCTCCAGTGACTGGTTGAGTTCCTCGTTCTCGCCCAGGACGCAGACGTTGCTCCAAAACTCTTCGCGGATTTCGTCGAAGCGCTTGATCGCGCGCTCGAGTCCCTCCTTGCTCCGCGCCATCCCGCACTCGTCCCAGAGCAGCTTGCCCAGCTCGCGGTGGAAGCTGTCCGGTGTGCGCTTGCCCTTGACGGCCAGCAGCCGCTTGATGCGATCCTGGACCTCGGCCTCGGTGTTCTTGAATTCCTCGCGGGTCGGCTCCGGGCGGGTTCCGCGGAGCGGCGCGAGGTAGTTGCCGATGGTGTAGGGCAGGACGAAGTAGCCGTCGGCCAGGCCCTGCATGAGCGCGCTGGCCCCGAGGCGGTTGGCCCCGTGGTCGGAAAAGTTCGCCTCACCGAGGACGAATAGCCCCGGGACATTGCTCATCAAACCGTAGTCAACCCAGAGACCGCCCATGGTGTAGTGGACCGCGGGATAGATGCGCATCGGCGTCTGGTAGGCGTTCTCGCCGGTGATGTTTTCATACATCTCGAAGAGGTTGCCGTAGCGTTCGCGAATGGTGTGCTCGCCGTGCCGCTTGATCGCATCGGCAAAGTCCATGTAAACCCCGAGCCCCCCGGGGCCGACCCCGCGTCCCTCGTCGCAAACTTCCTTGGCCGAACGCGAGGAGATGTCGCGGGGCGCGAGGTTACCGTAGCTCGGATACTTGCGCTCGAGGAAATAATCCCGGTCCGCCTCGGCGATGTCGGCCGGTTTTTTGCCGCAATCCTCCTTGCGCTTGGGCACCCAGACGCGGCCGTCGTTGCGGAGGGATTCGCTCATCAGGGTGAGCTTCGACTGGTAAGATCCGCTGACCGGGATGCAGGTCGGGTGAATCTGGGTGAAGCAGGGATTGGCGAAGAGCGCCCCGCGACGGTGGGCGCGGAAAGTGGCGGTGACGTTGCACCCGGCCGCATTGGTCGAGAGGTAAAAGGCGTTGCCGTAGCCGCCGGTGGCCAGAATGACGGCGTCCGCCGCGTGCGAGGTGACCTCACCCGTGACCATGTTGCGGACGACGATGCCCTTGGCGTGGCCGTCGACGAGCACGAGGTCGAGCATTTCGGTGCGTGGATACATCTTCACCGTGCCAGCCGAGATCTGATGGCTCAATTCGGAGTAGACGCCGAGGAGCAACTGCTGGCCGGTCTGTCCGCGGGCGTAAAACGTGCGGGAGACCTGGGCACCGCCGAAGGAGCGGTTGGCCAGCATGCCGCCGTATTCGCGCGCGAAGGGCACGCCTTGCGCCACACATTGGTCGATGATGCCGCTGCTGACTTCGGCCAGACGGTAGACGTTGGCCTCGCGCGCACGGAAGTCGCCGCCCTTGATCGTGTCCATGAAGAGACGATCCACGCTGTCGCCGTCGTTCTGGTAATTTTTCGCCGCGTTGATGCCGCCCTGCGCCGCGATGCTGTGGGCGCGGCGGGGGCTGTCCTGATAACAGAAGCATTTGACGTTGTAGCCCTGCTCGCCGAGCACGGCCGCGGCGGCTCCGCCGGCCAGGCCGGAGCCGACCACGATGATCTCGTAACGGCGCTTGTTCGCCGGGCTGACGAGCTTGCTGGCCGACTTGTAGTTCGTCCACTTGTCGGCCAGAGGCCCGGCGGGAGTTTTCGGATCCAGATTGATGGTGCTCATTGGTTCAGTGGGTCGCAGGGGCTTCCTCCGTCATGACTCGCTGCTCGGCTGGCAGGACCTTCAAGTAACCCGTGACGGCGGCCAGCGGAATGGAAGCAAAGCCGAGCATGAGCGCCCAGGAGACAAGGAACGCCGTGTATTTGATCAAGGCAAAAGACTTGCGACCATTGAGGCCGAAGGTCTGAAAGACACTGGAGAGACCGTGACTCAGGTGCATGCCGAGGAGGACGAGGCTGAGGAGGTAAAACCCGGAGACCAGAGGATTGTGGAAGCTCAGGATGATCATGGCTGCCACGTCATGACGTCCCTCGAGATCGACCAAGCCGGCGTTCGGGCTGAAGCCGGCGGCGAATTGCAGGACGTGGAAAATGAGAAAGCTCAGGACGACGAGTCCGCTCAGCGCCATGGTGCGGACGAAGATGGTGCTCTGCACGTGGGTCTTGACCGCGTAGCGCTGCGGTCGCGCCCTCCGGTTTTCCAGCACGAGCGAGAGGGTGGTGAAAATGTGCACGAGGAAAACAACCAGCAACCCGCCGCGCGCGCTCCAGAGGAAAAGTTGGCTGGCGTGGAGCGCCTGCGCGTAAACGTTGATGCCCTCGCCGTAGGGCCCGATGTAAATGGTGAGGTTCCCGACCAAATGCGCCACCACAAACAGGATGAGCAACAACCCGGAGATCCCCACAATCCACTTCTTGCCGATTGATGATCGGGCGAAAACCAGCAGGGGATTCGGCTGGCGGATACCACTGGCGACGGGTGCGACGGACATGAAGCGGGAGGGTATAAGAATTTCTAATACTTGCAACGTTTAAGAAACGTCCGCGGATGCCTCGCCTTGCGTGGTGGGGCGATCGGGGCGAGCTTGACCTTGATGAAAATGTTTCTTCTACTTTTGTCAGCACTCCTCGCCCTCACCCCCGGTCATCTTTCGGCGCGAGGAGGCGGCGAAGGCGGGGGCGGGATGCGGGAGGGCGGGGAGCGAATCGAGGGCGGCGAAGATGTGGCCAGACCCGAAGTGCCGATGGACGCCCCCCGCGCGGACGGCGAGGTCCAAACCGAGGGCGACCGCACGGTGGACGGCGCGCGGGCTTATGACGGCGCGGACGCCGGGGTTCGGGTGATCAACGGGCGAAATTATGATGCGGCGGTGGTTGGACCGGATGGTTTTCGCGCCGGCTATGTCTGGCGCGACGGCACCTATGCGGCGGTAGACTGCGAACCTGGTGCGGCCTACGTCGCACCGTATGGTGACTTTGCCGGATGGTCGGTCGTGACCCAGCCTGCTTACGTCAACTACCCGGTCTATCCCACCTACCCGGTCGAAACCGCCGTGCAAGTCGCCCTGCAAAATCTCGGCCTCTACGCCGGTCCGATCGACGGTTTGGCGGCGTCAACTGCAGCTGCGATCACGCAATACCAGACCAACAACAACATGGATCCGACCGGGACCATCTCTCCCGAGTTGCTGCAGGCTCTCGGCATTCAGGCGACGTTCAACTGAGACTCGCTAGCTTGCTCCGAGACATCCCGGCACGGTGACCATGCGACGCCGGGATCGATAACTTGGAGCTTTCAGGCCGAGTGGAAAATCCCAAGACGCTGGCATTTTTTCCGCTACACTGCGCCCGCTGATGAGCAAATCCACCGCATCTTCGTGGCGCGCTGAGTGGCCGCTGCTCTTTGTCTGGCCATCCGCCGTGGTTTGGTTTTTATACGGCGACGCTTGGGCCGACTCCCTCTCGTCCGTGGTTGTCGCCTCCGGCGGTCTCGCCTGGACGGCGGTCGCGATCTTGCTGGCCGCTTTCGCGGTGGTTCGTCACGCGGACATTCTGGCCATCCGTTTCGGGGAGCCCTACGGCACGATGATCCTGACTTTTGCCGTAATCAGCCTCGAGGTGCTGATGATCGGGGCGCTCATGCTCCACGGCGACCAGCCGACGCTGGCGCGGGACACGATGTATTCGGTGGTCATGATCGTGCTGACCGGCCTCGTCGGCGCCTGTCTGCTTACCGGAGGACTCAAATTCCACGAGCAGTCCTTCAACTTGCAGGGGGCGAGCTCGTATCTGGGAATGATTCTGCCCCTGGCCGTGATAGGGCTCGTGCTGCCCATTTTCACCAAGTCCGGCGAACGCGGGGCCTTCTCCACCACGCACGCGGTTGGACTGGTCGTGCTTTCCGTCGCCGTTTACGCGGTGTTCCTGCTGGTGCAGACCCGTCGCCACCGGGACTTTTTCCGCCACGAGGACGAACGCACAGACGCAGTTGACGAGCACCAGTCATCCCGACCGAGTTGGGTCCACACCCTGCTTTTGCTCGCCTACATCGTGCCGGTCGTGATCTTGGCGAAGAAGTTGGCCGTCGTTCTGCATTTCACCAGCGAACATCTCGGGCTGCCCGACGCCTTCGACGGACTGATCGTGGCGTGCTTGCTGCTTGCCCCCGAGGGCCTGGCAGCCATTCAAGCCGCCCGCGCGAACCTGATGCAGCGCTCGGTCAATATTCTCCTTGGTTCGGTCCTCGCCACCATCGGCCTGACCATCCCCGCGGCCCTGGCCATCGGCCTCCTCACCGGCCAAAGGGTCATCCTCGGGCTGGACAACGCCGAAATCGTTCTCCTCCTCATCGCCCAGGCCGTGTGCATGCTGACCTTCGGTCACGGCCGCACCAACATGCTGCAGGGCGCGGTCCACCTCCTGCTTTTCGGGGTCTACCTTTTCGTCGTTTTCGACAGCGGGATCTGACGCGTAAAAAAAGTCAGGGCTGCAAAATGCCGGCAACAGCGGCGGTCATGAAACAGGCCAGGCTGGCACCGAGCAAAGCCTTGGCCCCGAAGCGCGCGAGATTCTCCCGCTGCGATGGGGCGAGCGCGCCGATGCCTCCGACCTGAATGCCGATCGACACGAGGTTGGCGAAGCCGGTCAGCGCATACGTGAGGATCATGAGATTGCGCGGGTCGCTGTAAGTGCCCGCAGCCTTCATCTCGCCAAGCTGGACGAAAGAGACGAATTCATTGAGCACCGTGCGCAGGCCGAGCAATTCGCCCGACTGCAAAACCGCGTCACTGCTGATGCCCATGAGCCAAGCCACCGGCGCGAAGAGCATGCCGAGCAGAAATTGCAGCGAGAACCCGTCGAAGACTCCCCCGGTCCAAGCCACGACCAGACCGTTCAGACCAGTGAACTCGCCGATCCACTGGTGGAGGGCGTAGTTGACCATCGCGACCAAGGCGGTGAAGACCAGCAGCATGGCACCGACATTGACCGCGAGCTTCACCCCGTCGGTCGTCCCCGTGCAGATGGCATCGAGAAGATTCACCCCGTTTTTCGCTGGGGCCAGATGCAGCGAGGTGTCGACCGGCTCGGTCTGCGGGAGGAGAATTTTGGCCACGAGGAGCACCGCTGGAACTGTGATGACCGACTTGGTCAGCAAGTGCGTGGCCACGAGGAGTTGCTGCTCGGGATCACCTCCACCGAGGAGGCTGACGTAGGCCACCATGACCGCACCAGCCACCGTGCCCATGCCGCCAATCATCACACAGAGAATCTCGGACCGCGTCATCCCTGCCAACCATGGGCGGATGAGCAGCGGGGCCTCGGTCTGCCCGAGGAAGACGTTGGCGGAAGCCGAGAGAGTCTCCGGACCCGACAGGCGCATCGTTTTCGACACGAGCCAGGCCAGCGCGTAGACGATTTTTTGCAGGATCCCGAGATAGTAGAGGGCGGCGCTGAAGGCGGAGAAAAAGATGATCGAGGGCAGCACGGCGAGGGCGAAGATGACGCCGTGGGACTGCTCGTCCAGGAGCGAGCCGAAAAGGAACCGCGTCCCCTCCCCCGTGAAGGCCAAGAGCTTGATGAAAAGCAATCCGACCGACTCAACCACAAAGCGAGCCAGGGGCACGTGAATCAGCAAAGCGGCGAGAACAAACTGCAGGATCAGGCCGATGATGACCACGCGCCAGGGAATGGCCCGGCGGTTTTCGCTGAAAAGCACGGCAATGCCCGTGAAGACGAGGATGCCGCAGGAACCCTGCAGGATGTGCGCGATGGCGTCCACCGCGGCACGCTACACCGTCAGCCCGGCGCGGCCAACCATGATGAAGGGCCCGCTCAAAACTTGAACCCCAGGCCGGCAAAGAGGCCGTAGGAATTCATTTGGTAGAGGAAATCATTCTGGTCGTAATCCACATACATGTAGCGGTAGCCGAGTTCGCCGAAAACGTTGCGCGAGAAATTCACCCCGACGGTCGCCTGGGTGTTCCAAGCAATCTCGGAACCCACGCCGAACCCGCCCACGTCACCCTGCGCAGCGACAAAAAGCCAGCGGGTGATGTTGATCTGGGTGCGCAACCCGACTATGGGGTCGATCCAGGTCTCGTTGCCCGACCCCGTGGTGGGGGCAGCTTGCCGCAGCGCCTTGGTAATGCTGGCCGTCATCCGAGCTTTTGCGGCCGCTTCTCTGGCCGTGAGGTCGGCGGTCAGCGTGCCCTCAAGCGCCGCCAGCCGCGAGGCAGCCGCAGCCTGGACGTAGTCTCGAATGGCCGGACGAGCCAAGGCCAGGAGGCCGGCTAAACGACGGTCGGAGAGGGCCTGCTCGACGAGCCTGTTTCCGCCGAGATTCACTCCCCGATCGCCCTGCAACGGGCCGGCAGGACGGCTTCCCGAGCCGACCAACCCTACCCCGCGCGAGGCATCATCGGTGTTCCGCCGCCCTGGCTGCCGCCCCGGTTCCGGACGAGATCGGTCGCCGATGCCAAGATCGATGCCTCTGGTCCCAAGGCCGTCCCGTCCCCTCCCATTGCGGCCCGGGCTGCGGGTCGGCTCTCTCGATCCGGCGACTTCTTCGAGCAGGGCAAGATTCTCCAGCGACGGCCGGGTTTGGCCACCTCCGCCTAGCACCTCCGAGGCGATGGAGGCATTGACGGCTTTGGCCAAGGCGCTGGCAGCTTGGCCGCGAAATGAGCCAGCCAAGCTCTCGGCCTGCGAAACGATTCGAGCTGCTACGCTGCCAGCAACGTCCTGACCGACTGATGCGATCCTGGCCTGAGACGGCAGCAGGTCCACCTCCAAACCGATGTAGTTGTAGCGCGCCCCACCGTAGACATCGACGAAGAAGCGGCGGTCATCGATCAGGCGGTAGGCAAGGGCCAGTGAGGCGAGCCCTTGAGCAATCTCCATGTCTCCGGACTGATAAATCACCCCCCCCAAGTCCTTGCCTCCCTCCAGCTTGGCGTAAAAGCCATCGGCCAACAGACCCCATCGCCCCTTGCGCACCTCGCCCCGGGCCATCAGGCCCCACTGGAGGTTTTGCAAGACCTTGGCCACCGGGGCCTTGGCCGTGATGGGTGGCAAACCTCCCACCCCGGTGAGGCCCGAAAGCGACATGGCCCACAAATAGGGTTCGATGACAAAGGTCCAGCCGTTTGGATCTTGGCCGGGAACCAATTCAAACGGCGCCACCGGATGATGAATGGTGTTCTGCGCAAACCGCTCGACCGGATCAAGGAGCGAACAGTTGACCGGCTCATCGAGGCTGAGCGATGAGGTGGTGGACGGGTTTGCCGCCGTCAACCTCGCGCTCGGGACCACACACATGGCCGCTGCCACCACCAGCCGGGCAGCCCCAAGCATTCGGCTCAGCCCTCTTGAAGAACATGCACTGAACATGTCGAAAGATGACAGAATCGTGCGGCCCGGGCGAGTCGAATCACCGACACCAAACAACAGCCTGACTGGCTCCGCTCTACTTCGAGCTCATGAATTTCGCCGTGTGGAGGGAATCAAGACGGGCAAACATGGTTGTCACGATTGCTGCACGGAGTGCAGGCTGCAAACTCAGAACGACCAGACCAGCCGCAAGAGGGTTTTCCATTCGAGCTGTTGGACCCAGAGAGGAACTTCGACAGTGGGAAAAATCGCAAACTGCCGCCGCGCCCAAAGCAGGTAAATCACGCCAGCCTCCAGACGGTGATCGGGCGCAGTTCCATCCATGGTCCATCCAGGGGAGTGCCGGCCAGTCGAACCTGGTTCTTCATCTCGACCGTGTGATCGCCTCCCCGGTCCTGCTCGTAGCTGGTTTCGCTGTCGAGGCGGCTGCTCAGCGAAGTCGGATCGTAGTTGATCAACCAAGCGCGAGGCCCAACGACCTTGAACCACTCTTCATCCCTGGCCTGCGCCTCACGAGCCGCCGCGCACGCGAGAACGACACAAGCCAGGAGGCATGCAACCAACTTTCCGGGCATCATGAACTCCGCCAGCCCGCGGGCTGAAAAACTAATAGCGGCGGACGTAGCCCATGCGACGGAAAGCCGGACGCCCGACATACACAGCAGGCGATGGCGCGACGTAGGCTGGGCCGGGGACATAAGCTGGAGGCGGGACCGGGGACGCCACATAGCCGGCCCGATAACCTCCCCCATACGCACCGCCGTAACTTACCCCCCCGTAGTGGTAACCGCCCCCAGAGACATCCGAACCGTGGTAGCTGCCGCTACCATAACGGTAGCCGTCACTCCCCCCGCCCGAGCGATTCCAGCTGCCGCCTTGTCCGTCGGAGCCAGACCAACTGCCCGAGCCATGTCCGGACCAGGACCCGCCGCCGTAAGTTCCGGAGGCATTGTGGCTGGCGTTGTAAGTCTGGCCGGAGCGGGACGTCCACGAGGTGGAGCCCGAACTGCTGAAATGGCCGTCGCTGGCGTGAAAGGATCCGCTGTGGCAACCGCCGTAGGCGAGAGCACTGGTCGGCAAGCTCAGGGCTATTGAAGCGAGGAGGAGAAGAGATTTGTATTTCATGATTTGGGTGCCGGACGTTTGAATTTGAGAGGTTTGGCTGGTGTGTGGTTTGCGCCGTCGAGGGCCAGGCTCACGCCTTCCACCACGAGCAAACCATCCTCGCCACCGGAAAGCTTCTGCACCTCCTCGACCTTGGAGCCATTGCGTAGAGTGGCGCGGGTCGTGACCGTCAGGGTCTCGCCCTGAGCCTTCCAATCGCTCTCGGAAAAGCCGCCATCGGATTCGAAGTTCCACGACCTGATGGCCTTGGCCGCCGGATCCCAAGCGATCCACTCAGTGCCACCGCCAACCATCTGGCCATTCTGGGAAATGGTGCGCTCCAAAACGACAAAGTTGCCGTTCGCATTCGGCGCTGCTTCGACGCGAATCTCCTGACCGTCGCCCAAGTCGGCCGTCCAAACGCCAAGCAGCGGGGCCAGCGGGCTCAGTTCCTGCGAGCGGTCGGCCGCCACCAGCGACGACTCACGCACGCTGGCCATCAGCCACTTGCCTTCACGTTCGACGAAGACATTGGCAAAGCGCGCCCGGCTCGGCGACTCTCCGCCCTTGCCTGCCACGGTGGTGAAGCCACTCTCCAGCGCGACCCCGGGCGAGGGAAAAGTCAGCGACTCGCTCACGATGGAAATGGTCCGCCCGGGGGCCACGGCGAAAACGCGCTCGAAAAGGCTCTGAATTTCCACCCGCCCGCGAAAGGTCACACCATCAAGGTCGGTGTATTCCCCGTCCGGCGTCCACGCCGCGGCCGCACCCTGCGCATCGCCGGCATCGAAAGCCTTGGCGAACGCTTCGCCAACCTTGGCGATCGCGGCGCTGCCCGCCTCGTTGGTCTCGTCAGCCTGCGCGACTCCACCAAGGATCAAGACCATCAACAGACCCCACTTGGCTGCCCTTGCCACCATCGCGCACAAGCCGACCCGAACTTCGTGAAAGATCATCCTTTAACCATAGCCGAAGCGTCCAAGTGCCACCACCGCAAAAGCTCATCGGACGTCAGCTCTTGAAGTCGCGCGAAGTGAAGACGAGGACCGCGAGCACGAGCAGGGTCCCATTGATCGCCGCCAGCCAGGCGTAGTCTTCAACCATGACCTCCCAAGGAATACGGTATTCAAACACACTCGCCCAGACGCCCATTTTGGCCGTGAGGAACCAGCCCCGGATGCCGGAGAAGAAGGGAATGTTTTTCAGGATGGTGTCCACGAAGAGAACCGACAGCGTCACAATGGTCGCGGCTGAGGGCTTCATGTTGAGGCAGGAGAAGAAGAATCCGATGCACGTGATGGTGCAGAGGCTGACGGCAAGGAAGGGCACGGCGAGAAGGAACCGGGTCAGACCGGCGTCCGCCTCGTAAACCGCGAAGATTCCCTCGCTCGGCGCAAAGACGAACAATCCGCCCCCTCCCCCGTGCAGCCATCCGGCGGCCAGAGCCGTGCCCGCGATGAAAACGGTCAGCACCACGGTGTAGACGATGCAGGCCAGGAGTTTCAGCGCGAGGATCCGCACCCTTCCGGCGGGCCGGCAAAGCATCATGCGCATGGTTCCGTCCTCCACTTCCTTGCTGACCACATCCCCGGCGACGAGGGCGAGATAAAGCGCCCCGAGCAGGAAGACCGTCGAGAGCGTGATCATGAGGCCGAGGGTCAGGCCGGAGAGATAGTCGGATGCCGCGTAGCCCGCACCCTCAAGGATGCGCTCCAAACTCCGCTGCACCTTGGGCAGCCGCAGCAAGACCAGCACGACCAACTCCACGCCGAGAAAGGCGGCGAAGCCGATGTAGGTGCGCTTGCGGGCGAAGAGTTTGCGGAGTTCGCCGCCGAGCTGGGTCAGGAACATGCTCATCGGCGCACCGTTTCCAGATAAAAGTCCTCCAACGTCCGGCGAACCGGCTCCACCGCGCTGACCCGGATGCCCGCCGCAACGAGGTCCGCGACCAGGGCCGACGGATCAAAGTCCCCCGGCGCGTCCCACAAGGTGTCCTGTTCCGTCAGTCCCCGCGCCAAAAGCAGCGGACGGGCGGACTCCAGGGGCGAGAGAGAAAACCGCCACCGGCTGGGCGGCTCCATCCACGGCCCGCAGAAGACCATTCGGCCCGCGTGCAGAATGGCCACGCGGTCGCAGAGTTGCTCGACTTCCCCGAGCAGGTGCGAGGAAAGCATGAAGGTGATGCCGAACGCGTCCCGCAGGCGGCGGATGGTCGCCCGCATTTCGAGAATGCCGAGCGGATCGAGTCCGTCTGTTGGTTCGTCGAGGAGGATGAATCGCGGACGCGGCACGAGCGCCTGGGCCAGCCCAAGCCGCTGCCGCATGCCGTGGCTGTAGTTTCGCACTCGGTCGCCGATGCGATCGGTCAGGCCGGTCAGTTCCACCGCCTCCTCCAACTCCGCCCGTGCCACGCGACGGCCGCTGAGCGAAACGAAGAAGCGGAGGTTCTCCCAACCGGAGAGATAGTCGTAAAACGACGGCGTCTCGAAGATCGCGCCGACCCCGGCGAGGGCGCGGGCGCGGTCGTTTTGCACCGAGTGCCCGTCGATCAAGGCTTCACCCCGGTCAGGTGCGACCAGACCGAGCATGATGCCGAAAGTCGTGCTCTTGCCGGCACCGTTGTGGCCGAGGAGGCCGAAGATTTCGCCTTCCTGCACCTCGAGCGACACATCCGTGATGGCCGGCTGGCGACCGAAACTCTTCGTCAGCGACTGCAGTTGGACCATGGGCGTCATTCCGATTCAGGCTGGGCGAACAGACGCAACTCGGGTCCGGCGCTGCCGTCGGCGTAGAGATAATTCACCGGGCTGGGGCTGTGCCGGTGCCAGCCTTCCTTGTCGACCAGCACCGGAATCCGCGTGGGTGAATCGGCCACCATGAGAAAGCTCAGCGAAGCGGCGGGCTGTCCGGCGAGAGCGAGGTTGTAATAGTAGCTCGTCCCGCTCCGTGCCCCGATCTCCTTGTCGGCGGGGCAAAGAAAAACGCGCGGGTCGGAAACGTATGGGAGCAACTCCGTATCGAGGACAGGAATCTGCTCGCTCCGGTCGCGCCGACCCGCCGCCATGGGCGGAAAATTCATCTGGTGATCGGCCAGATACCCGGACAACGAGACCCCGAGAGATCGCAGATGGCCGAGGCATTTGGCCGAGTCGGCGCGGCCCCGACCGGCTTGCACCGCCGGGACGATGAAGGCCGCGAGAACGGCCACGATCCCGCAGACCAGCAGAAGCTCCAAAACCGTGAATCCCGCCGTTCGCGTGTTCACCTTAGGTTTTGCGTGGCTCGCTGCAGCCGCTCGATGACCGGGGCAAAGTCCAGCTTCACGTCCGCGCTGGCATCTTCGTAGAACGACTCCAGGCCTTCGGCGATGACCTTTTGGGCGTCGGCCTCGCCAATCCGCCCCGCAACCTCCGGGCTGTCGCGTTCCAGATCCTCCAGCACGCGATTGACGATCTTTTTCCGCGCCTCGGGCCCCATTTTATTTAGCGCCAGCATGAGTTGACGGAACCCCTCGGGCAACGTGCGCTCGAGAAATTCACGTCGCTCGGTCGGCGTGAGTTGCTCGAAAAACTCCCGGTCGCGGCGCAGGGCGCGCAGTTTCTGCCGTTCCTCGAAGTTGAGCCGGTTGAGCTGATCCGCCGCGCGGGTCAGGACCTCGGACCGCTGCTCCACGCTCAGGCCGGCCAGCGGGTTTTTCTCCAAATAGCCCGAGACCGACTCGGCGGTCGGCCGGGCGGCTCGGGACCACATGATGACCCCGCCTGCAACGATCCAGACGACCACCACGACGGCGAGTGCTTTGGTCCAAGGGCGCATCGGCGGTGACAGTCACCCTTCCCGGCCGTCGCGCAAGCAGAATCTGCGGCATCAAGCCTGCGGCTCGTGAGGGTTTGCCCAAAGGCCCCCGCTCTGTCTACGTTGTTGGCCATGGTGCGATGGCTCGGAAGGCAGGCTTTGTCGATTATTGCAGGATTCGGGGAGTTTGCGCTCTTCGCCGGGGCGTCCTTCGTGGCCACTTTCCAGACTCGCCGCCTGCCCGGCCGCGTGGCCCGCGCGGTTTACGAGCAGGGCATGCTCTGTCTGCCGGTCATCCTCATTGTCGCCATCTTCACCGGCCTGGTTCTCGGCCTCCAAGGCTACTACGTGCTCAATCGCTTCGGTTCCGAGGGACTGCTCGGCGCCCTCGTCTCGCTCAGCCTCGTGCGGGAAATGGCCCCGGTCTTGGCCGCCCTCATGCTGGTCGGCCAAGCGGGATCAGCCCTCGCGGCGGAGATCGGCATCCAGCGAAACTCGGAGCAAATTGTCGCCCTCGACACCATGGGCGTGAACAGCCTTGGCTACATCGTGACCCCGCGGCTCCTCTCCGCCGTCGTCGTTTTTCCCCTCCAGACCGCCCTCTTTGTCGTCGTCGGGCTGTGGGGCGGCGCCCTTTCCGGCTCGCTGCTCCTCGGCGTGGACTCCGGTGTTTACTGGGCCGCGGTGGAGCGCGCGGTCGAGTTCAAGGACCTTCGCGAATGCTTCGTCAAGGCCGCCACCTTCGGGCTTCTCACCATTTCCATCTGCGCCTACCACGGGTTCAACGCCCACCGCTGCAGCGGGGCCACCGGGGCCCGCGCGGTCAGCGCCTCGACCACGCGCGCCGTGGTCCACGCCAGCATCCTCGTGCTGGCGGCGGACTACGTCATCACCTCCTTCCTCGTCTGACGACTGTGCGTGCCGAGCAAAACAAACCTCCGCGGGAGGCGGACCTGCTTCTCCAAGTCGAGGATCTGCACAAGAGTTTCGGTGCCCACGAGGTGCTCAAGGGCATTAGTCTTGAAGTCGCCCGTGGCAGCGTCTCAACCGT
Source organism: Chthoniobacterales bacterium (assembly GCA_041736875.1). Taxonomy (GTDB): domain Bacteria; phylum Verrucomicrobiota; class Verrucomicrobiia; order Chthoniobacterales; family JACTMZ01; genus JACTMZ01. The sequence goes on along the minus strand of JBGSSV010000180.1, from coordinate 100,300 downwards.
GCTCGGCCCAAGCGGGGCGGGCAAATCGGTGCTGCTCAAGTGCCTGGCTGACGTCGAGCAACCGGACTCCGGACGGCTCTGGTTTGACGGGCGACCGCTTGATTTCCTCGAGCGAGAAGCCCGCTCCGCCTTCCGCCGCCGCTGCAGTTTCCTCTTTCAGGGCAATGCCCTCTTTGATTCCCTCACCGCTCTGCAAAATGTCGCCCTGCCCCTCGAGCAAACAACCAACCTCGCGGATGCCGAAATTCGCCGACGCAGCATGGAGGCCTTGGAGCAACTCGAACTCGACCATCACGCGAATCACTACCCCGGCACGCTCTCCGGCGGTATGCAGAAGCGCCTCGCCCTCGCCCGCGCCATTGTCACGCGGCCGGAATTGGTCTTCTTCGACGAGCCAACCGCCGGATTGGACCCCCTGCGGCGCAACACCGTCTTCTCCATGATCGCCAAATACCAGCGCCAGTTCAGCTTCACCGCACTCGTCGTGACCCACGATGTGGTCGAGGCGCTGGTGGCCAGCGATCGCGTCGCCCTCCTTAACCAGGGGCGGATCTGCTTCACCGGCACCCCGGACGAATTCGCGATCTCGACCCATCCCGTCGTCGGAGCCTTCCGTGATAGCACCGACGCCCTGCGAAGTTCGCTCGCCGTCATCCGCCAAAGCGGGCACAGTCCACCCCAAGCCTCATGAAAAAGAGCAAACTGGAACTCCTGGCCGGCATCTTTGTCCTCCTCGGACTGGCCGCCGTGGCCTACCTCACGATCAAACTCGGCTCCGGCGAATTCATCGGCGGGGACTCCTACCTCATCGAAGCCCGCTTCGCCAACGCCGGCGGCCTCAGTTCCGGCAGCACCGTCCAACTGGCCGGCGTGCAGGTTGGCCGGGTCGAGGGCATCCGCATGGACCCTGCCGACTACAGCGCGATCGCCACGATGCGCATCGTCAACGCCGTGAAATTACCGACCGACACCATGGCCTCGATCAAGACGACCGGCCTCATCGGGGACAAATACGTCGCCCTCGCCCCGGGGGCGGACGAAGCCAGCCTGGACGCCGGGTCGCGGATCACCATGACGGAATCCGCCGTTGACCTTGAATCGTTGATAGGAAAGATGGCGTTCGGCAAAGTCAACGAAGACACTCCATCCGATTCTTCCACCGAAACCGCACCATGAGACTTCATCATTTCATCGTCCCGGCCATCAGCCTCCTGCTCTCCGGCGCCGCCCTCGCCTCCACCGCCGAGGCGGAGAAGCGCCTGCAGGACGCGGTCAACGAAACCCTCGCCACGGCCAAGTCCTCGAAGGACAACAAATCCATGGCGGTCAAACTCCGCCCCGTTCTCGAGAAGCACATCAACTTCGAGACGATGACCCGCCGGGCCGTGGGTCCCGGATGGCGGCAGTTCACCCCCGCCCAGCAGGCCAAGGCCACCGACCTTTTCACCGTCCTGATCATCCGCGGCTACAGCGGCAAACTCACCCCCAACGAACTCCCCGAGATCAAGTTCAAGTCCGCGGTCGAACCGGCACCCGGCCGGGTCGAAATCCCCACCCTGCTCGCCTACAAGGGAAGCAACTACAACGTGACCTACCGCCTGGAGCAGGCGGACAACTGGCGCGTCTCGGACATCATCATAGAGGGCGTCAGCCTTATCGCCAACTACCGTTCGCAATTCGACGCTGTCTTCAAGAAAGGCGGAGCCGAGGCCGTGGTTGCAACCCTCACCGAAACCGCCGCCAAGCCGCAATGACCTCCAACGTCCTTCAGTTCCTGCGTTCCGTCGCATCCCTCGTGGCTCTCGTCGGCTTGCTTTTTCTCTCCGCCTGTGCCTCCGCGCCGAAGAAAAGCGAACCCGCCGCCGTCACCGATGGCAAGGGAACCGTCCGCTCGTCGTCCGGAACGGCGGCCGCCGCGGATGACGACCTCGACGAATACGCCGTGCTGGAGGTCTACGACCCGATCGAGCCGGTCAACCGCGGTCTCTTCGGCTTCAACCACTACCTCTACAAAGGGGTGGTCCGCCCCGTGGCCAAAAGCTACGAGTTCATCGTGCCCAAGATCGTGCGCACCGGCATCCGCAACGCCTACCTCAACGTCAAATTCCCGGTCCGCTTCGTCAACAACGCCCTCCAAGGCGACCTGCCCGGCGCCGGCCGCGAGGCGGAAAAATTCGCGGTCAACACCGTGCTTGGAGTCGGCGGCCTGATGACCCCGTCGGACAAATTCCCCGCCCTGGCCGAACTGCCTCCGGCCGATACGGGACAAACTTTTGCCAAGTGGGGCATTCCCCACGGTCCCTACATCGTCCTCCCCATTATCGGGCCGAACAGCGTCCGCGATACCGTCGGCGTGGTCGGCGACAGCGCCTTGAACCCGCTCAGTTGGCTCGGCTTCGCCTTCGGCGGCGCCTTCTGGACCATGGCCGTCACCACGCCAGACACCGTCAATTCCCTCCCTGACCGCATGGACACCTACGACGCGATGACCAAGGAAGCGGTGGATCCCTACATGTCGGCCCGCACCGGCTACATGCAATACCGCAAGGCCACGGCCGAGCGCTGAGCCTACCCTACATTTCGAACCGGGCGATTTGGGGACGCGGGTGGTCGGCGGGAGGCCCCTTTTTCCACGAGAGCAACATCCTCGCATGGGCCATCTGCCCAGCGAAGGATGGTGGAGGACGGCCCTCCATCACGCATGTGGACTCCTGAGAAACCTCGGCGATGTAACGCGGAATTCCGTGAACCGTCCACCCCTGGTGTGTTTGTCTCAGGCCAAGCGCTTCGCTTGATCAATTTGCCTGCACAACTCCCGGCGGCTTCCACGAGCCCTCGCCGGGAGGGAGGATCGACGGGGCCTCGGTCTTTGGCCAGTAGAGGCGCATGACAAGGTAGACCGGGCCGTCCGGCGCGGGGAGCCAGTTGGCTTCCTTGTCGGGGCCGGGGCTGTCCTTCTGGATGTAGAGGGTCAACGAGCCGTCGGGGTCGGTCTTCATGCCCGGCAGCATCGGCGAGTTGATGAGGTAGCGGTTGATCGGGTTCTCGATGAGGAACTGCGTCTTGCCATCATACATGGTGACGGACCAGAACGCGTTAACGGGCGGGAGCTGTCCGGCGGGGAAAGTGAGCGTGTAGTTGTGCTTGCTCGCATCGATGGTCTCGCCGGAGGCGGTGACGCGTGTGAGCGGATACATGGCTTCCACGCCGTCATTGCCGAAGATGCCGCCCTGCGCGGCGGCGGCGCGCTTGATCCAGTTCCCGTTGTAGAACGCGGCGTCACCGAAGAGCGAACCGACCTTCCAGCCGTTGATGTCCTTCATGCCACTGTCGAGATACCTGGTCACCCTTTCCTCGCCCTGCTTCATGCCGAGGCGGATGGCGGCCTTGTGTTCGAGCGAGAGGTTATTGAGGGCGACGGTTTTTCCGGGGCCGACGCCGATGCGGGCGATTTTCGCACGGATGTCCTTGGTGTCCGGCGTCTCGGGCACGAACTCCAGCGCCGCATCGAGGTATTCGAAGAAGCTGTCCTTGATACCCTTGGTGCCCGCGGGGACGAAATTGATCACAGGCGCAGCGGGCGGCGCGGGTTGGTTGAGCAAGGCGGAGAGCGGCTGGACCTTGTAGCCGGACTGCACCTCGACCACGTTGGGCATGTCCTCGGGGTTGAAGAGCTGGGTGCGGAAGATGGTCAACGCGAAGGGCGTCGTGGATTGGAAGACTTGCTTGATCCCAGCCGGCTTTTCACCTTTCCAGTGCGGGCCGACCACCAAGTAATCGCCCGCTTCCGTTCCCGTGGCGCGGCTGCCGATGTAGCCGTAGTTGTAGGTGTTTCCATCAGTGAACTGGACGGAGTAGTAACGTTCGTTCGGGACAGCCGGAACGCTTATCACCATGGGCTCGGCGCGGAGGTCGAGCCAGAGCATCGAGTAGGGCGTGTCGCTATTCGGGGTGACGATGGCGGTGTCCTTGTAGGTGAACACGCGGGCTTCGTTGCTGATGCTGTTGAATGGCCCCTTGTATTGCCCGGAGTCCTTGTCCACGCAGAACTCGTTCATGATCGCGTAGTTCATCACGAGCGGCAGGCCGTAGATGAAACCCTCCTCGGCGATCGCTTTCACTTCCTCGAGGGCCGGAGCGGCGATCTCCGCTTTCTTTTCAGCTTTTTGATTCTGGGTGATCGGGTCGGTTTTCTTGTCGCAGCCGGTGAAAATGCCGGCCGTCAATACTGCGGCGGCTGCAGCGGAAAACAGGAATCGGGAGTGTGGATGCATGGTTTCTGTGGGAACGTGGTTGAGTCGATGAGGGAAGATGTTCGGCCCGCTCGTTTCACGAGCGCAGGGAGGGCTACTTTTTCGCCTCCTTGGCCGGCATGACTTGCATGATGATGAATTCCTTGCCCGTTGGGAAGTAGATGCGCCCGCCGAAGCCGGGGGTGATGAGCGAACCGGGGGTCAGGGGTTCGAAGAAGCCGGACGCGGCTAGGCCTGCAGGGCGCGGGAGCGGTCGAGGTTGTCGTAGATTTTCTCGACCGTCTCGTGAGTTGGGTAGCCGTAATTGAGTTTGAGCGTGCCGATGGAAGTCTCGATCTTGTCGGGCACGGCCACGCCGGGGGCGATGGCGGTGGAATACTCCAGGTTCGGGTCAGCTGGGATGGTGTAGCGATCTTGCGCGCGAAGGCCAAACGGGCTGCTGAAAAGCGCGACGAGTGCCGCGCACGTCATGGTGTGCTTAGTCATGGTTGGTGGTGTTGCCGGGCCAACTTACTTCGCGTCGGCGCCCTTCTTCATGCCTTCCTCAAGCGTCTTTATGTCCGCCGGTGAGAGTTGCGGGCGATTCACTTTGATCGTCAGCTTGTCGAGCTTGGCGGTGAGCGGGAAGGGCGGCTGGTAGTCGGCGTCGTTGACTCCGGTGAGCGTGTCGGAACCGATGTCGAACGCCTCGTCCCATTGCAGGATCATGGGCAGGGTCTTGGGCATCTTGATGGTCTGAACCGCTTTGCCGTCGACCTTGAGGGTGCCGGTGCCGGGGCGGCCGAGTCCGCTCATGTTGTTGAAGGCGAGCGTGCCGATGCCGAGGCCTTCGTATTGGAAGTCGAACTCGAGGGTGTGCTTGCCGGGCGGGAGCGCGTCGGGGCCTTCCCATTTGATGCGCTCGAGGTCCACGAGGTTCCAGAGGAAGACAGGCTTGCCCTTGAGGAGGTAGAAGCCGTAGCCGGCGAAGCGTCCGCCGGAGGTGAGGATCATGCCCTCGGCGCCGCCCTCGGGCACGGAGATGTCGGCGGCGATGGTGTAGGAGGCGTTGAGCAGGAAGGGCGAGTCGCCTTGCGGAAGGCCCACCATCGGGTGCTGGTAAACGAACTCGGTGCGTCCGGCGGTGATGTTCGGACGCGGGGCGACGATGCGGGCGGCGACGGAGGCGTCCATGGGGAACACTTCGTGTTTCTTCGCCTCCTCGATGAAGAGGGCTTTCATCTCCTTGACCTTGTCGGGGAACTTGCCGGCGAGGTTCTGCGTTTGGCTGAAGTCCTTGTTGAGGTCGTAGAGTTCGAGGACCTGGTTGTTGAGCGGGTCGGGGTTTGCCGCGCCGAAGGCTTCCCAGGGGGCTCGGTTGACCTGTGTGCTGAGGAACCAGCCTTCGTGGTAGAGCGCGTATTGGCCCATCATTTCGAAATACTGCGTGGTGTGCTTCGAGGGAGTGTTGGCGTTGGCGGCGTCGAAGGTGTAGGCGAAGCTGGTGCCTTCCATCGGGGCCTGCTTGATGCCGTCCACCGCCTCAGGCGCGGGGATGCCCGCGACGTCGAGGAGGGTCGGGACGACGTCGATGAAATGCATGAACTGCTGGCGCAGTCCGCCAGTGTCCTTGATGCGGGCGGGCCACATGACGGCCATGTTCTGGCGGACGCCCCCGAGCTTCGAGCCGTTCTGCTTGAACCATTCGAACGGCGTGTCGAAGGCCCAGGACCAGCCGGCGGACATGTGGTTGTAGGTCTGCTCGGTGCCCCAGACGTCATACCATTTCATCTGCACGTCCACGGGGACCTGCACGCCGTTGAAGAACGCGACTTCGTTCGGCGTGCCGAGCGGACCGCCCTCGGCGCTCGTGCCGTTGTCGCCGTTGATGTAGATGATGAGGGTGTTGTCGAGTTTGCCCATGTCCTCGATGGCCTGGATGACGCGGCCGATTTCGTGGTCGCTGTAGGCCGCGTAGGCGGCGAAGACCTCCACCTGGCGGATGAAGAGTTTTTGCTCCTCGGGTGTGAGTTCATCCCACGGCTTGAGGATGTCATTCGGCCACGGAGCGAGCTGGGTGTCGGGCGGGATGACGCCAAGCTTTTTCTGGTTCTCGAAGATGCGCTCGCGGAGCTTTTCGTAGCCGTCGTCGAAGAGGTGCATGGCGTGGATTTTGTCCACCCATTCCTTCGTCGGGTGGTGCGGGGCGTGGGTGGCGCCGGGTGCGTATTTCACGAAGAACGGCTTGCTCGGCATCGTCTGGTTGATGCGGTTGAGGTAGTCGATGGCGTCGTCGGCCATGCCGGTGACGAGGTTCCAGCCGGGCTTGCCGAGGAACGGATAGATCTGGGTCGTGTTGCGGAAGAGGTTCGGCTGCCACTGGTTCGCGTCGCCGCCGACGAAGCCGTAGAAATACTCGAAGCCCATGCCGGTGGGCCATTGGTCGAACGGGCCGAACTGGCTAGCAGCAAAGGCCGGGGTATTGTGGTCCTTACCGAACCACGAAGTCGCGTAACCGTTGTCGAGGAGGATGCGACCGATGGTGGCTTTGTCCTCGGGGATGATGCTGTTGTAGCCCGGGAAGCCGGTGGATTGCTCGGAGATGACGCCGAAGCCGACGGAATGGTGGTTGCGTCCGGTGATGAGCGCGGCGCGCGAGGGCGAGCAGAGCGAGCTGGAGTTGATGTTGTTGTAGCGCAGCCCGGCCTTGGCCACGCGGTCCATCGTGGGCATGGGGATGACGCCGCCGAAGGTGCTGGGCACGCCGAAACCGGAGTCGTCGGTGAGGATGAGGAGGATGTTCGGCGCCTCCTTCGGCGGGACGATGCGCGGGGCCCACCAAGGGGTGGATTGCAGGGCGGCGTCCTTGATCACTCCACCGAAGGGCGGCTGCGGTGCGGGGAGCTGGTTGCCGGGGATGGTGGTGGTGGCGTCGGGGGCGCCGGGTGTCCCGGTAGTCAGGACCGGACCGGCGGGCACGGCATGAGAATGCAGCAATACGCCGGCGAGGAGTGGGAGAGAGCGGGAAAGTTTGCGAGTCACCATGGCAGGCTTGTATCGAAGCTAGGTGAGCGGCGGCCAGCACATTTTGACGCCCTTTGCCGCGGAAAATATGTTCCGTTCGATTGGGTCTTTTGGCAGGGTTTCACTCACCTTAGCGCCACCCGTGTCAACCGATCCAACGACTCCGCTTCCCGCTTTTCGCCTGCGCCTTCTTTGTCTCGCCCTCGGACTGGCTCTCGCCGGATGCGTAAACCACGCTGGCCTCCCCCAGCCCCTGCCCGGCCGTGAGGCCCGCATGCAGAACGGCTACCTCTACTATGTCGACGGCGCCGGCGGTGGGACGGCGCGCAACAACTGGGCCGGCGGAGTGCGGCAAGGCCTGATCGAGGCCGGCTACACGGGGGCCGGCGAATTGTTTACCTGGGAGACCGGCGATGGCTTGTTCCTCGATCAAGTCGCGAGCCTTGAATACAAGCGCAAGAAAGCGAAGGTGCTTGCGGCCGAGATTACCAAACGCCAGCGTGCCTTCTCCGCGGCTCCTATCAACCTGCTCGGCTTCTCCGCCGGCACGGCCGAAGCGGTCTTTGCCCTCGAAGACCTCCCACCGGGAGTGAGGGTCAGGAACGTTGTGCTGCTCGGATGTTCGCTGAGCGAGAACTACGACCTGACCAAGGCACTCCAGCACGTTGACGGCAAACTCTACGTCTTCACTTCGCATCGCGACCGCATGGTCGGCGATCTCATGCCCCTCTCGGGCACGACGGACCGCAAGTTCCACGACCCCGGGGCGGGTATCAACGGGTTTGTCCTGCCGGCCAACGCCAGCGCCCGCACGCGTGCGCTTTACGCCGAGAAGATCGTTAAGGTCAAATGGCGGAAGCGGGAGGAAAGGGATGGCAACTACGGTCGCCACTTTGACAACGTCAAAATGGCTTTCATCCGTGACTACGTTGCACCCCTGCTCGCGGTCACGAAACCGAAGGACAGTTGAACCCTCTGATTTCATGAGCCCAACCCGCATCTCCCTGCCGCTCGCCGCCGTGGCAACAAGCCTCCTTCTCATCGGCTGCGTCAACCCGATCAATCCCCTCGGGCGCTTCGACCCCGCCCCGAAGGTCGCGGCTATCCCTCCGGCCGATCCGCCGAGGAAGTTCGTCTGGGGTATCGCGACCGCGAGCTACCAATACGAGGACCCGGCCGTCGTGCCGAGTCAGCCGGACTTTTTCTCGACCGATTGGGACGTGCTCGTGGCGCAGAAAAAGGCTCCGCCCCGCGGGAACGCACTCTACTCGTGGACGCGCTTCGAGAGGGATTTGGAGGCGCTGAAGAAAATCCGACCAACCCACTACCGCTTCAGCATTGAGTGGGCGCGGGTCGAACCGAAGCCCGGCGAATACAACGAGGAAGCCATTCGCGGCTACGTGCGCATGGCCCGTGAACTGAAGGCCCTCGGGATTGAGCCCGTCGTCTGCCTGTGGCACTTCACCTTTCCGGACTGGCTCTACGACAAGGAAACCCCGGGAAACTCGAATTGGCTCCATCCGCTCGTGCGCGAGCGCTGGAAGGCTTACGTGAACAAAATGGTGCGCGCGATGGGGTCTGACGTGAAATTTTACGCCCCGCAGAACGAGCCGAACGGCCAGATCACCACGGCCTACATCGTGGCGCAGTGGCCGCCGGCCATGACCATGGCTTTCGGGCATTATTGGAAGGCCATCGATGCCAGCACCGGTATGTTCCGCGACGCAGCCGGCATCGTGAAAAAACTGAACCCCGGCGCAGAGATTGTCAGCGTCGAGGCTCTGCCGTGGTGGGAGCGTGCCCCTCTCGATCCGGGCGGCCTCATCTACAACACGATGATCCACGGCAACACCGATCACCTCGACCGCATCTATGACGTCTGTGACATCCTCGGGATCAATTACTACTACTCGCAGGCCCCGGGCCCGATTTCCCTCCTGGCTGGTCCGTCAATGCGGGGCAAGAAGTTCACCATGATGGGTTGGCGCATCGACCCCGAAGGGCTCTACAAGGAAATCAAGCGGGTGGCCACGCGCTACGGCAAGCCGATGATGATCACCGAGAACGGGATAGCCACGCGCGACGACGCCAAGCGAGAATGGTATATGCGCAACCACATCGCCGCAGTCGGTCGCGCCATCCGTGACGGCTACGACGTGCAGGGCTACTTCGCTTGGTCGCTGGCCGACAACTACGAATGGCACTACGGATTCGAGGCAACCTTCGGTCTGTCGCACATGAATCCGAAGACCAAGACCCGCGAACTCAAGCCTTCCGCGCACAAATTCGCCAATCTGATCAAATCCCATCCAACGGTGGCATCGGTGACCAGAATCACCCCGCAGGCGACGTTCACGCCCCTCCCGACCGCTGAGCCGGGCCGGACGTCCACCGCGCGGTAAGCGAGAGCATTTGCCCTGCCGCGTCTGGCCCGGACCGGGCATAAACGCATTGCTCATAGAGGGAGGCGATCTCGCGCAGACCGTCGCCGGCTGCCCCCGCCCCCGCCTGGAGGCGGGCCATCCACGCGAGCGGCGTCTCCCCGGGGAGACGCGGAGTGTTGGCTCGTTTCGCGTATTTCTCCAGGCGGTCCAACACGGCGTCCACCGGATCCCGTCCCCGTCGGCAGAGCCACAGCCAGCCACCGGCAAGAAGCAAAGCCAGACCGCCCAGAATTGGCAGGAGCTTGGCCGAGGCCAGGCGCTCGAGGCGGATTTGCGCGGACGGCAGGAGGCTCGCAACGAAGACCGAGACCCGCTGATGCCACGCCCAGTTTTGGTCATCCCGCAGACCTTCAATCTGGCGCGTCAACTCCGGCGCGACGAACTCCGTGGGATCGAAGCGGAGCCAGTGAGCCGATGCGGCATCCCATGCCTCCACCCAAGCATGGCCGTCCGCCTCCTGCACCGTGATCGTCCCAAGCCACGGGTTCCACCGACCACCCCGGTAGCCGGTGATGATGCGCGTCGGGATGCCTGCGAGGCGGAGGATGTTCGCGCACGCCGCCGCGTAGTGCTCACAAAACCCCTTGCGACGATCGAGCAGAAACCCGGCCACGTCCGCGGAAGGCAGCCGTCCGGGCCGCAGAGAATAGACAAAATCTCCACGGCGGAGGAAATCCCCGAGGGCCTGCAGATTTTCCGGCACCGAACGGTCCGGCGAAATCAACTCGGCGACCAGGGCCGACAGGCGCGGATCGGAACGCACGGCAGCCGGAACGTCCAGCCGGCCGGCGGCTAGCACCGGATCAGGCGGGTCGTCCGCGGGCTGGGCCGAGGAAACGACGTCGGGGAGCCAAACATCTGACGAGATCTCGGTGAGAGGCACGTCGAGCGGCACGACGGGCGCACCGTTTTGTGAAGCGAGGGAGTAGCGCCAGACTTGAAGATCCTCGGGCACCGCGTTCTTCGTGCCGGGCGCCGGACGTCCACCCTGCGCCCAATTGAGGCCACCGTTGTCGACCAAGACCGCCCCCCGCCAATAAAGATTCGCGGCGGATGGAACCGGGCTGGACAGCGAAAAAGTGGCGACGAAAGCAGGGCGGCGGCTCAGACGCATGACCGAGACATCACCGGGATTGAGACTCCCGGAAAAGCCGCTCAGGGCCTCATCCGTCTGCTGCGAGAGCGTGGGAAACACCCAGAAGACACCCGTGACAAGCGATGCAATCGGCACAGCGAGCAGGACGGAGCGCAGCAGAATTTCGCGGATCCCCCGCCCTGCCCCGGCGGGCGCATGAACCTGCTGGGCGAGGAGAAGAACGAAAGCCACATCAATGATGATAGCCAGAGCGGAAAACTCCGCCTCCGGATCCAAGGCGAGCGACGCGAGCATGACCAAGCACGCGAGGAGCAGCCACAGGCCGCGGCGGGGAGTCAGGGGCGACAGCAGCAGGACACAGGCCAGCCACAAGGCCGCTGCCCCCATGGTGGGAAGCAGCGGACCGCGGTCGAGAAAGGGCATCACCCCGGTGAAGCCCACGAGCAGCCAGGTGATCGGGCGAAACGTCCGAACCTGCAGCCATCGTAGGACAAAACCCGCGCAAAGAACGCCGGCGGACAGCACGCTCCAGAGAACCGGAAAGCCAGCTGTGTGAAGCAGCAACCACCCGCCGAAGAGAAATCCCGCGAGTCGCTGAGCTGCAGGCTCTCTCATGGCCGACCGGGGAACAAAGCCAAAGCCGTGCGGCAACCGATGAGGTTGCGCTCGGTGAAAGTCACGCCCCCGAGACTCAGGGCGAAGGCCCGGTGTTTCCGCCTACAGTCGGACACCCAATAGCTCAACTGCTCCAGCCGGTCCTCCGCGCTGGAGAGGAAATGCGTGTCATCCCAACCGAACGCCAATCGCCCTCCCCCGCCCCCGCCGTCGGACGTTTTGACCACCAAGCCGCCGCGTCGGGCGAAAACCCGCCAGTCCATGCGATTGAGCGGGTCGCCGGGCGCATAGGCACGATGGCCGCTCACGTCCTCCTGACCACCGTTTCCACGGCCGTCCATGCCGCCGTCGCCGGGAGGATTCTTTCTCCATGATCGGCCGCGTGGATAGACGTGGTAACGCCCGGCCGCAGGAAAACTTTTCCAAGCAAAGCATATGCCCGCGGGCAGCGAACTGGTGACGAGGAGCGTCGGAACATCATAGGCGCCGCGCCGCGCGGTCGGGAGGCGAACCAGGAGGCCAACTGTCTCCCCCGCCCGCAGCACCTCAAGGGAACCAACAACTCTCCACGCCCAGCCGTTGCGGATACGGACCTTGAGACCGAGCCGTTCGCGATTCGAGACATTGGTCAGCGCCACTTGAAGAACGACATCCTGCCCGGCCGGAACCGGCTGCGCGCGACAGGACGTGACAGCCACGCCCCGCAGATTGTCGTTGGTTTCTATCATCGTCAGAATCCCCGCGACGAGGAGCGAGATGACCAGAATCTGTGGAGCACCGCCGAAGCCCTCGAGAAAATACCCCGCCGCGAAGATGAGAAAAACGACCAGCGCGAAGACGAACCCCGGCACGGTGGGAATGAGGTAGATCCGATCCCGCGATTTCATCGCCGCACGGCGGTCGCCTCGAGGAGCTGCTGTCCCATAACCACCTCGGTGTCGCTAGCGTCGGCTCCGCCGGAGAACTGGGCCAGCCGGTGGGCCACGACGGGGAGGAAAACCTCCTGCACATCATCGGGCAACACATGCTCCCGGCCGCGGAGAAAGGCCAGCGCGCGCGCCGCCCGCTGCAAGCCGAGCCCGGCACGGGGCGAAAGCATCCAGCCCCGACTGTGTGCCGCCTCGAACAAATCCAGCATGTATTCCTCCACCGCCGCAGCCACATGCACCTTGCCGCACTCGGCCTGCCAGGCCGCGAGCTGGGCGGGCGCAGCGAGCACGCGCAGCGAGGAAAAATCGAACCTGCCCCCCGCATCACGCCCGAGCAGCTTCTGCTGGGTGGCCCGCCCCGGGATGCCCATTTCGATCCGCATGAGAAAGCGGTCCACCTGCGACTCGGGTAACGATGCCGTCCCGGCATGATCCCGGGGATTCTGCGTGCCGACGAAAAGGAAGGGCTCGGGGAGCGGATAGGTCTGGCCTTCGATTGTCACCTCGTGCTCATCCATGGCCTGGAGCACCGCGCTCTGCGTGCGGGGCGACGCGCGGTTGAGTTCATCGCCCAGCACGAGTTGCGCGAAGATCGGTCCCCGGTGGAAAATAAGGGTCCGCGTTCCGGCATCGAAGACCTGGCCACCGAGGATGTCGGCCGGCAGCAGATCGTTGGTGAATTGGACCCGCTTGAAATCGAGTCCGAGGATCCGCGCGACCGCCTTGACCAGCGTGGTCTTGCCCACGCCCGGTGTGTCCTCGATGAGCAGGTTGCCCCCGGCAACAAAGCAGCAAAGTGCCAGCTCCAACTCGCGGCCCCTGTCGACCAACGCCCGCTGGGCTTCGGCTTTGAACTCGGCCAAAAATTCACGCATGGGCGCAACTATAGTCCACATTTCGATCCGACCAACCCTCGATCAATTCCGCTCGCGTCACGACCGGAAACAGGCCAAAGCTCCGTTTTCGGTCGTGCGAGCATATTATCGCACCTCCGCCAGTTGGAATTTGCGGCCGCGAAGCTAACCGGCCGCCAACACCATCACGTATCCCGTCGGAGCTTCGAGGCGTTGCAGCCCCACAGTCCGTGGCCCCACCGTCGCCCCTGCTGTGCGGCCGCTGATGATAGCCGGATCAACCCTCGTGATTTCCATGGCCTTGGCCAGGCCGAGCCCGGCGCATTTCATCGCCGCTTCGCGCGCGGACCAGAGGACGAAGAAGGCTTCCTCGCGGCAGGCCTCTTCCAGGGTCCTCCACGCGGCCGCTTCGTCCGGATGGAAATAGCGCTCCACGATAGCCGTCATCTCCCGCACCTCGCGGATCATTTCCAGATCGATCCCGACGGCGTCCTGCCCTGCCACCACCACGACATAATCGCCGGCGTGGGAGACATTGAAGTCCCATCCATGCGGATCGACCAAACGCGGTTTGCCCTCCCCGTCTTCGATGAAATGAAGCACCGATGGAAGGAGGCCCGTGCAGGCGGAAAGGAGATCTCGACGCAGACTCCGGGAAAGGATGAAGCGCCTCCGCACCGCCTCGTTTTTAAGTTCCTCCGCACGCCGCGCCTCGGCCCCGCTCAACAGATGGCACCATGCGTCCGCCTCATCAAGCCGAGCCACACGCAGCTTCACGGCCTGGCTCATCCGCCGCCCCCTGCCGCAGCCGTCGCGGAAAAAACCCGGTTGGCATAAGCCTCAACCTCGCCGGGCGACGGTCGCTCGCCTTCGCGGTAAGGCATGATGAACGCCGCCACCTCGTAGCTGTAGAGGCGGGTGCCGGTGCGGATGAATTGCCAGAGGTTGGCCGTGTTGAGATAGACATCCGCGTTGAACTCGATCTCGACCGGTTCGCCATTGAGATACGAGCCCCACAACATCAAAGCCGGTCCGTGGGCGCCACTGAAGGGGAAGATGTTGAAGGCCAGGTCCCGCCCGGCCACCCGGACAGTTTCGCGGCTCACGGGGCCGTCGATGCGCCAGCCCGCGCCCGGCATACAACGGTCGGGCCGATGGTAGAGCTGGTTCGCGTTGCCCTGCCGCGGGTTCCAGTAGAAATGGTAGCCGATCACGCGCGAAGGCACACCGCCCACCGACTCCCTGATGTAGTGATATTCATCAGGATTGAGCACGCCGAGGATTGAAGCCGGCACTTGGTCATCAACGACAAAACCACCGGCCTCGATCGGGGCCAGCATCGGCTTGACCGGCTTGGCCGCAAGGGCGCCCCGAAACCAATACCATCCGTGCGCACTCAACATGGCGAAACAAGCCAGCCCGAGAAGGCCCCAGCCCAAACGGTTCGTCTGCGGCAGCCGCGTCGAAGGAGATTCTCCCACTCCGACGAATCTCCACCGGTCGCGCGGCGGCTCGCCTGAAGCGAGGGTAAGGCCGACCGCGGCAAGGCCCACGCCAGCGAGCAGAATACCCAGAACCACATAGCCCGCCGTGTCATGGATCTGCTCGACCGCGGCGTTGCCGCCGCTGATGCCGGAAAGCGCGAGAATGAGCACACGCACCTGATTGCCGGCGATGGCCATGACAAAGGCCACGACCAGCAAGACCGCACGCGCCCAAGCGCTCAAACGTGTGAGCTCACCCGCGGCCAGCCCCACCATCAGTGCGGTCTGCAGCGAGCGCAGTCCGCTGCAAGCCTGCTCCACCCCGACGGTGCAATTCGGCAGTGTGATGGTCGTGCCCGCCGCCGTGGCGGGATAGCCCAGCAAGTGAAGCAAGCCAACCGACCATCCCGTCACCACCTGCATGAGCGGGAAGGACAAAGAATTTTCGACAAACGTCGGCCAGGGAATCGCCACCAGCATGAAAATGGCCGGGAAGAAGAAAATCCGCAGGCGCTGGAATCCACCGGTCACCCAGGCGACTGCGAGCGTGAGCCCCGCGGCGAGCAGCCCAATCGCCCAGAGGGTCGGGCGCCAGTGTATGGGGGTTTGGCGCACTACCTCGATCGGCAAGATGGCCAGAAAGGAAAGAACAATGACAACCCACGCGCCCCACCCGGCACCCGTTGCCGGCGGAGAGCCGAACCCACCCGGCCCTTCCAATTCGAAACGCTTCCACAGAAAGTAAAGCGCGAGCGGTGGGACAAACCATCCGTAGTTGTAATCCTCCGAGCCGGTCCACTCGCCCGCGCACGCCCAAATGAGCCAGAGCCAATAGCCAGCGACCAGCAGCCAAAGAGGCTCCTGCCACCAACCACTGCGAGCTTTTGGCTCGATCGTTTTCATTCAGACCGCGCTGCTTTTCAACCGCTCCGGATGTTCACGGGCGTGGCCGGAAATCTCTGCGCAAATCTCGTGCGCCGAACGACGCGGCCGCCATCCCCAGACATCCTCGCACTTGGACGAGTCCGGCATGTTCAGCGTGCTGCAAAAATTGTGCTCCAGCCGCGCTCCGCAGAAATTGTCGAACCGCCCGACCTCGTGACCGGCCGTGCGCAAACCGAGCGCAAGAGCCGAGCCGAAAAATTCGCACCACCCGCTGACGAGAATTCTCATTTAGTGCACTGGCAATACTTCGCGCCACCGGCAAAGGGCCTTGGCAAAAGTGAATTCCTCGGCGGCTTTGAGCGCAAGAGAACGGGCCTGCTCACGGCGCGCGGGATCGGCCATCAAGGATTCCACAGCTTGAGCCAAGCCCTCGGCGTCGCCCGAACGAAATGACCAGCCGGCTCCGGTTTCTTCGAGCAGCTGGGCGGTTTCAGATTCCGGCGCCCCGACATGGAGGATGGGGCGTCCGGCGGCCAGGATTCCGTAAATTTTGCTTGGGACCACGAGCCCGGCCAGATCAGCGCCGATGCTGACCAGATGGGCATCGGCCGCACCAAGGAAGGCGGCCAGATCTTCGGGCGGCCGCGAGGGCAGAAGGGAAACATGCGGAAGAGATGCCACGGCGGCGCGAACCTGGCCCGTGCGCGGCCCCTCGCCGGCGAAAACCACCCGAACACCGCCAGGTCGCAATCGACGCGCCGCCTCGATCAGGGTGTCGAAATCGTGAGCGAGCCCCATGTTACCGGAATAGAGCACGACAAATTCGTTGGCCCAGCCGAGGCTCTGGCGCATCGCCTTCACGGCCGCAGGCGAGGCCTGTTCGACCGGACTCCAATTCGGAATGACCCGCAAACGCGCGGAGTCCAACCCTCGACTCAGCAGCCGTGACTGCATGCAGCGACCGACGCAAACAACCACGTCCTGCCGTTTCAATGCGTTGCTGGACAGCCGGCGCAGGAACTTCGCGGTCCATCCGGCGACGGACAGCACGCCCAATTGTTCGGCCAGTTCTGGATAAAGATCCTGGGCCCAATGGATTCTTTTCGCGCTGTGCGGCGTGGCCCAAGACACCGCTGCCACCTGCAGGGGCGGATCGGTCATGGAAACGACGGCGTCGACCGCGCCGAGCCGCCGCACCTGCCAGGCGAACTGCGGGTAGAGACCGGCGTAACTCAACGCCCGGCGCGCATGGGACGTTCGGGTGAACGGAGCGGAACCAACTCGGATCAATTGCACCCCCGCCACGGTCTCACGAACCGGGAGCTCAAGGTCCCGCGGGCCTCGGCTTGTAACCACAATGACCCGGGCCCCGCTGTGGACCAGTCCCTCGGCTAAATCGCGCAAGAGTTGCCCGGTTGCGCCCGCCACTGGCGGATAAACCCGGTTGGTAAAAACGTAGGTGGGTTGCCGCACTGTTTCCTCCTGCGCCTTAGCGACCGCCGGCAAGGAAGCGCGACTGACGCTCCGTGATCTTCACGCTGATGAGGAAATCGTAGAATCCGTTCAGGACGCAGTAGGCGAATCCCGGATAGCCATCGAGAAATCCGCCGCGGACGAAATACAGATAGATGAATTTCCACAACCACCGCGCAGGAAGGCGGGCGTGGAGCCGCTTGAGGGCACGTTTGCGTGCCAGCGAATCCGCGCTGACGACGTCGCCCAGTGGAACCGGCCCCTCGACCAGGGCCGCGGCCTCGTTGGCTTCATCGGTCGAGTAACGGTTGTGCCGTTCCACCCAGTCAGCCACGCCCTTGCTGAAGTTCAGGTGGTCGTAAGTTGCCTTGAGATATCCGGTCCCACGCTGAGGGCCGTCCTCCCTCTGCCCGTGCCCCGAGCGGGCAAACCGCGCCTCGCCGATTTTGACCAGCCGCACCTGCGGATAGGGAAACTGCGAGCTGTGCTTGATCCAGCGGCCGAGAAAGATCAGGCGGTTGGCCACGAAGTAAGCACTGTGCTTATCCGCAAGTATGACCGCTTCGCACTCGGAGCGGAGTTCGGCATTGAATCGCTCGTCGGCATCCAGATGGAAGACCCACGGATGACGAAACGCGGCGTGCTCGAGGGCATGGTTGCGTTGCGCCCCGAAGTCATCGAAGTCCCGCGTGAGGACGCGCGCCCCGGCAGCAGCCGCGATCTCCCGCGTCCGGTCCGTGCTCCCGGAATCAAGGACCACGACATCTTCACACCACGCCACGGAATCGAGGCAGGCCCGGATGTTGACCTCCTCGTCTTTGGTCAGAATGAGGATCGAGAACATCTTCAGCGCTGGCCGATCACGCGAGCCGGGTTGCCCGCCACGATAGAATCGGGAGCCACATCTTTCGTGACCACGGCACGAGCGCCGACGACGGCGCGACGCCCCACGCTGACACCCGGACCGACAAAGGCATCGGCGCAGACCCAAGCCTCGTCACCCACGAGCACCGGCTCCTTGAGGAGGGGCATCAACTCATCGCGGAACTCGTGCGAACCTCCGCAAAGGTGGGCGCGCTGCGAGATGGTGACTTTCTCGCCGATAGTCATCGGTCCGAGGTTGTAGAGCAGCGCCTCGAAGCCGACCGATGACCACGCCCCAATCTCGAGATTCCACGGAATAAAAATAACCGCCGAGGGATGGATGTGGACATGGTCGGCCACACGAGCCCCGAAGAGCCGCAGCAAAAACCGCCTCCACCCCCAGCAGAGACGCGGACTCCACCGGAAAAGTGGGCGACAAAGCGCCCAGAGCGCCCGCCCAGCCAACTCTCCCGCGGTCCACTTCGTGTCTGACCGGTTCTGCTCGATATTCATGATGTCTGGCTGGCACCCAGCCGGTGAAACAACTCCAGATACTTATCCGCCACCGCCTGCGTGGAAAACTTTTCCGCTGTGGTTCTGGCTGCCCGGCCCATCGTTTGCCTCTTCTCCGGGTGGTGGAGCAGGTCAGCCAAGGCTAGGGCAAGCACCTGATCGGCCCGGGGGGATCGATGATCGAAAACAACCCCGTTGAAGCCAGGCTCGAGATAGTCGCGGAAGACGGCGAGATCGGAGACAATCGGCACGACGCCGCGCGCCATGGCTTCAAGGGGAGCAAGACCGAACGACTCCCCCCGCTCGGCCAGCGAGGGATAGACGAAAATATCTGCGCCATCGTAAATCGGCACAAGTTTCGCCGCATCGTAGACAGGATCCTCAAAGCGAACCGGGAGTCCTCGCGCCAGCATTTTCACCTCCTCCTCGTAGGCTTGACCCCCACCTCCTTGCCCTTCCGAAACCGGCCCCACCACCACACACTCCCATGCGATGCGATCAATCAGATTACCGGCCAACTCCCGCAGACTCCGCGCCAGCAGGGTCAGTCCCTTCTCCGGGTGAAGCCGTCCGACAAAAAGAATGCGCAGCGGTCTCTCAGCGCTCTGCTGCGACCTGACACCAGCCAACTCCCCGAGGAAGGCCGTATCGACACAATTGGGGACAACCGAGATCTTCCCCACTGCGCCAGGCACTTCCGCTGCGATGGCCTCGGCCACGATTCTCGATGCGGCAGCGAAGGCCGAGGAATGGCCGTAGAGCCGATACTGCCCCTTAGGAAAACGGTTGGCATTGACCACCACTCGGCCGGCTGATCTTCGCCAGCGCGGAATCAAAGCAGGCATCCAGAAATCGTTCGTAACCACAATATCCGCGCTCGGCAGGTGTCTGAGGGCGCGCAGCGCATACCATAAGCACCTGACCAAATCGCGCCGGATCGAGGTGCTCTGCTCGTATCCTCCCCATCGAACAAAGCGCACTCCCCGCATTTCTTCAACCGCTGGCTGCCCCGGGTAAGACCGGGCGAAGACCGTGACCTCATGCCCTCGCCGGGAAAACTCCTCCGCCAACCCCTCCCAGAGCCGCTGCACCGCTCCGCCCCGGACCGCGGGCACCGGGAAGGTTGGCCCCGTGGCAACGGTTATCTTCATCGTCCTTTGCGTCTTTCGTGATTTGTTGTCTCAAGGATGAAACAGGCCGGCATAGGCTTGGGTCACTTTGCTCACGGCCGGAGCCCACTCATACCGCGTGGCCACGATGGCGCGGCCGGCCGCCCCCATCTTTTCAAGGTCAGCCTGCGTTTTCCCCAACGCGTCCCGCAAGGCGGCTTCGATGGCACCGCTTTCGGGAGCGACCACCCAGCCGGCCCCTGCTTCGTCCACTTCACCCCAGGGCGTGGCGGTGCTCGTGATGACCGGCCGAGCCCACGACATGGCCTCCGCGATGGCGATCCCGAAGTTTTCGGAAAAGCTGGGCAGACAGAAGAATTCCGCATTGGCCAGCAGGCAGTCCTTCTGCGTGCCGCGCAGATCCCCCGTGAGGAGCGTCCTGTCGGCAAGATTTAGATCCTGGATCATTCGCTCAACCTCGCCGCGGTAGCCCGTAAGGTCCGAACCGGCAACGACGAGCAGCGCATCCGTTGTGCCGGCCAGTCGGCTCCATGATTCCAGAAGGGGGCCAAGCCCTTTCTTGGGGTGCAAGCGGGAAAGAAACGAAATCCACTTTCTCCCGCGGAGGAGCGGGAAGGCGGACTCGAGAACGGTCCGCGCCGGCCGTTGCGAGAGGTCTGGCAGGTCGACGCCGTTTGGGGCCACGACGACGGCCTGCCCGCAGCCAACACCGCGCAGATTCTCTGCTTCGGATTCCGCCGTGGCATGAAACAGCGCCGCCGAACGCAGATTTTTCTTCTCAAACAACTGCCAGGCGACCGCTTTGCGGATTCGGCTGCGGTTGAGCGACCATCTCTCCAGCATTCCGCGCGGAGAAATGACCAGCGGGCGTCCGGCCGCCACGGCGGCTTCGCGTGCGTAGGCATTCGGCCACATCCACAAGCCGTGGTTGTGAACCAAGTCGGCGCATCGCGCCTCCGCGGCGAGCAAGCGGCGAAACTCGGGACTCCAACCGCGGCCATGAACCGCCAGGGGACCACCAGCCAAGGAGACGGTTCGAACTCCGCCAGCTGCCACCGGGTGCCCCAGGTGGGTGTAGTGGAGACTCGCGAGCGTGACTTCGTGGCCAAGTTTAGCCTGCTCGGAGGCCAGGCGCGTGACTGACAACGCCGGCCCCCCGACGGATGTCTGGACCGACGAGACAACATGAAGGATGCGCATCGCGAGTCTTTAGCTCGACGAGGCAGCGCCAGCCACCCGGTCGTAAATCGAGGCGTATTGGCGGGCGACCGACTCGGCCGTGAAGCGAGCGACGTTCTGGCGTCCGCGTTCGATCAGGTCACCCCGCAAATCAGGACGTCGAAGCAACTCGCGGACCGCATCGGCAATTGAATCGACTGACAGCGGATCAACCAGCAAGGCCCCGTCGCCCGCAGCTTCGGGCAGGGAGCTTCGATTGGAGGTGATGACCGGACGCCCGGTCGCTTGGGCCTCAAGAATCGGCAGCCCAAACCCTTCATAGAGCGAGGCAAACATGACAAAGTCACAGCGCCGGTAAGCCTCCAGCAGGGCTTCATCAGTCAAAGTCCCAAGCTCGCGATGGTCGACTCCCGCATCCGCCAGAGCGCGCATCTGTGTATCGCTCAGCGTCCCCACGATTTCCAGGCGGCAAGAAGTGTTGCGCAGTGCGTGGCCCACCCGCTCCAGATTCTTGTTCCACTTTGTTCCGACTTGCAGGCAGACCGGCGACACCTCGTTGAAGGGTTGCGGACAGAAGACAAACTCGTCGGGCACGCAGTCCGGCACCACTTCGATGCGGTCCGCGAGGGAGCCGAGCCATTGCTGTAATTCCGCTTTCGTCGCGCGGGAGATCGTCGTGGTGACCGCGGCACGTTGCACCGGACCGCGAAACCAGAGGAACTTGAGCACCGCACGCCGCCAACCCGTCAGGCGGCTCAATGCCGCGCAGTCGTGGATCGTCAGCACCGTCTTTCGCGACGGCAACCCGAAAGCCAGATAATGCACATCACCAACGATGTGATGAACGTCGGCTCGTCTCCGGCGTGCCACAACCACGTTGCGGAGTCGTGGAATAATGCCCCGGCTGGGGCAAGGACAGGGCATGCTGTCGACATCATAGCCCGCGGGAAAGTGGCACCGGATCTGGGCGAAGAGGCGCTCGATACTGAAGTGCGCCGCCGTGCGGAACCTCTCATGTTGAATGATCCTCATGGAGGAACGTGCAGACCTTGGGGCCCGGGGGGCCGGGCGACTAAGGTTTCCCCGCGGTGCGGTCATGCGCCACCCCTGTGGTCGGCGGCACAAGACGCGTTTTTTTCATGCCACGACCGACGCGCTGCCGGTGGGTGGCCCAGCGGGGAAGGGCTTTAGGTGCGAAGGTGTGACTTGCGGCCAAGTCTGCCGTCCCCGCCGGAGGCGGCACAACGGCCTCGGCCGCCCCACTGGCCTTGCCAAGCGGAGCACCGGCCGGGGCGAATTGCTCGAAAAGCGTCACCCCCTCGGCATAGGGCCGTCGGCCGCGAGGCTTTGCCGTTCGGGGCTCCTCCCTACCCTCCGCCGCCATGGCAAAAGGGTTGGCATGGCGGCGCATCAGCAAGAGGGCGGCGAGGCCGACCCCCATGACTCCTTGGAACTGTGTCGTGATAAAGACCCCCATGGTGTCCGCCCGCGTCGCGGCAGCCATGATCAACAAGCCGATGACAAACCGCAGCGAGGTCATGGGCACGCCGACTGTCAGTCTCGTCATCCAGGAATAGAACACTGCCAAGACGACCGCCAGGGCGGCCACCCCGAGGTAGCCGAAGTTCGCATAGGCTTCCGGGAGCAGTCCCCAGCCGATCGAGGTGTTCTGGGTTTGCTCCAAGGTCTGCAGTCCGTAGTTCACGGTGAGCATGACGTTACCCGCATGGCTGATGCCCTTCTGATCGTCGATGAACCGGGGGATGAGCAACCGAGGAATTGGTGCGTAGGTGGCGCCGCCTAAAAAAGGCACACTCTCAGGGCTTTTTTTCTGCACGAGCAGGAGCATGTGCAGGTTACCCGAACGCTCGAACAGGCTGGTCGGAGCATCTTCCTCCACCTTCGGCCCCGTGACGAATCCGGCCAAGCCCCCGACCTCGGTCAGACCGTAGCCCACCCATTCGGAATAAAACTCCGGCAGAGAGAAGAGAGTTAGCTGTGCTCCCCCCTCCCCGCTCCAATACTTCTCGCGCATCTGGTATTTTCCGGGGTGGAGAAGAGCGGCAACAATAAAGATCAGAGCGAGAACCCTCCAGGGCAGCTTGTTGCTGCCGAGCATGTAGCCGAACACCACCATGGCGGCAGGCACGATGGCCTGCGCCAGCATGAGCGAAGTCAGGCCAAGCCCGATTGTCATGATGGCCAAGATCGTCAACAGGGCGGCCGCACCATGCGACAGCAATCCGCGGCCGTGGTAGAAGGCCAGGACGAACAGCCCCATCGTATTGAGCGACATCGTGATGCCCCGCACCACTGGCATGATGTTCCCGGGAAATGAGATCCAACCCGTGTATTGAACGACTCCGAAAAAGATGCCCAAAATGACGAACCCGAAAAGATACTGTAGGGCGCTGCGTTGTTCGATCATCAAGACCCGGGCCGGCGCGTGGGGCGGACGCGACGTCATAGATAGCCAGATGGTTGTGGTGAGGAGGATGAAGCCGATGGTGGTCATCGCCCCGACGATGATCTCCACCGCGGAATAGTCATCGAGATTTTCCGGCGCCTGGATCATGGGCAGCGCGTAACCCACGCCGGTGGCCAAGGCGAAGACCGGCCAGATGGGCAAGCCATGCGACCAGCCCAGCAACCAGAGATAGAATGGCAGGAGGCCCACCAGTGCGAGCAGGATACCGGCCGCCGTTATGCTCGGGTCGCTTTGCTTGGCCGTGAGAATCGAGGTCGCAACGAGGACGCCAATAAGCAGCCAGAACAGTTTCGTCGTCTGGCTACGCTCAAGTGTGATTAGCTCCATGCTTTGAAAGCGACCATGTCCATCACGAGTTTGAAACTAACGTAAAATCTCCCCCGCACAAGGTCAGCGCCCGTCACGCACGCATCAGCACCGCGCGCACCGACTTCGCGGTGATCTGCGGGTCGAAGGTGTCCGCCGCAAGGGAGACCTCTCTGCGCTCGACGGCCAAGGAGAGCAGTTCGTTGCAGGCCGCCGCGAGCGCCCGAACATTCCCCGTGGGGAAAACACGGGTGAACGGGTTCTTTGCGGCGAAGTCCTCCGCGCAGCCGCACTGTTCGCTGACAACGGTAGGCACGCCAGCCGCGGTCGCCTCATTGACAACCAAGCCCCACGTCTCCCATGCCTCGCTCGGCAACACCATCACGTCCGCGGCCGCATAGGCTTTGGCGATCTCCGACTGGTTCAAAAAACCCGCAAAGGAAGCCGGAGGGGCACCAAGATTTTGAGTTCTGGGGATTTTGTGATTTTGAGCTTCGGCATCGAACCGCACGTCACAAACCGCCCGCAGTTCGCTACCTAGTTCACCGCTCCCAACGAACAGCAGGTGCCACTTCTCCGGCAGCCGCTCTTCGCCTGTCGCATCGCCCACTTTACCCCTCTCAAAATGTGCTCGCGCAGCGAGCACGACATCCATCGGCCTCTTCTTACGGACAAACTTCCCGCAAAACATCACCACCTTCGCATCCAACGGAATATTCCACTTCTCCCGAATCGCCCTCTGCCCCTCGGTCAAATTGTCAAAATGCGCGCCCATTTCGCCCCGAGCCCCTTGCCAACTGCCACAAAGTTTCCCAACCTCAGTCCGGAAAAATTCGTTATCCACCCCATAAGGCGCATCAATCAACTTCCGCCAGGGCACCCCGTGTTTCAGGTAGAACCGCTTGCTCGCCTGTCCGATGGCGAGGAAGTGGTCCACCTTCGCAAACAACCGGTGCAGCGCGAATCTGCGAACAAGCCCGAACAACCCACCCCTCTCCGTGATCTTGTCAGTAGTCTCGCCACGCAGAAAAATAGGAATCCCCATCTTTTTCGCTTCAGACACCGCCTCCCAGAACGGCTTGAACCTCCAGCCTTCCACCCACAGCGCCGTCGCGCCGGCCTCCCTCAGTGATTGCCCGACCGGCTGCGCTAGGGGAAGACCGTTGAATGTCCGCAAATTCCACGGCCCTCTCAGTGCCAAGAACCGGTGCGGATACCCCGAGAGCAAATCCACATCCCAGGCAAATGCCTTCCCGAAGTCCTTATCCTCCGTCCGCCGCACCCCCTGATCCGTCAAAAACCAAACCTCGAATCTGCGCTCTCGTCTTCTATCCTGAGCTTCCTTCCGCCCGCGGCCTTGGCCAAATTCCCCGGCAAGCGCCCGCCAAAGGGGAGCCTGATACTGGATCGGATGGGAGGTCAGGACAACAAGCACGGGGAGCAATTCTTGGGCTAGATCAACAGTGCCGCGGCGCCTCCGTTGGACCACCCTCTGCATAAAGCTCGCCCAGCAAACCGACATAGCCTTCGCCGTAGCGGTCCCATGTATAGCACAGCGCTGTGGCATGGGCCGCTCGCCCCATCTCGCGCGCACGTTCCGGGTCACCGCGCAGAGTCATCATCGCGTGGCCGAGGGCGCGCACATCGGCCGCCGGGACAATGAGCCCCTCCTTGCCGGGCTCAATCAAGTCGGGTCCGGCTGTGTGTGGCGTGGTGATGACCGGGAGCCCTGTGGCCATGGCTTCCAGAATGACCAAGCCGAAGCCCTCGAACAGGCTGGGAAACACGAAGGCGTCCGTTTCCGACATTTCCCGGAGCAGTTTCTCCCGCGGGGTCTGCCCGAGCAGCACGACATTGGATGGACAAGCCCGGTCCAACTCACCACCGCCAATCAAGTGCAGTTCGGCATCGGCAAGGCCCATCTCTTCCCAAGCCTCAAGCAGGGTTGTCAGCCCCTTCCGCTTGGTGAGATAGCCTGCGTAAAGAAACCGGAAAGGCCTATTTCCTGGGGCCGGCGCCGCGAAGCGCCCTCTACCAGCAGCAAGCCACTCCTCTCCAACCCCGTAGGGCAAAACACGGACTTTGCCTTCAGCCACGCCGTTCTCGACGAGCGTTTGCTTTGTGAAGGAACTTGCCACCACAACAAGATCTGCCATTCGGTGTTCCTCCATTTCGGCTTCCCGCACGATTCCCAGACGGGGCAGAAAAGCCTCAGGCCACAAATCTTTGTCACCTCCGGTTGTGCGCACTGCACCAGCACGGGAAAGCGGATGAGCCACGCTCTGGTCGAGCACGAACTTCTTGCCGGCCCGCTTCGCCCTTCGGCCCACGCTCCAAGCCGCGGTATCGAATCCGATCACCACATCAGCCGCCTCAATCTCGCTTTGTGGAACCAGTCTTTGAAAGAGTCCGTTTCGCCAATGCCAAAGCCGCTCCCTGTTCACCGGAAACCGCGCTAACACCAACGCCAATATCTCCACCCATGGAATCGTCCGTAGCTTATCTTCCGGAATATCAACAACCCGCCACGGCTTTTCTTTGTTGAATGGATCAAAATGTGAGTGTCCCAAATCGCCTACTCTCTTCGGCGAGGCGACCCCAGTCCAAAATCTGAAAAGGACTCCACGCCCTTCTAACTGACGAGCAAGGCGCGGCGCGTGCTGTGTGCCGGGGTGAACCAACAGCACGCGCAACCCCGCCCTAACAACTCGGCCCACTGGCGGAGAATTCATGGTCAGAACGCGGTAACGGGCCTGTCCATCGGGATGCCAGACAACCTACTTCGAGTCATCGGAGATGATCCGCACAAAGCCAGCGATTGAAACCAACCGGCCGGCGCTCGGGAATCCATCGCCGCCACCAAGCCTGCGGAATGATCCGCACTTGATACCCGCACTCTTCGAGCAACGTGCGACAACCAAGATCCAGCTCTTCAGAATGCGTCTCGATCAAAAGATCGAACTTTTTCCGCTGAAGCACTCCGCGCAAATCCTGAAGAAGCTTCATCTCCCCCCCATCAACGTCGATCTTCACCAGCACGGGCTCGGGAAGACTGGAGACCCACGCCGAGCTCGGCCCCGGGAAGAAGTCACACTCCGCAGAAAGTCTCGCGTCCTGGGCAAATCCGTTCAGTTCCATGTTCTCGCGAAACACGGACCACCTCTCCGCTTTGGGATCGAAGGCACAGACACGCTCTACAGACCTCTGCTTCAGCGCCCACGCGGTCAATTCCCCGTATCCGGCCCCCACATCGATAACCGCACGAGCCCGCTCTCCCATTTTACGCAGCGCGCTTGTCGTCTCCGCTTCGTAGAGTCCAAGCAGAAGACTCGTCTCACAAGAGGGATCAACGGAAAGCCGCAAACCACGAAACAAACCCAACCGAATCCGACACGGCCTCCGGCCCTCCCCGAACAGGAGTCTTTTGGTCAGACGTTTCATAATTTAATGGGGTTCTCCCTTCCAACCTCGAGGCCTTTGCCGCGAACTGTCCGCTCCCCTGAAAAACTTCCTGAACGCAGCCTGGCTCACAGGTTGGCGTTGCTTCCAAAGGCCGGGCGCAAGCCGGCAAAAATCCGCCAATCCGAGCAGCCCCGCCCAGCGCTCCTCCCTCGTTCCCTTGAGCCCCCAGAGCGCGAGGTTCAGCGCCTTGCCAGGCAAATAGTAGAGCAAGTCCGGCAACGGGCACCGCAGAAGACCGAAGACGAGGTCATTAAGCGTGCCTGAGCGATGCTGGGCCGCCCAATCACGCCCAGCCGACGTCTTGTCGTGCCACACATGGACGCCCGGAAGAAACTTGACCGACCAGTCCTTGTCCAGAAAGCGGATGCATAAATCCTTCTCCTCCGAACCATACGGTCCTGGAAAATCGAAGTAGAAACCAACAGCCTCAGCCATACTTCGCCGGAGCATGTGCCCGCAACCAACAAAGTGCATCGCAGAGCGCGGCGGGTGACGGGCCACAGCCGAAGGGCGGTCCGGCGACAGGATATCGAAGGCAACCCCCGCACACTCCGGATCGCATTCAAACTCCCTGACCACGATCTCGAGCTCGTCTGTCCCCATGAACCACCCATCGTCATCGATGCTGCAAAACAGATCGAACCCGGACTCCGCCATCATCTTCACCCGTGACTGGATCAGGGTAGTTTCGGCTTCAGGTCGACCCCATCCCACTTGGGGAAACTCGCTCGCCAAACGCGCATTTAGCTCCAGCGCTTGCGGATCATCCGAGTTGTCCCACACCACGATCTCCACCGGCTCATACGTCTGCGCCAAACACGAAGCCAAACACTTCTGCAAATACTCCGGCCGGTTCCTTGTCGTAATCCCGATACGGACGCGGAGCGGATTAGTTACTTCGCGATTTTGAACTTTTGTCATTTCGAGATCAACCAGACTTGGGCAATTGGATGCCGACTTTTTCAAATTAGCACCTGTCGAAACGCGCTTCGACCCCTAAGCGCTCCACACCCCTGCCATCTGACGCACCCACCCCTGCTTTCGATCCCGCACCAAAGACAAGGTCACAAAACACTGGTGGGCCACCTTGCGGCTCCAATACCGCCAGCCGCGCAAGCCTAGCACCTCGCGCGCAATATGCCCCTGGTTGCATATTTTCGTCTGGGCGAGATGAAAGTGGTCGGCTTTGTATTCGCCCTCACCAGCATGGTGCTCGAACTGCACATCACGCAGGAAAAAGAGCTGCTTGCCGCCTTTTCTCATCATGGCGGTCAGATAAGCGTCTTCGCCAAAGCTGTAACCATGGAAATCGGGAAACCGGACGGCTTCAAAGTTCCCACGTCTTACAAACAAGCAGGGCGAATTCAGCCAATCTGCAGAGATCATTGCTTCCTTCTGCACCTCATAGCATGGGAAGGCGTTCAGCCCATATCCGAAAAGCCTCGCACCGTAGGTCGCATCATCGTAGCCAGCCTGCCATCGGTAATAGGTGCGAAGCAGTGCCGACGGCTTGGGGTGTCCACTGTTGACCATCCGCGGAGAGACTGCGCCAATGCGCTGATCTGTGTCTCCGGAAAAAACGCTCAGCACTATCTCGAAAAGATCGTCCGCGAAAGAAACATCATCATCCAAAAACGCCAGAATGTCCGCCTCGGCCATCAACGCCGCGAAATTCCGCTGGGCGGCGGTTCCTCGCTGAGGCGGCCTCAACCAGAGGTATCTTCTGTTCTCGGGCGGAAACCAGACTGGTCGAGGCGTGTCCGTGCCTACGGACACCATGATTGACTCAGGTGCAACCGTCTGCCGCTGCAGGCATCCGACCACCGCTTGCAAAGAAGGCCGGTCGCCGAGGGTTGGGATGATGGCGGTGCATGTGGGAAGCTGCGCTGTCCCTGCATTGCTTGGGCTCGTTGCGCCTCCCGGAATGGCTGTCATCAGCTCCTTTGTCTTTCCTCGCTGTCGATGCGCGCGTAGGCTTCAGCAATGTGCTGTGCCACAGCATCCGGCAGCCGTTGCGGGAGGAAGTCCACAGGGAATTTCGGACGCCAATAGTCGAGCAACCTCACCGCCCCACGGTGGATGAATATCTGCGCAAGACGCTTCGGCCAAGGGGTCGATCTCACCGGATGCGGGTTGGGCTGCAGCGCCTCCCCCTCCCTCCAATAGAGCAGATCAGCCCGCCCATCCTCTGCGAGGAGTTCACGCCAATCCTTGTGTTGCCAATGTTTCCACGAGGAGTCTGCGCGAGATGCGAGAATACTGCGCAGTGCCCATCGCCTTTTCAATTGAGCAGGGTCCCGCTGGGGATAGTGCCGCACGGGAATCCGGGCTCGCGCAAAAAATCCTGCATTATACGGGTAGGCCACATGAGGCGGCCACTGCATCCGGTGCCGGTAGCGAAACATTCGAGGTTCGGTATGGGCGAGAATGTTGTAGTGCCGTCGCCGTTTCTTGATTGGTCTTTGCCGGTCAATCAATGTTTCCCCGCCGCGATCCCACGCCGCAGCTTCGGACTCGAGGAGACGGAACTCATACGTAAGATTTGCCACACCCGTCTCGTGAGGCTGCACGTTTGCAAGGACAAACTCCTTCGGCGAAACATGGTAGAACTCATCCGAATCCACCTGCACGATCCAGTCACCTTCCTTCATGTTGCCGCGAAAATGCTCGAACACATAGCCGCGGAGCCCGCTCTCCATCAGGGCCTGACCACCCTCGAAGCGGAAGGCTTGCACCCTAGGATCCTTGCTCACCCAGTCCTGCACGATGTCCCAGGTCCGGTCGAAACTTCCCGTCTCGTAGATGTAGAGGTGGTCGCACCAGGTCAGCGCGTGCGCGATGCACTGGTCGAGGATGTCCTCGTCGTCACGCGTCAGCAAAATACCGTGATAAGCACTCATGAATCAGCGAAACGATCTCCGCCGCCGGAACCGTGTAAGCAACAACGCAAGCTTCCAACCGGTCAACTTTGCCAGCAGACGGCTGGCGGGACCGAATGGCGGTTGCTCCGCGCTACCACCGAGGCTCGAGACCGTTTCAGTTGCTGCCGCACGCTCCTTTGCGGCGGACGGATACACCTCGAAAATGAAACGCTGGGTCATGTCGGCCACGGCTTGCCGGGTGGACGGCGAGTCTTCGAGCGAAAGCATGATCTCTCCCGTTTTAAGCACCGAGAACCACAGCGAGGCAAACGCCGTTTCGCTACGTCTCTTGCTCAGTGTCGGTGAACGACTTGTTCGGTAGTAGCTCACCGCCTCCGGAACGCACTTGATCCCGCTCGAGGCAGCGACCACGCGGGCGAAATACTCTCCATCGTCGTTGAGCGTGAGCGACTCGTTCCAAGGTCCAGCACTCTCCGCGACCTGACGAGGCACCAACCAAGCACCGGGATGCATCATTTCCCCCGAGCAATGCGACAGCAACCATCCGGACGGCGTCCAGTCGTGCAACTGGAGGTCGTCGGCAAAGACAGCATCCGCCATGCCCTTGCGGAAGCGCGCCCATCGCGCAGAGGCCACAAAGCCCGGACATTCTTGCAGCGCGGCGACCTGCCGACGGATCTTATCCGGACCAAGGAGATCGTCCGCATCGAGAAACTGCACGTAGCACCCACGGCTTTCCCGCAGGGCCCGGTTTCGAGCTGCGCCTGCGTTGATCCGAGGGCCTTCGATCATCCTCACACCTCGAGCCTCGTAGGCTCTTGCCACCTCAAGACTCCCGTCAATTGATCCGTCATCAACGAGAATGATCTCTTTCTCGATTCCCTTTTGATCCAAAGCGCTTTCCAGCGTCTCGCCCAATGTCGCGACGGCATCGCGGCAAGGAATCAAGATGGACACATCCGGGATCGCCATCGCTTCAGGCCCGGAGGGCAAAAGGTCGCCACGCCCTTTCGAGATAAGACTTTTTGGAGTGCTCGACGTAGTGCTGCATCACTCCGCAGCCCTCGGCGACTTGTCGGCAACTCGGCCCCGTGATGTAGGCATCCAGTGGCAACTGGGTGAAGGGTCGGCGCGCGCAAAGCATGGCCACCAAGGCCTGCTCGAGATAGTAGGTCATGCCGGCTCTGGTAATCAGCCCATGACACCAGGACTCGAGGAGATTCCAGTCGATCTCCTCCGACACCAGACCCGTGACGCCGACGTTGATGTCGCGGGGCATTCGCGCACCGGCGACTTCCTCCAGCAGCGCCCGCGAATATCCGTAGCTCTCCGCGCAATCCGTGGCGCAGAGGATTGTTGAGGAATCCTCCAACCAGCGTGTCAATTCCCTCGGCTCGGCGAAGAACAGGACATCGGCATCGAGCACAAGCTTCGCGCCTCTCGATCCGAGATGCGGGCTCGTGAGCTTCTTCAAATTCGGATAGTCGAGCAAACGGCGACGGATGTGCGGGAACTTCGCCTCAGGCAGCCACCGCTCTACTTGCGCCTCTTGCTCCGCAGCGCTGACGATATCCGCGCGATCTGCGATGCGAACCAACGCCTGCGCCTGCTTTTCCTCCAGCGAGCCGTCATCGTAAAACCAAGCGTGCACCGGGCGGCTGAGTTGTCGCCTCAAACTCGCCACCGCAAACGCCGCCATGAACCAAAAGCCCCTCCCCACCAACATGTGGATCTCGACCGGCTTCCAGCCGGTCTCAGGTGACGTGTGGACAGTGGCGAGTGGCGAGTGACCGTAGGCTCGCGGTTCGTTGCTGAATACTGAAGACTGAACACTGCCAACTCCGCTGCCTAACGAGTAGGCAGCGGCCTCCATCTCCCCCCGCCATTTGCTTTCCAGCAAGTACCCCCGCACTCCCCAACCCCGCAACTTGCGCACCCCCCGCATCGGAAGACGGTAAAAGCGATGCTTCAGTTCACTGGCGATGCTCATGGCTGGTCACTTGAGTGGCGACTGCCCCGCAACTTCGATCGTCCGAGGCATTGACCCACGCTTCCCCACCAACGGATGGACTCCAAATCACCGCGCCACGCCTTGTGCCGGAAATATTCACGCGCGATTCGCAGCGGGAGCGTCCACCTCTGGATCGTCGGCCACGGCCAGACACCGTGCTGATCCAGCATCAAAACAAAGCTCTGCATGGATTCGCAAGCCGCGCGCTTGTGGTAAGCGGCAGTCAGCCTTCCCTCTGGGATCAGGTGAGTAAGCTGGAGCTGAGGAAAATACCCGACCTGCCAACCCTCCTCGATCACCGTCAGGCAAATGTCATTATCCCCCCCTGAAGCCAAACTGTCGCCCTTTCGGTCTGTAATTGTCCCGTTGTCCTGTGGTCCCGCTGTCCGCTGCTTGATGCACTCCGCATAAGCAGCCGCGGCGGCGGTTCGTAACACCATCCCCGCCCCGATCGGCGCACAGTCAGGAAAGTCGCGCGCCGCGCGAAGTTGACGGTTGGCGGTAGCCGGTCGGCCGTGGTCAGCAGTCAATCGTCCGTTTTCTCGACTCTGAAAACTGCCAACTGAAGACTGCCAACCCTCGGCGACCACAGCTTCCGGGAAAAACTCCTCGCGTTCGCCGCGATCGCGAAGCCCCAACGCCTTCCTCACATCTTCGATCCAATCCGGCGGCTCAACCTCGAATTCCGGCAAACATTTTCCCCCGAACGCTCCGAGTGGCGGTTGCTCCTCTGCGATGCGCGCGGCCGTTGCGAGATAATCCGGCGCGAGCACATTGTCATCATCCACCATCACGATCAGTTCTCCCCGCGCCTCGGCAAACCCCCGCAACCGCGCAAACGTGAGGCCAAGACTTTCCTCCCGCACCACGCGCGCATGAGGATGCCAACCGAGCTTAAGCTCGGTAGTTTTAGGTTTTAAGTTTGTAAGTTTTAAGTCCCCTTGGCCCTTAGAATTCGAAACATATTCCAGCCGGTCAGCCTCCAGTTCGCTTTCACTTGTCCCCGGCCCTCCGTCCCCAACTCCGCTGGTCCTCCGACTTCCGACCTCCGACTTCTGTCCTCCGCCCTCTTGCGCCTCTTTGCGTCCACCATTGCCTTCACTGCCTCCTGACGACTGACTACTGGCTACTGCCAAAGCCTCGCGGGAGCCATTGTCAATAATGACAAGCTCCCAGACGTCTTTGGCCAACGTCTGCTGCCGCAAGGCGTCAAGAACCCGCGCGAGGTAATCCATCCGCGGATTGTGCGTCGAAATGACAACGCTCAAGGTCAGCTGTGCCGATTCGTCAGTCATGTTTTGCCGCTTATGTTTCTTCGTGCGTGTGCGCACGAACATTTATCCAAGCAGTTATCCGTGTTAGTCCGTGGCTCGCCCTTCTCTGCTCCTGCCTCCGCACTCATCGCCAACTCTCAAATTGAATCCCTGTCAGTCCTCGCTGGGCTTCGGGAAAGTCTCCGCAAGGCACGCGGACCAGCAAATTATCCAGCACGTCGAGAAAAGCCGCCGGCTTCGTTTCCGGATGCACATACCACACGTCGTCGCGGTCGAAGTAAAAGAACCGTTTGGCTTCGGCCGCACAGTGCTCAAAGACGAGCACCTCCGGCGGAAGCGGATACGGCGGGATCACGTGCGCCGCAATCTTCCGGCAGATCCGATGCATGAGTTCCGGAATGCGATCCGGGCTTTGCTTGGCCAACCAATTACGCCGGTCGAAGAGCGGTGCCAGCAACTCATTGATTCGCCGCGCCGCCGCATAGCTAGTTCGTCCGCAGGTCGGCTGCAGGGGAAGCAGGGGCCCCAAGCGCTGACGATCGATAAAGTGCATCCGCGTGCTCAGCCAATTGCTCGACCATCCGCCCTCGGCTTTGTCCAGCGACCATGTCGGCAGCCAACCGCTATCCCTGGCACCCACATGGATCATCTGCCCTGACTCCTTGATGGGCGGGGCGATGCGGGGACAAACCGCGACGACATCCACATGTTCCTCAAGAAACCTCACGGCAGCCGCGATCCAGGCATTGTGCGTGCGGTCGTGAAGGAAAATGTCCGCATCGCAATGAAGCACATAGCGCGTGGATGGCCACTCCCACGCGGCAAAATACGCTGTGAAGGCGTGGCCAAGGTGATCATGAGTCCAAGGCGTGTCGTGCCCGGTGTATTTTCGGTTGAGCGAGCGGATCCGCTCGCTGCCGGGTTCGAGCAACTCGACACGATCGACCAAGCCCTGCGCTTTCCAGTTTCCGCAAAGTTCCTGCACCCGCGCCAATCGTTCGCCGAAATCCACCGCGCTGAAGCGATCTCTAGCTCGAAACACCGGTGAGGGTTGCGGCATGCAGCAGTCGAGCACAATCAGCACCTCATCGACCGCCGGCTTGACCGCCCCCACCAATGCCGGAACTGATTTCCCCGCATAGTCGGCATCCCCGGCACATAGATTTAGTTGCAGAGTTACATCGCGCATAGCATTGGAACCAAAGCCGCTGAAAACCGCCTTTCAGCGAAGAAGGTCAGCAAATTGGCCAGCAGATTGTTTGATGTTACTTCCGGACGGCGCCTTAAAGCGGAATGCTGCTATAAGGACGCGATACCTCGGCGATCCGTTGCCACCAACCAAAGTCCTCCCCGCGACGCCCCTACGACGCTGACCTCATGCGCCGGGCCCACCGTAGGACTGTATCCTTGAGTCGAACCCCGGCAGGAATCTGCAATGATTCCACAAAGCGACTTGCCGCGCTTGCGCATTCATTGCCTCGCACGATCCGGAAGTTGAAACTCCCGTGCCATTCAAAGTGCATCGTCTTGAGTTGATCGCGCTGGCCGGCGGAAAACCTCTCGTAAAAGAGCAACGGCACACTGCAACGGCCTTCATCAAGGCGGCTGTCCAGCTTGTGGAAAAGCTCAAGGCTGTCCGCTGTTGCATCGAGGATCCAGTGATGGTGCGGATGCCCGGGCTGGATACATTCACGGTCGCGAATCCCGACTGTCTGCTCGGCCAAGCGGGAAGGGCATTCAATGACTCCCGAGCCCCCGACTCGCTGCATCTCCCTCAACAGGGGCTCCGGATCCGTCAGATCCTCCACCGTCTGGCCACAAACCACGAGGTCGAAGCTCTTATCGGCAAAAGGCAGACGAAAGTCGGGCGACAGGAAATTCGCCTGAAACCATGTGTCCTTCGAGAACCTCTCCCCAGGCAACTTTTCAAGCGACAATCTTGCACGCCGCGTTTCCCAAGGCATCAAATCCACCACATGCGTAGCCCGGTTCTCTGGTATGAACCACCCCCCCACATCAAGGATCGTCCCCGACGAATCCAAAAACTCTTTCGATATCAACATACTCCAGTGATCACGATTTCCATTTCCCCGTCATTTCGCGCGTCTCACACCGTGCCCCCGTTTCTCTTCGCCCCTCCCCCCTTGCCTCTCGCCTCATGCCCCTCCGCTCCCTTTCATACCTTCCCACTTTCTCACTGCCCTCCCACTCCCCGGTCTATGGTCTCGTTATCCGTTGTCCGCAGCCTTCGGCTGCTTCCCACGTTCCCACCTCCCCGGCCCCTCCCTCACCCCGGCTCATTCCTGTTCCATCCTGTCGGGTGCTTCGCCTGCGGATGTTTCGATCCGGCAATCGTGAGCCGCAGGGCACGGCGCACGAACCGGAAGACCTCACCCACCAGCTTCTTCCGCCCTTGGAACTTCGTGATGACGCCCAACTCCGGAACATACGCCCGCAACCCAAGCGTCTCATTGGCCAGCCTCTCCATCTCCACATAGTCCCCACGGCCGTGGAGCAACCGCGCTTTCCACAGCGCCGCATTCGGATAGTTTGCCAGAAAATGAAACTCCGAAGGCAGTGGTGCCACGCGCAAATCCGACTTGTAAAGCGTGCTGCGAAAGGAGGGCTGATCGGACACAAAACCCGGATCTTTGCGCAGTCTGTTGTATTCTTCTCTCCAGTCCTGGAAAAACCGCTCGACTCTTGCATTCCTCCGAAAAGCAATGACGCCCGTGTTGAACTCGGAAAAGGTCAGCGGCACCCTCGGCAACTGGTAGTTCCACCCGCGGTTCACATCCTGAAGAACCGCGATATCAAACCTCTCAAGCACCTCGAACATCGGGCTCAGATCATCCGTCACATGCGTGTCCGTGTCCAGAAACACCACCCGATCATCCGCCACTTCATATGCGAGCAGTTTGTCGATCGGAGTGTGCTCGATCGGTCCCTGCGGACGAAGAACCTCGTTGAACGCTCCGCTTCCTGCTGGCGGGCTGTCGGTCAGCAAAACGATCTTGGCCGTGGGATGAGCCGAGCGCAGGGAATCCGCCGACCGGCAGGCCTCGGCAGCATACACTTCGCCCGTGGCGACATAGACAAAGACATCCAACATTTCCGCGTCTGGTTCAGGCCAGTTGGCCTGCAATACTCTGGCGACGGTCGGCCCATTTGGGGGCTTTGGGAACCGCTATGAGGTTGTAATACAGCGATTCCGCGAAAAGTTCCCCATCAGCCAGACGGCGCAGCGATGGAAGTGAATGTGATCGCAAGTCTATTGGATGCTTAGCCAACAGCCACAGGTTAAACTCGGCGGCTGGGAAAAATCGGCATACATCCTTGGGAGTCGCCCCGAATCGCAACAGCGCGCCGGGGTGAATTTCCACCTGCCAGAGCGGCCCATCCGCGGTGAGCAGTCGGGGCGGGGCGCCGTGCAAAACATCAACCTCGGCACCCTCTGTATCCACCTTGACCACGGCCAGATTATCGGGGCGGTTCAACTCGGCAAATAGCTCAGCGAGAGTCACAGCAGAGACTTCCACAGCCTCACAAAACTCTTTCGTGTCGTCGCTTGGCACCAGAGACTGCTCGGCAGTGTCCCGACGATCCTTGCGCATGAAAAACGTGACCGTCCCTGATTGGCGTGTGACCGCTGCATGCTGCGGACGGACCTGCCGCACAGAGGTTAGCTCAATGGAGCGGGCCAGTTTCTCCACAGCAAACCCATCTGCGTCTACGGAAATCACCTCCCCCGAGCCACCCACGCAATCGGCAAATCCAAGGGCGTAGAGCCCCAAACTCGCCCCGACATCGAGAACCCCATCACCGGGTCTCAGCCATTTGCGGAACAACGTCATCTCCCAGTGATCGCCGCTATTGTAAAGAAACTGATGCTTCGAGTCGTGCCAATCGGGATGGCAAACTACAGGGTAACCTGGGTCCCGATGCACAAACGGACTCGCTCCGTGTTTCTTCAGACGGCGGAGCGCAGTGTTTCGCAACCAGCTTTTGCGAAGTTCCAACCAATCGCCTTTAGTTGCCAATAACGACAACGACCTAATTTTCCGCACAATGTCATGGACGCTCATAACCTAAAGAAATCTCCACGTTTATCTTTGGCCGAGACTCGAGGACTCCCCTCCAGGCGCCAGTCGATCGCCAGTGTGTCATCATCCCACCGGATACACCGCTCGTGCTCCGGCGAGTAGTAGTTCGTTGTCTTATAGACCACATCAGCGAAGTCCGAGAGCACATAGAATCCGTGGGCAAAACCCTCCGGGATCCACAGCATTTCCCGCGACTCGTCGGTCAGCACCTCGCCCACCCACTGCCCATAGGTCGGCGACTTGGGCCGTATGTCCACCGCCACGTCGAAAATTGTCCCACGCATCACGGTGATCAGCTTAGCCTGCGCCATGGGTTCGGCTTGGTAATGCAGTCCTCGCAAGACGCCTCGCGTCGATCTAGAGTGATTGTCTTGCACAAACTCCACTGTGCACCCCGCCGCGTCGTCGAACGCCCGCTTGTTCCACGACTCGAGAAAAAATCCCCGCTCATCGCGAAATACGCGCGTTTTGATCAGCATTACCCCGCTGAGCTTGGTCGGTTGGAATTGCATGAAGATTGAGTCGTCAGTTGGCAGTCTTCGGTTGGCAGCAGACAGCGGCCAGCTCAAAAGGAATCAGCCACTTGGCTACTTGCTGGATGTTGGCTTTCGGCTCTGTCGGTGGTTTCGCTGAAGACAGCCTACAGACTTCAGCCAACTTCAACGCTTGCGGAGCAAACGCGCCGGCACCCCGCCGACGATGGCGCCCGCTTCCACATCTCGGTTAACGACTGCTCCGGCAGCAACCACCGCTCCATCTCCGATCGTCACTCCGCCAAGGATCACCGCGTTCGCACCGATCCACACATCCCGGCCGATCTTTGTGGGGAGCAACTCGTCCGGCGTTTCCCGGATCAGCTTGCCAATCTGTGGAATCGCATGGCTCGAGGAGAGAATCGTCGCCTTCATCGAAACGAGAGTATGCTCGCCAATCTCGACACCGCCATGGCCATAGACAGTCACATAGGGGCCAAGATACACATTGTCCGCCGTCGTGATCGCGCCATCGAACGCCCAAAGCACAGCACCCCTCTCAACCCACACCCGTTCGCCCAAGCGTATGCGCCCCCGCGCCTTCGCATTTTTGAGGCAATTCTTGAACCCGCTGCCGACATTGAAATCCACCCCCCGTGCCAATCCCACGTCTCGTCCCAATTCCACGCCCTGCGCCCTAGCCCAAGATCGTCGCCAAGCCAGAACAGCCTTATAGATTTGATTCGTCAACTTGGCCATCGCAGTCACACCTATTGGCTCAAAAAGGCGAAAAACCAGAGAAAAGTTCCGAAAACGACTTCCGACGGCTGAATCGCGGCCCTTTCCGACAACTTCCCAGTTTTCAGCTTTTCAGCATTGCAGCATTTTCATCCCACCCTTCCCACCTTCCCTCTCCTCACTCCAAACTTTTCAAAAACACCTTCGCCGGAAACCGGTCCAGCCTCTCTTGAATTTTCCGGTGGGCCGCCAGCCCCATCTCCTGCCACCGGTCCCGCTCCGACAAGGCCCGCTTCAGCGTCCCGACCAGCAAATCCAACTCCGCCGCCGCGCAGACATAGCCATTCATCCCGTCCTCGATCCACTCCTCGCAGCCGCCATAAGGAGTTCGAAGCGCGGGTCTTCCGAAACCCATCGCTTCGATCATGGCCACCGCCAAGCCCTCGAAGCGCGACGGCAGCAGGAGCATTTCCTGCGTGGCCCACAGTTCTTGAAGATCCTCTGTGTAGGGTAAAACGATAACCTCCTCCTTGAGCCTGTGAAATTTTACAAGATCTTTCATGTATGCTTCGTCCGCCCCACGCCCCACAATCGTGAGCTGCAGGCGTTGGCCCCCATCTCTCAACCGCGCCACTGCCTCGACGGCAAGATCGATGCCTTTATGGAAGACGTCGAACCGGTTCACCATCGCCAGCCGCGGCACGGCGCCCTCCGGCCAGGGCAGCGGCCACGTAAACTCAAAGCGAACCGGATACTGAAAGTAATCCGCCACGCCAACGCGTTGGGCGATCTGCGTCTCGGCCAACCGGTGCGTCCATCGCGAATTGAAGAACATCCTTGTAGCATTTCCCGCCAGCCATCGCGCCCGCGCAAGGACTTCACCGCCCATCGGTGCCGCGACGTGATTCAGATGACAAATCAAGCTGAACCGGCCGCTTCTTGTCTCCAGAACCCTGTAAAATTGATCCATCGTCCCGCACCAAGTGCCTCCTTGGTTCAAAAAGACATGGTCCGGCCGAAACGCACCGACGAGGTCAGCCAACCCGCACTCTCTTTGGAGAAGTCGGCTGAGCTTTCGGCGCACACCGGCAAGCCGGACATAAGTCCGATCCGGATGCGGAAGCTGCGCCACCTTTGCTCCTGCCCTCGCCAACCGCGCCACCTCGGGATGCCCGACATCGACGGGCGCCACAAACCACTGCACCGCATGCCCCGCCGCAAGCAACTCCTCCACCAACGCACCCATACAATGCCCCGGAGCACCCCACGGGTAGTCCGTGATTGTTGGAATGACCGAAACTCTCATTTGTCGCTTTTCGGGCGGCAGGCCTTCAGCCTCACCACCTCAATGCAGCTCCCCCCAACCCTCGCACCTTATAACCCTCTCACTTTCCTACTCTCAGACCCTGATCCATATCTCCGGGCACATGTGCTTGTCCGGATGTTCTCCATTTGCAAACCACTGTTTGGGCGCAATGACCATCCTTTCGGCCGAGGGATTCATCCATGCCGCCCACCAACTGAAGGTGCTGTTCGCGATGATGTTGTGGTCACAGGCCGCCATCAGGCGGATCTTGTCGTAGTAGTTCGCGTGGTCGAAGCACTTCACGAACACGTGCGGCACAGGCGGTTTGTATTCACGCTCTACCGCCTCAATCTCGTCGGAAAACAAATAATACACCGTCCCCGACGGGAGTTTTGCGTGCAGCAGGCGGATCGCTTCGTCGTAATACTTATGCGACAAGGCCCCGATCCCGCTGTATTGCCCGAGATAGTCCCCGCGACGGAAATGCACCGCCACGGATGAACCTGACTTGATCCGTGCCGCCATGGCTTCCACTTCCGGCGTAGGGGGGTAGCGAAAGGTGAACTGGTGGCGCAAGATGTCCGCTACCGGTGCAAAGAACTTCTCCGACTGGTAGTTACCGTGCAGCCACGTGTTGTCCGGCAATTCATGGAACTCCGGATAGTAAGCCCACTGCTTCTGGTAATGCGACTGCCCCCTGACCTCGAGCATCCCAGCGAGTCGCCGCTGGCCGAGTGCCAGAAGAGTCCGCCGCATGAGCGCCTGCTTCCTCCCCACCGTTCCCCGCAGACGCCAGAGTTCCTCGTCCGTAGCATATTGCGCCGGCACGTTCAGGCAGTCGAGCGAGTAATGGCGGTCGTCGATATCATGCTCACAGTAAAATGACACATCCAGCTTCAGCACGGTGCGCCGCCGCCGCGCGAGCGACAAACCCGCCGCATACTCGAACATTTGGTTGCCCAGGCCGCCCATTAGGTGGGAGATAATCATAAAAGTCGACAGCGATCAGCCTTTAGTCGTCGGCATCGGCTTTGCATCCAAAGCCTTCCCACATTCTCACTTTCTCGCGCTTTACTCGCCAGCCGCAACCGCCCCGTCTGGCTTGCCAGACCTCCCATAAGGCGGGAATGATCATAGAGACGCTAGCCGTGATCAGTCGCCTCGGGTCTGATTTTTGGAAGACAACCTGCCCCTGTTGAGTAGGGAATTTTTTACAGTGCAAAGCCGAAAGTATGCCTTGCGCACAATCGGACCAAAAACATTACCGGCGACGCAGTTGATCAATCCTGACACCTCCGGAAGCTTCGACCATGTGGTCATGGCCAACCACCGATGCCGCGACACAGCTTTCCTGTCGCTTTCCTGCTCCGCAGCGGCAACCGCGCCGATGTGCAGTTCGAGCAACCTTCGAAAGATTAAGGCTCTATACCTCTGTCTTGTGTATCGATTGAAACCTAAAAGCACTTGGCGAAGTGAATCTACGACGCGCGGAGTCTCCAATCGAGCGCCTGCAGTCCAGCCGCCTGGGTGTTTTCGGTAGACGCTGCTTTCCTCTGGCATGAAGAGTATTTCGCCAGAATCCGCCAAGTGCAACTGGAGTGGTATATCACCAACCGGCAAACCATGCATCCAAGCGCTGGCACCAGGCAAAGAGCAGCGCCGAAACACCATCGCACTGGTGTGGATACCCCGTATTTGCAGGACGTCTGCCACAGATTTGACTCGAAAGCCATCCGACGACACATCGACTTCCTTCTGTCCATTCCGCTCAGACACGATTGGGTGATACGCCAATGAAGCTTGAGGATTGCACATGAGCATTTCCACCTGCTTTTGCAACTTGGACTCGCTTGTCCAGTAGTCATCGCCGTGCGTTAGAGCGATGAACTCGCCTAGGGGAGCAGCGTATAGCGGCTTCATCACACTCCTACCCTGAGACAATTGGTTTTCTTCTTGGAGTATGTTGCGGAACAGATGTGGATAAATTGCCTCGTATTGCCGTATGATCTCCGTCGTGCCGTCGGTCGATGCGTCATCGTGTATGATAATTTCCACCGGAAAGGTCGTTTCCTGCATGAGAATGCTGTCAATACTTGCCCGGATAAACATCGCATGGTTGTAGGTCCAGTTGAATACGCTCACCGTTGGCACAGTCCCCTCTGGCCAGGCCTGCTCAGTGATTGGCACCGGCTTCACCAGCATTGATGACGTCTCCATACCTATTCGCCTTCGTCGCCCATGGTAACTCTCAGCGGCGAAGCGCCCGTTCGATGATGCGACAAACCCTCCCCACGGTCGCTCTCTCTACACTCTGCCCAGTGGGCAGGACGATCACCCTGCCAGCAATCCGCTCGGTTTCGGTCAACCTCTTCCCGGCGTCCGGCTGGGTTGTGCGATACGGTTCCATCCGATGGCAGCCCGGCCAAAAATACTTTCTCGCAATGACATTCTCGGCGTGAAGAGCCGCCACAATTTCGTCGCGACTCCGCGGGCTCAGTTCTGGGTCCACCTCGATCACGACATATTGGTAGTTGTTCCGCTCGGCCCGGTCGTAGGCTATGATTGAAATACCGGGCTGGCCGGCCAGCCCCTCCCTGTAGGCTTCGTAGTTGCGGAGATTGGTGGCGACAATCTCATCCATCGCTTCGAGGTTGGTCAGGCCCATGGCCGCGCAGACCTCGTTCATCTTGCCGTTGATGCCGAGGTAGATGACCTTGTCGTAGTCGACGAAACCGAAGTTGCGCATGAGCCGGACTTTTTCGGCCAGCGCATCGTCATTGGTGACCAATGCGCCGCCTTCGAAGCAATTGATGAACTTCGTCGCGTGGAAGCTGAACACTTCGCAGGCCCCGAAGTTTCCGAGCATCCGGCCTCCAGTCGAACAGGCAAATCCATGCGAGGCATCATACATGACCTTGAGGTTGTGGCGCGCAGCGACGGCCTCGATCGCCGCCGTATCGCAGCCTCTTCCCCAGACGTGAACCCCGACGATTCCGGTCGTGCGAGGCGTGATCAACTCCTCAATTTTCGTCGGGTCGATGTTGTGGGTGGTAGGATCCATGTCGCCGAACACCGGCGTGATGCCCTGCCACTGGAGCGCATGCGCCGTGGCCACAAAAGTGTAGCTTGGGACGATAACCTCGCCCTGGAGTTCGAGCGCCTTGCTGGCGATTTCCAGGGCCGCCGTGGCGTTGTTGAGTGCGACCACGTGTTTAACCCCGAGAAGCGAGGCGATTTTCCGCTCGAATTCCTGGAGTACCGGGCCGTCATTCGAGAGCCAGCGCCGGTCCAGAATGCCATTGACCCGGGCCAGGAAGGCTTCCCGGCTGCCCAAATTCGGACGACCAACGTAGAGTTTTGCCTCGTTCACAAAAGCTGACTCTTAGGCCGATCGGCCTTTCTCGCAGAGCAGGAAGATGCTGGCGCACAAATCCGGATACACCTGTCCCAGAGCGTAACAACCATCAAGATATTCTTGGGAGATCACGTCGGTGTTCAGAATTTTGTCCCACTGGAAATTGGCCAAGGCTTTGAAGAAGATTCCCGAGCGCTGAACGACGC
Source organism: Chthoniobacterales bacterium (assembly GCA_041736875.1). Taxonomy (GTDB): domain Bacteria; phylum Verrucomicrobiota; class Verrucomicrobiia; order Chthoniobacterales; family JACTMZ01; genus JACTMZ01. The sequence goes on along the minus strand of JBGSSV010000180.1, from coordinate 56,974 downwards.
GCAGGCCGGCGGCCACCGCGTCTCGCTCCAAGGTGTCCAGCGAGTAAGTGCGGTGATGCCCATGTTGGGCCTCCCCAACCGTAACGGCAGCGTTGTGCGAGATGACGCCCATCTTCACGGCAATCTGCCGCGATGGCGCATTCGCATTGGGGCAGACCAGAAACAAGCGGCCGGTCTCGGAGAGCCATTCATCGTTGATGCGGCGCAAGAGGCCCACCGCGTCCTCCATATGCTCCAAAACGTGGGTGAGGAAAATGTTGTCGAACTTTGATGGCAGGACAACCTCCTCAAAGAGCCCCTCCAAAATCTTGGCACGCTCGCCATGCAGCGCGCGTGCCTTGTGGACGGCTGCACCGGAAGCTTCGACGCAGGTCAGATGATCGAAGAGCCCGAGCAGACGCCCAGTGAATCGCCCCTCGAAGCTTCCTAGTTCGAGGGCCGAGCCAGGCCGCAGCAGCGGCCGAAAAGAGTCGACCATGTAGCGGTGCATGACGTCGTAATCGAAATCGTAACCATACTGCCTATCGGCGTTGTCTTGTGCTTCCTGATCGTAGTCCCTTTTCATGAGTTCATGTGCTCGTTGATTTCTGACTCCAAATAGGCCAAACCAAAGCCCTCCAGGCCAAAACCATTGCCGTTGTAGAGGAGCGCAATTCTGTTGCCGGCTCGAAAGATGTGCGGGTAACACATCATTTCTCCGTCCCACCCGCTGCCGGAGGGCTCAAGGCCGAGCACGCCGTCGTCCCGCTGCCAATTGAGAAGATCGCGGGAATAGGCATATCCCAAGCGATAGCCCTTGCCCGGCTCCGTGCGGAAGCCGATGGCATCGCGGTAGCAAAAGACCATGTGGTAAACACCATCCACCTCCAGAACCGAAGGCAAAGCCTGACACTCGTCAGGACCAAGGCTGTCCGGGATCGGCTGGCAACCTGTCCTCGTCCAGACTACGCCATCGTCAGAGGTTGCGTGGCTGATCTTGTAAACCCTCTCCGCTTGGCCGCCTAAGACCCCGTTGATCCATCGCTGCCCGTAGATATACCACATGTGGTAGGTGCCCGCGATCTTGAGAACAAAACCATCCGCCACCAAGAACGGTTCGTGCAGAGATGCGCTGAGAATCGGGCCTGGCCCAATCTTCTCAAACGTTCGGCCTTGGTCACGGCTTATGGCCAAGCCGATCGAGGACTCAGCGGAGACCGACACCCGGCGACTCCATCCCGTCGTGTAGGCTCGCAACTCGTTACCCTCTCGGTAGATGTGGACAGGGAAGATTCCGTGCTCATCAAAAGCGCCCAGTTCTCCGAGAGGCAGGACCTGATGTTGCGCGACATCAAGTATCGCCCCGAAGTCCGGGGTATAATCCGCGTAGCAAACATGGCTGAGATACTTCCCGGATTCATCGCGACGGCAGGAGGAGAAATAGACCCGCACGAACCTGTCGAAGACCACAGCCTGAGGGCTTTTGGCAAAGGCGAAGCACCCCATAGGCAGTGTGTGCTGCGCTGGGCTGAAGATTCTCCCGACTTTCTGCCACTGCATCATGCGCGCGACTCCTCGCTGAAGTGATCAAGCACAGCCAGGCCAAAGCCGTGCCGGCCCACCTCGTTGCCTTGGTAGAGCATGTAAAGAGTCCCATTGTGGTGGAACACGTTCGCATAGCTGACCATTTCGGAGTCCCAACCTTCGGCGGAAACGTCAATCCCCGCGGCAGCGTCGCAGCGCGACCAATTGAGCAGATCATCGGAGACGGCGTAACCAATGCGGTAGCCCCGGGCTTTGTTTTTGAAGTCCAAGGCCCAGCGATAGGAGAAAAACATGTGCCAGCGCCCCGCAAACTCGACGATGTCGGCCCCCGCCTGGCACTCGTCCTCGCCCAACTGAGGCTTGATGATGTCCAACCCCGCCTTATGCCACGTGAGACCGTCAGTGGACGTGGCGCACCGAATCCGGTAGACGGGTTCCGGGCGTCCAGGCGACTTGAGCCAGCGCCGGCCGGCAGCATAATGTAAATACCAAACGTCGCCGAATCGTCGGATTTTGGGACTCCCGAGAACAAAAGGCTCGTCCGGCGTGTAGGAGAGCAGAGGCCCCGGTCCGAGGCGCTGGAATGTGTCACCGCCGTCCCGACTGACGGCCAAGCCGATCGCCGCATTGAAAGGCACTGACTCGCATCGCGACCAGCCCGCATAATAGGCTCTCACCTCGTCCCCCACGGAAATCACGGATACCGGATTAGTGCCAAACTCGTCGAAAGCGCCCCGCGCTCCCAAACTGAGCACGGGTGCCTGGCTGACCCGGAGAACCCGGAAAATGTCCGCGGAATCAACGTCCACATAGCCGATCAGACTCGTGAACAGTCCTGTCTCCTCAGGCGGCGGGCGGGTGCAGAAAAAAATGCGCACGTAATCGCCGCACGCGAGAACGGCCGGAGTTTGCGCATGGGAGTGCATCCAGGGCGGAGCCAGAGGATTCGCCGGCCCGAACAGGTGCCCCAATTTGCGCCATCGGAAGGTTGGCCATCTCTTCATCGCGCTTGAGTCGAAGCCGGCAGACGGCAGAGATTGCGTGCTCCGGTCTTCAGACAACCGTAGTAGTAGTCGCTGAAACCAAGGGTAGCCATGAGGCCGAATACGGGTTCCATTTCGTAAGCGACGCGGAGGAGATGAAATTCCCCGTCAAAGATGGCAAAGGCCGCCCGCGGGTCGCCGTCTCGCGGTTGGCCGACGGATCCAGGATTGCAGTAAGTCTTCCCCTTCCAGCGATGCAAAGCCTGCATGTGCGTGTGTCCCGAGGCAAAGATACTCCCGACGACGCGGGTAAAATACTCCTCAGACGGTTCGGTCAGATACTCGTCAAGGGGGTCGCACCACCCACCATGAACCAGCTTCAGATCCCCCACGCGCGCATGCGTCCGCAGCCCCCCGAGCCAGTTGAGATTCTCCGCAGTGATGAGCTGACGTTGGTAAGCCAGACAGTCGTTGACGCTCTGCGAACGCGGACAAAATCCGCCCCCGCACAAATACCAGTCATGATTACCCATGAGCGACGACACCTTCCTGGCGCGCAGCTCCTCGCAGCACTCATTGATCTGCGGGTAGTAGCCCACGACATCGCCCAAGCAGAGGATTTCATCAACCCCACGGCGATCCAGTTCCCCAAGGACGGCTTTGAGCGCCTCGTAGTTTCCGTGGATGTCGGAGATGAGCCCCAGTTTCATGCAGGAATGATGTAGTCCTCCATGTAGCGGACGGCCACGCCCCGACCAGTCTCCGGCGCCGGGGGCCGCAGCCCCTGCATGAAGAAGTCCACTGCCATGCGGGGTTCATTGTATCCGAAGGCCGCCCGGATGGAGGTTGCGGAAGAGATCCTTGGATTGATCTCGAGAAGCTTGAGTTCGCCGAAGTCGTCGCGAAATTGAAAGTTGGTCGGCCCCAGGGGGTGATAGAATGAACACAGACGGGACACAGTCGCGGCGAAAGGCTCGCTGTCTACCACCTCAGCCCATTCGGTAAACCCGCCGGGGCCCAATCTTCGACGCAGAGAGAACATATTCAGTAGGCCGCCCTCGCCATCACCGAAGCAAGAAATCGAGTATTCGGTCTGATCCGATCCGACGATCGGCTGTGCGATAAGCTCGGGCCCGAAACGAGCCTCCATCGTCAGAAAAACCGTCTCGTTCTCGACTTTGACAATGCCCTTCGAGCCGAATCCTCGCCTCGGCTTCAGCAGAAAGGGCAGCCCGCACGCGGCCACGAGTTCGTCAAATTTACCACTGTTGTAGGTTGGGATGGCACAAGGATCAGAGCGCTGCAACAGATCCAGGTAGAACAACCACTTGTCACGGCACAACGCGATGAGATCCCGACTGTTAAGCACGCATTTGACCACGCCCTGCAGCAGCGGCCGGTGATCTGACCATGATTGCATGTCCATCTCGATGCCCGGAATGGCGACGTCCACCTTGTGTCGGCCGATGGTCTCCAAGAGCCACGGAAAGTAATTCGCGTTCTCGGTGGCCGTGGCCCGCTCAAACACATCGCAAAAGGCCGGCGCGACGGAGTGCGCGTGCGTTGTTGTGCCGAGAAGCCGCAGGTCGTGGCCCGCCTTTTTCAGAGAGCGAAGGATGCCGTAGCCCACGACCCCGCTCGCCCCGGAAATCAAGACGGTTGTCATTGGGGCAACATCATGCTTTGCACCGACTCGGCCACCCCATCATGCAGCGAAGTCAGAGGAGACATTCCAAGGGCCTTGTAGAGTGCGGGATCGAAAGGGAACACGTTGTCGGCGATATTGCTTTTGCTCACATCCAACTGCACGCGGCTTTTTGATTTCGCCGCCTCAATGGCGGCACGCGCAACATCTTCAAAACTGGCATCGCTCGGGTGCGTGCACTGATAGCAGCCAGCCACGCGCTTCTCGATCACAGCCGAGACGAATCTACTGAGATCCCTCGCGTGCAGGTAATTGCGCAAAGGCGCCCGCCTTCCGTGGATGAGCACATCCTCACCACGCATGGCCTTGTCCATGGCGCTGTAAACAAACAGCTGGCGTCTCCGGAACATTGGGTGGCCATAGAGTTGTGAGGGCCGGAGAATGGTCAAAACCATGCTGGCGCCTCGACAGCGCAGTTCGATCGCCTCATCACCCTGCCGCTTGGTCAGGGCATACGCATCGTAGTAGGGTGAATCCGCACGCAAAGTGGCGTTAATGCTGGAGATCTGCACAAAGTGCTTCACCCCGGCGGCGAGGGACGCCTCGCACAACTTGAGAGATCCAAGGACGTTGACCGCAATCCCGTCGGCAAGAGACGCAAATCCCCCAGTGCCAAAAGAAGCCGCCGTATTGACCACGATGTCCGTGCCCTGAGGCAAACGAAACTTTTGCAGCGGCCCCTCAAGGTCGAGAGGGACTTCACAGCCCTCAGGCCCCGCGGTGACAACGTCGCCCAGAGCCCCAAGGGAAGGCGCCAGGACCTGAGCGACCGCAGATCGAGCGCCAACGAGCAGTATCTTCACAGCGGACTCGCCTCCGCGAGCAGACCGCAGCTGAGTTCGGGGTAATTCACGCCAACGGCGCAAAGCGCATCGATGGCACTCCGGTCAAGGCGCAAGGAGATGATCTGCGGCGTGCTCAACGGCTTAAGATAGATCCCTTCGAGACGGGCTACTTGGAAACCAGCTCGCGCCAGATCATCGCGGAGCGTGGAGGAGGTGTAGTAACGCCGGTGCCCCAGTAGAAGATCATTCTCCGAGGGCTTGGTGATGTCATCAAGGATACCCATGGCATGACCCAGCCTGCGGTTCAGCACCTCCGCGTTTGGCACGGCAACAAATACCCGCCCGCCCGGCGCGAGAAAACGACGGAATCGCCGAAGGATGGCGACCGGGTCCTCGACATGTTCAAGGACAAAACCCATGACGATCACGTCGAAGATCTCGTCGGTGGTGAAGTTTTCGAAAAGTGCCGCCTCGATGTGAGCGGGGCAATGGGGATTCTGTGCCTTGAAATGCCGAATCACTGCCGGGGAGCCTTCGACCACCACATGACGGGAGAATGCTTTCGAAAACCTTTGCGTGGAGAACCCATGCCCCAAGCCGAGTTCGAGCAGAGTCTTCTCGGTGCCCGTGAGGCCAATGACCCGTTGCGGATACCAATTCAGCAGGATCTCGTTATCGAAGTCATAGATGTTGTCGCCCTCGTAGGCACCAACGTGTTGGTCAAGGGAGTCGGCCGCAGAATGTTTAGGCGATGTCATATCCTTGGCGTAAGATCTGCTTAACCGCACTGGCGTGATTGAACATCGCCACATCAACGATCGAGAGCGAGGCCACAAAGTTCGGGCTGGCCTGCGCATACTCAAACGGGCGCGCCTGCAGAAAACGGAGCGAGAGCCCCTGCTGGGCAAAATTCTCCCGGGAATAGAGCTCCGTTCCGCCGATCGGGTTGATGTAAGTGTCAGCCCCAAGCGATTGGGCGATCGCCTTCACCCGCTCGGCCGCTTTGAGCGAATGATCGCAGTCCACGCTCGAAGCCACCATGACCGGAGTCCTGATCTCCAAATAGGCGCAAATCTGCCTAATCGAATGCAAGAGATACTCGAAGAGATTGTCAGATGGAAACTGGATGATTTTATCCAACCAAGGCATAAAAGTCCCGAAGACTGGAGCCTTGCGGTAAGCGGCGCCGAAGCGGTTGATGAGCTCGGTGCGGTCGAAGGTTTCGGCCAAGCGCCTCTGGCGAATCTCCACTGAGTCCGAGTCCTTCCTGAGCGGCAATGTAAAGATCTCCGCCCGGCCGTTGAGCAAGAATCTGTTCCGGTTGATCCACCCTTTTTTTGTGTATTTGATGTTGTCGTAGACCACAAAGGTGTCGACGGCATGGATGAGCTGCCAGTAGCCGATGTAGGGAAGAAAATACGGCTGCATGATGGCGACGCGCATAGACTCAAGCGGACTTTCAGGCTCTACCGGACCGGCGGAGGCACAGCGAAAAGAACTGTCTCCTCGGCGTGGATGGTGAAATGGCGGAGATAAAAACGGTAGTCCAGACCAAGACCCTCAAGGTATTGGGGAACAGCCCAGAAGTCCTCAAGTTGGTGGTAAACGCTGATGGCGAGCTTGGGGCGAAAACGCCTCAAGGCCTGTTCAGCCCCTCGCAAGGCGGACAACTCAGAGCCCTCGATGTCCATCTTGATGAAATCTACCCGCGACAGACCCTCCCGTGCGACAACTTCGTCGATCGCCGCTGTCCGGACAGTTGGTGCACCGCTGTTGGTGGGCTCTTGCACGACCCTTGTTCCCGGGCCACTGCCCTCGAGGAAGAGTTCATCGCCCGACCGGTCGCTAACCGCAGCCTCAACCAATCGTATGACCGGCTCTAGCCTGGGATTGAGGGCGACGTTCTGGCGCCAGATATCGAGGTTGGCTGGCACGAATTCGAAGCTGAGAACTTTGCCCTGCGGGCCGACTTTGTGCGCGAAATACAAAGCCGTGTCCCCATAGCAACCGCCGCAATCCAGAACAACATCCCCCTCCTGTGCTTCGATCAATGTTGACCCACTGACGCAGCGGTAGGGTTGCATAACAAACTGGATATGCACAGCGAATGGAACAAAAAACAACTCGATCGGATACCCGACGGGCGACAGATTCAGTTTACGGGCTCTGAAGCCGAGAAACCCGAGATCGATGGATTCTTCACTCCTCGCCAGAGCTTTGGCCTTCCGCACGCCCTCCCAGTATGCAAGCGTGTTGGTTGGCAATCGAATCTTCCGGTGCCGCAGGGCTCGAAATGCCATGAGGCTGACCAGCCACCGCTTGGACTCCTCGTCAGCCAAGTTGCCGTAAAGCCACTCCAAGTCGGCGCGGTGCGGCTCGACAAACCGAAGTCCGGAATTCACTGTCTGCCGCGCTGCACCGACAGAAGTGAGCCCGAACATCGCGCAACAACTTCTCAGGATTGTTTTGGGGCCATACGGGCTCCTCTTCTCCGGACCGAAACGATCACCATCGTAATTGTCGGCGAAGTCCGCCCCGATCGCATCAACGAGCACTTGCACGTAGGCTTCAACAAATGTCTTCATGCCAAGATTCGCTCCTTTAGCACTGATTCAAATCGCCAGTCGAACTTCGGACGAATCACCCCAGGCCACTTGCCAAGCCAAGCACCTTCACGTTGAAGATCGTGAACCTCGAAGACCAGCGCATCATTGACGATCTGCAACACCTGAGGGCCTTCCTCCACGACAAGCAGGCGCACCGAGTAGATCCCGTCATTGAGAAGATCACCGGGTATACGGCAGATATACCAAGTGTCACCCGGTTTGAGCGCTATTGCCGACGAAGGTGCCGCAAAGAGCGTTTCCCCGGAGGGACCTAGGTAATGAGGAGTGAGAGCAATGTTAGCGCGACGATTACTGCTCACACAGAATGCCAATTCGAACGTGTCGTTCACCCGGATGGCTTCTGCTTGCCTGCTGCCGGCCAACACCTTGGCCTCTTTCAAATAGATCCCACCGCGCACCCCCGAGTGTTCTTCCCTCGGAGGTTCGTCCCATTTGCGATGAAGCGATGCTTTGAGCTCGGTGTTCTCATAGGTGTGAACAACGGACTCGATCGCGTCGTCTGCCACCAGGTGCCCGGATCGCAACAGAATAGCTCGAGAACAAAGTGAGCGCACTGCCGTCATGTTGTGACTAACGAACAACACCGTGCGCCCCCCCTTTCCACTTACCTCTTTCATTTTCCCAAGACATTTCTTCTGGAAGCCAGCATCCCCGACAGCAAGAACTTCGTCTATGATAAGAATTTCTGGCTCCAAATGCGCAGCAACGGAAAAGGCCAAACGCACATACATGCCCGAGCTGTAACGCTTCACCGGCGTATCGATGAACTTCTCGATCTCCGCAAAAGCCACGATCTCGTCGAATTTCCTCCGGATCTCGGCCTTGGTCATGCCGAGGATCGCCCCGTTGAGGAAGATGTTTTCCCGGCCCGACAACTCCGGATGGAATCCCGTCCCCACCTCAAGCAGCGACGCCACCCGCCCGCGAATCCGCGCCTCGCCTGACGTCGGCTCCGTGATGCGGCTCAAAATTTTCAACAACGTGCTCTTCCCCGCCCCGTTGCGTCCGATGATGCCGATGACCTCGCCGGGGTGGACGTCGAAGGAAACGTCGCGCAACGCCCAGAAGTCGTCAGCGGGAGTTGACGAAGGAGAATAGAGTTTGGAGTTGGTAGATAGGGACCCATATCCGATCTTCGAACTTCCATCTCCCTTCTTGCGCGAGAATCGCGCAAGAAACACCTCCGCCTCTTCGCGCAGCGTCCGCGCGTTGAACACGCCGAGCCTGTAGCGCTTGGAGAGTCCTTTGACTTCAACAATAGGTGTCATGGTGAACTGCTAGGCAGCGCATATGGGATATTGGAGTGTGAAGTTGGGAGGGATAACAGGGATTCCCAAAGTTAGCCTCAGCGCTTTTCGGCACTCCTTCGCCCCGTGCTCTCCATTAGCCCAAAAACAAGGCGTCCGACGGCCTCGAAACGGTCGCGGAGTTCAAGAGCCTCCCGCGCACACTCTGGATAGACGTCCTCAACAACGTAAAGCTGCGAGCGAACCTCACCGCAGGACGCTCGGGCGATATGGTAAAGGTGCAACTCTTCAGCATTACCAGTCCTCTCGAAGCCCTCAGCCACGTTCGACATGACAGATACGGCAGAAGCTTGAATCTGCGAGCAAAGCCGACGATCCCTGGGCATCGGACCCACCCGGGTGAGAGCGTAGACATCTTTGGTCAACGCCCGCGCCTCTCTCCATGTGTCCAAATCCTCAAATCCTATACCCACCTACCATCTCTTTTCTTCCATCTTCAGACGATCGTCCCCACAACCAACTCCGCTGGCTACACAGTATCCACAAAGGTCTTCTCCACCTTGTTGAACAGGACAATTCCGCTCAGCAGGAGCACGAGCGTCATGGCGATGGAAATGGCGAAGTAGGCGGGGCTGACGATGCCTTGGCCGAGGAACATGTATTTGATGGATTCGACGGGCATCGTCATGGGGTTCAGCACGGCAACCCAGCGCCAGTCCTCAGGGATGCGGGAGAGCGGGTAAATCACCGGTGTGGCATACATCCAGATCTGCACGAGAAACCCGGTGAGGAAGGCGAAGTCGCGGTATTTGGCCGTGAGCGAAGTCAGCCACAAACCCACCCCCAAGCTCAACGCGGCGATCTGGATCATCAGCAGCGGGAACCACAAGATCGCAGGCGTCATCTGGATGGTCGGTCCAGCGGCTGTGAACCATTTGAAATAGGCCCAGAAGCAAAGGAACGTGGCCAATTGGATGCCAAAGGCGATGAAGCCGGAAATGACTGTCGAAAGCGGGACGACGAGGCGCGGAAAATACACCTTGCCGAAGATGCCGGCATTGGCCGTGAGCGTGCCTGACGTCCCAGTGAAGGTCTGCGCAAAGTAATTCCATCCGAGCAGGCCGGCCAAGTAGAAGAGCATCGGCGGCAAGCCGTCCGTCGGGATCTGTGCCACTTTGCCGAAGATGATGGTGAAGACGACTGTTAGGAGCAACGGCTGGATGATGAACCACAGCGGCCCGAGCACCGTCTGCTTGTATTTGGAGACAAAATCGCGATGGACCAGCAGGAACAGCAAGTCCCGGTAGCGCCAGACATCGGCGAGGTTCAGCTTCAACCAGCCCTTCGTCGGCTTGATGAGGATCTCGTAGTCGGCGGGAACTTGAAGCATGGGGCAGCGAGAGGAAGGGTGACCCTCAAATGACGATCAGCCAAGGTAGCAGGAAGAATACCTATCCAGCGGAAGCAACGTCGATACCACGCAGCCCGAAGAGTGGTGCTGCCGCGAGAAAATGGCGATCATTGGAATAGACTTCCTTGAATCCATGCCAGGCGGCCGCGGCCAAGTGCAAGGCGTCTGCAGCCCGTAAAAATGTGTCTGGGGAAGCACTTCGAAGCACGGCTTCGATGACCTCAAACTCGCAATCCTCCGGGACAATTAACTGGATGTGGCCATCACGCACCTCGTCGAGAAACTGTTCGTGCAACTCGGTCAGAGCACTGTCAGTTGCGGACTTCTCACGCCTCTTGCGCAAAACGATAGGGGCAAACTCGGCCCGGGCGAGCTGGACGGAAAAAATTCTGTCTATGCCCGGGAGGAGGGCTTTGACTTTCTCATGACCGGGTTCCGCGCAATACAACCGGAAGAGATAGCTGGTGTCAAAGTAGAGCGCCTTCACGCGAATCACGGTCTTCGGAGACAATCAAGGTGGAGTCGGCGCCTCCGGAAAAGTCCCCGCGGGCGAGAGCTTCGGCATAGGCCGGCCTCAGGTTTCGGCTGGACCAATAGGGCTGAGCCGGCGGCGAGCACTGTTCGGCCAGTTCTTTCTGAAGAGAGGCAATGACCATATCACGCAGGGTCTGACCTTTTTCGATGCAGCGGAACTTGGCTCTCTTGTAAAGCGGTTCAGGGATATCGATGGTGGTCTTCATATTTATATCGATACGGCAATACAGCATTCCGTCAAGCGGTGCCACTTTGATACAGGTCCCACTTGAGCGCGGCTGGCCTGATTCCGGAGCCTGCCTAAGGCACTGGGCCAAGCAGCAAAGTCTGCAAGAAAGCAATGATCAACCAGCAAGGGCAAGCACGTTGTAGGTCAAGGCGGACAACTCGCGACGGTCGGCGGGCGGCACGGCAGGATCGTAGAGGCGATATCCGAAGGCTCGCAGCAAGTCCCGGATCTGTGCGGCTTGGTGCTTTTGCACTTCAAGATAGATGACCGGATGGAATTTCTGCAGCAAGTCCCGGCCACCCGAGAGGGCCTCAGGTTCGGAGCCTTCGATGTCCATCTTGATCAAGCTGGGCGGACGGTAGCTCGTGCCCAATTGGTCGAGCGTCACGACCGGCACGTCGAAGGCTTGCCGGAGCCCGCCCCGCTGGGTGCACTCGCTGCGACCGGCGAGGGCGTTGGCCGCCCGCGAGCGCTCGGGGATCTCAAGTGAGGCAAATCCAGCTTCCGATCCGACCGCGGCGGCGATGACGGTGCAAGGAGCGGCGTCCGGGGGACGATGCTGTTCACTGCGGATCATCAGGCTGGTGAGGAAAGGATCGGGCTCCACCGACAGCACGAATCCTTTCGGGCCGGCATGGGCGGCCGCGAGGAAGGCGAAGAAGCCCACGTTGCCGCCCAAATCCCACACGGCATCTCCCGGGCGCACGAACTCCCGGCAGATGGCCAGTAATTCGGGATCCGCCTCTGCCGAGGCCCAAGGCCATGCCCAATAGAGGCTGGCTTCGGGCGTGATGAACACCTCGCGGCCACCGACTTCCGCTCCCAAGCGCCGCTTGACCACCCGCCCCCGCATGCTGCGCTCCAGAAAGGCACGAAGTCCTGCGGGGCAGCCTCGGAAAGCTCTGCGCAAGCACACATGAAAATCGGCATTCATTGGACGCCAGCGGGATAAGGCAGGAACTCGGAAACTTGCGAGCCCACGAATCTAGCGCAGCCGATCACGAGGGTTTTCAAAAGAAAGACGATAGACAGGACAGCAAGCTTGGGTTGCGCGGAGGAGGCCTGGGAGCAAGGCACCAGCCGCTGCGCATGCTCCGAACGATCTACGGAGCTGGCTGGATAAGCTGCGGCAGAAGCTCGCGCATGGCCTCCTCGGCTTTGGCTTCGTCCGGCTCGCCGACGAGGGCCAGCTGGAGCGAGCGCTGGCCCATATTGCGGCGCCCAGCCAGCACGGTCTTCAGCCGATTTGCCGGGGTGGCGCGGCTGATTTCGATTTGTTCACCGGCCATGCGGTCGTCGCTGACCACATACATGAGGTAAAATTCATCCGCCCCGGCGCGGATTTTGTAGAGATTGTAAACGATGCCGACGCCGTTGGCCTCGGTGCGGCGCAGCTCGGATTTGGAGACGATGGTCCGTCCGATCATGCGCTGGCACTGTTCGGGCAAATGGGGCTGGGCGTAATGGAGACTCATCCGCTTCGGCTCCCACTCGACGAAGATCAAGTGCCAGAGCCGACCAGCTTCGTCCTGCCAGGCACGCTGGAAACCGACATCGTAGCGCAGCATTTCCTCGGCTTTCTCGGCTAGGGGTTCGTCCTGCACGGCCCCGGAGGTGTCTGCTGGCGCGACGGTCCATACTGCGGCGCGGACCAGGTCCTTGGCCTTCCACCAATACCAGGCCTCGGTCCCACCGGCCATGAGGACGACGGCGACGGCTGCGGCCACCGCGGCTAAACCAGCCGAGCGGGAAATGCCTGGCGAGGTTTTGACTACGGACAAGGCGGGTTGAATCGCTCCCGGGATGTTTTGTGCGCCCCAGCACAGGAGCCAGAGAAAGCCCATGTTGAGGATGAGAATGGCGAAGCCGGCAGGGTCGTGGAGTCGGTCCAAGGCACCGATCCCCTCGTTGGCCACCGCGACGGAGAGAAGGAGCATGCGGGCCACGTTGAGTGCGTAGGCGGCGATCAACCCGAGGACGCAAAGCAGGAGCCGATAGCCCCAGCGCAGGGTGAAGAGCTCGCCGAGAAAAAGGGCGGCCATCAGGCTGGATTGGAACGAGCGGATCCCGCTGCAAGCGTCGTCCACGCCGAGCACGTCGGCCCCCACGTCGATGCTGGTGCCGTGGGATTGGGCAGCGACGCCGAGCAAGGGAAGAACCCATGCGGCCACATCCGCCGCGAGCAGGCTGAGTTCTTGCGTGAGCCATCGCTCCGGCGCGGTCGGCCACGGGATGGCCACCAAGGCGAAGACAAAGGCGAACGAAAGATGTCTCACCCATGGCAGGCCGCCGGCCAAAGCAGTGAGCGCGAGGCTGGCCAGAAAGGCCGCGGCACCCAAACCCCACAGGACGACCCGCCAGTCAGGGTAGGCCCCGGCGATGAGGACGCCGACCGTCGAAGGCAGGACCAACAAGGCGAGCAACGCATAGCTGGCGAAGCGCAGAGGACCGACGGCGGGCTGCGCCTCGGGCCGAGAACTCCACCGTTGATAGAAAATCCATCCAGCAAGGAGCGGGATGAACCACCCATGCGAGTATTGTTCGTTGGCGTCCCACTCGCCGGTGAGCACAAAGAAAAGCCAGCCCCAGATGGCGATCAGGGCGGTGAAGAGGAAGGCGGCCGGGAGGTTGGCGGCCGCAGACGGCTGGCAGTTGGCGGTTGGCGACATGGGCAGGAGAGAATGTCTGGTCTGTTACGACTTGGTCGGCGGGCCGTGGGCGGCGCCTATTTGCGGTGGAGACGATTGATCGAGTTGGATCATCCCGGAGATTTCCCGACTCCTGTGCCGCCATTCTTCTCGAGACACCCCTCGAGCAGACCTGCTCACCTAAAACTTCTCCGCAAAAGTTTTGATGAAGGGCAACACGTCGGACATGAAGTGGTGCCAGCGTTCCATTTGCTCGCAGCGGGCGCGCTGGAAGGACGACAGGGAGGTTGTCTCGGAGGGCAGGCTGCGACGGAGCCGCTGCAGATGGGTCGCCCCGCTTGAGACGTGCGGCTCGATCCTGGCACTGAGGAAGGCGCCGGCGAGTTTCCGCAGGTTCAGTTCGGCCCGAAAATGATCCTTGCGGCGTCCGGGGCCTGGAATCTTCTCAGCCGCCCCGATTTGGCAAAGCCAGCGCAAGCTTTGAAAGGTGCCGCCCCGGCTCGCCTTCAAGCGGGCCGTGATCTGGTCGAGGTTGAGAGGATCTGGGGTGGAAAAGAGGAGGCCGTAGATCTGGCCAATGGAAGGTGCGAGCGAGAGGGCTGTGGCCGCGCGGGTAAAGACCGCGATGCACTCTCCTTGGAAAGCGTCCAAAGCCGGCTCAGGCTCGGGCGGCTGACCAAGAAAGTATTTCTGCCGGGGGCTCGGCTTCGCTCCACGCTGCCGCCCTTGGTCTGAGCCCTTGGGCTTGGACCTGCGCTGACGATGAGACTGTAGGCTGGCCGCTTGCACAAAAGGCCTTGGACCGAATGGGAATAGACGGCGGAAACGTCGAGAATTCAACTACCAATGAACATAATGTGAGAAAGCCACATCACATCCCCCTCTTGAAGCAGTCCTTCAGGAGGCGGACAACTGATGCTCGGGGGCACCACCCCTAAACTTGCCTATTTGTCGGAGGCTTTGTCGATCTGGGCCAGGAGTTGGTCCCTGCTCGGGCCGGTGGCGCGGGTGACGAAGAAGGCGGCCACGGCATTGGCCATGACCAGACGGTTCTTGATCGGGAGATTGCCGAGGGACGCGCAGAGATAGCCGCCATTGAAGCTGTCACCGGCGCCGGCCAGACGCACGACGTTGGTCTGACGGTCCTGGATGGCGTAAGCTTCGGCGTCGGATGCGCTGGACGCGGCCGCGAATTCCGGCGTGTGGACGACAAGTTCGTCGAAGCCGATTTTCTCCCGGGCCTCGGTCAGCGCGGCAGCGATCGGCGCCGGCGCCAGTTCCGGACACGCGACGCCGATGCGGGAGAACAGCTCAAACACCTCGTGCTCGTTCAGGCTGAAAGTCATGGGGATCTTGCCGTTGAATTTCCTGATCAGCTCGAGGCTCCGGAGGAAAGACTCGCTGGACTTCTTCTTGATGTCGGCGAAGTCGAAGAACATCCGGCGCGGCGGCGGGAGGGTTTCATACTGGCGCATGAAGCCTTCGAACAATTCGTCGAAATTCGCCGTGAGCGACCAGTAGCCGAGGCCGAGGATGTCCACGCCGGAGAACAACGCCTTGAGTTTCTCCTTCCCGAAGTGTCTTTCAAAGTCATCCCACGACAAGCTGGAGACCGCCTCGAGATTGCTCATGAGGATCTTCCCGTCGCCAAATTCGAGGGCGATGGTCAGCGCGGGGTCGCCGAGGGAGGCAAGATCGCAGATGCCGGTGAATTCCTCGTAAGCTGGGTCGATGGCCTGCCTGCCGTAAAGTCCCGGCAGGACTGGCTTGAGGCCGAGGCACGCGGCCACGCGGCCCGTGTTGATGGCGAACCCGCCCTCGCAACGGCGCTTCGGTACGAGTTCGACCCCGACCCCACCGTCGGCCCGCGCAACGATCAGTTCGCCGAACTGCCGCAACTGGTGCATGGCGGTGTATTCGGCCCGGCTCTTGCGCACTTCGACGATCTCGTAGGTCTCGTCGACGAAGCCGTCGCAACCGAGGAGGATTTTGCCGCGGAGGTTCTGGAGGTAGTCGCTGTATATTTTCACGGGATGATTATTGGAGGAAAGTGGTGTCGACCGCATGGTCGATGGCCGCGCCGGCGGTGGCGGAAAGGCGGATGCCGGTTTCGGTGCGGTGGATGGCGCCCACGCAATCGAATCCCGCAGGCAGCGGGGCGACGCCCATTATATAGGGAATGCGCGTGGGCTTCTTCGCCCCGAGGGCGAGCGCGGTGGGGATGCCCTTTTTCTTCCAAGGGTTGTCGGCCAGGGAGGCGGCCAGACCGAGATGAAAATAGGCCGTAACATCCTCGATGCCGAGCACGCCGCGGTGACGTCCATTCCACGGAGCGTAGTGGCGTCCCCCGTTCGAATGCCAAAGCACGGTCGAGGCGAGGTGCGCGGGGTTCTTGAGTGCGAACCAGACGAACTTTTTCTCCGGGAAAACAACGGCCGCCCACGCGAAATCGTCCGCGTCCTTGTGGTGCAGCATCACGAGGTCCTCGAATCCTTCGCGGGCCGGGAAGCGGGTGAGGTCAGTCGTGCCGCCGGTGGCCACGGGCACCTTGTCCAGGCTGCGGAACCAGGCCGCCTCCTTCAGCGACGAGTAGCCGCCCGTGACGGGATTCTCGAACGGGGCCGGCAGCACCTGCGCGAGCCGCAGCTTGCTCGTCGAGATGCGGCCCGGACCGTTGCGCATGAAATCGAGCATGGCGTGGTGGCCCAGGCACATCGAACCGCGGAAGCCCTCCAGCAGGTGGGTTTGGTAAAGGTTGGTCTCGCCGTCGCGGGCTTCAATGATCTTGGTGATCCGGCCGGGGCGCACGCGGGTCTGCAGCGTGGCCGTGAGGCGGCCCGGCCCGGATTTCTTGACTTTCCACCGGCCGTTCGCGGGCTCGCCATGCGGCGGGTGCGCCTCGCCGCGCCACGCGGGCCCGTCGCCGAAGGGGGCGCAAAAGAAATCGCCGCGCAATTCGCGGAGCAAGGGAATGAGTTTGCGCGCTTCCGGTGTGCCGCACCATGGAGCCGTCGAGAAAGGCTCCACAGTCCGGGTGCCGACGCGGAATTTGACCGGACCGAGTTGTCCGCCATCTTGGGTGATATCGAATGTGACGTTCATGAGGATGTTCTGGTGACCGGCTCGGCCACGCGTTCGCGGGATAGCTTCACACCAGCAGGCAGGCTTGCACGCCGGGACCGTGGACACCTTGGATGAGGATGCCTTCGACGTCGGCGGTTTTGGACGGCCCCGTGACCCAGATGATGTTCGGGTCGTCGGGCATGGCGGCGATCGCCTCGGCGATGGAGCGATGAATCGTTTCCCTCTGCACGACCGCGATGTGAATCCACGGGGCCAGCTCGGAAAGTCGATCGGGGCTGGATCCGTCGGTCATGATGATGCTGCCCGATTCGGCGATCGCTCCGGCCGCCGGGGTCAGTGCCGCATCAATCACATCGACCTGGTCGCGGTGGTATTCGAGCGTCAGGTCGAGGCCGGCCCCGAGTTGCGAGGACCACGCCGCGAGGGAGTCAGCGAGGTAGACCTTCGCGGCTTTCTGCCCAAGCAGCCAGGCCTCGCATTCGGCCAGCGAGGTGAAGCAGACCGTGCCGGTGGCGCGGGCGCGGCGGAGGAAGAGGGCCACGTTGTCGGTCTCGGCGCCCAGCCATTGCGGCTCGGCCACTCCGAGCGGCACGTGCGGCCGGGTCTCCCGACGGGGCAGCGGAGCAAGGGCTGCGTGGATGGCGGCGAAGATGGTTTCGCGGGCGGCACTCATTGGGCGGAGCCTCCGTTGCGGCGCGGGCGGGATTTGATCCACGAGCGGAACTTGCCCCCCCGCCATTTGGGCAGGGTGCGCGTCTTGAGCCAATCCCCGAGGTAGGGCACGGGCAATTTGTCCAACATGGGCACGTAGTCCTTGGCGACGCCGAACATCATGGCGGAACGCCAGATGAGAGGATGACTGCCGAGCAGGGCGAAGCCGGCCATGGGCGGGGTGCCGGGCGAAGGAACGTGCTCCTGATGGGCCCGGTTGCGCAGACGGAGCAGGAGGTCGGGGATGGGAATATCCACCGGGCAGACTTCGTTGCACGCGCCGCACAAGCTTGAGGCTTTGGGCAGGTCGGCCAGCTCGTTGAATTTGTCCCCGGCGAGGAGCGGCGAAAGGACGGCACCGACCGGACCCGGGTAAACGCTGCGATAGGCGTGGCCGGAGGCCTGGCGGTAAACCGGGCAGACATTCAGGCAGGCCCCGCAGCGGATGCAGCGCAGAATTTCCCGGCAATCCGAGGCCAACACCTCGGTGCGGCGGTTGTCGACGAAGATGACATGCATTTCGCGCGGACCGCTCGGCTGATCGG
Organism: Chthoniobacterales bacterium; assembly: GCA_041736875.1. GTDB lineage: Bacteria > Verrucomicrobiota > Verrucomicrobiia > Chthoniobacterales > JACTMZ01 > JACTMZ01. The sequence continues at coordinate 38,941 of JBGSSV010000180.1, read as the reverse complement.
GACGGGCGGGGCCGTTGATGAACTCGGTGTAGACGGTGAGTTGCTGACCGGTGGCCGAGCGTCCGAGGAGATTGAGCAGAACGCCGAGGTCGGCGTCGGACGGAACGACTTTTTCAATCCCGACCAGCGCGATGTGGATGCGGGTCGGAGCCAAACAGAAACGCGAATTGCCCTCGTTGGTGACCAAGACGAGGCGGCCGGACTCGGCCGAGACGAAGTTTGCGCCCGTGATGCCGGCGTCGGCCGCAAGGTATTTGCCGCGCATGAATTTCCTCGCACGGCGCGTAATAACCTCGGGATCGTCGTTGTAGTCCCCCAGCCCCTCGCGCTCGAAACTGCGGGCGATATCCCCGCGCATCTTGTGGATGATGGGCTTGACGATGTGACTGGGGTGGTCGCCGTCGATCTGGATGATGTATTCGCCGAGATCGGTCTCGACCGACTCTATGCCTTCGGCCGCAAGGTGGTCGTTCAGGTGGATTTCCTCCGAGACCATGCTCTTCGACTTGACCACGCGGGTGGCCCCGGCGGCCTTGAGAATGTCGGAAACCGCACGGCACGCGTCGTCGGCCGTGACCGCGTAGTGCACCTTCGCCCCGCGCTGGGTCAGGCTTGTCTCGGCTTGGGCCAAATACTCATCGAGGTGATCGATGGAATGCTGACGGATCGCCCCGGCGAGCTTGCGCAGACTGTCGGCGTCGGCGTAATCCTCGCCGAGGATGGTGTAGCGCTTGCCCGTGCCGGCCGCGCTGTTGTCATGCACGGCTTTCTGGACCAAGGGATCCAGCCGCTTGGCGTAGGTGTCAACGAGTTGGCGAGCCATGATGTTGGTGCAGCGCGTCCCGCAGGATTTGAACGAAGTGGAGCATCTTGAGCGGCTGGCCGTCACGCTCGGCCAGGCCGCCGAGATGCATGAGGCAACTCATGTCGCCCGAGACAATGTAGTCTGGGGCGGCCTCGCGGAGATGTTCGAGTTTGAGTTCGCCCATGGCGGTGGAGACGTTGGGAAAGCTGACGGAAAATGTGCCGCCGAAGCCGCAGCATTGTTCCCCTTCACCAAAGGGAACGATTTCCAAACCGCGGATGGATTGCAAAAGCTGCAGCACAGCCGGCCCGCTGGCCGTGCCACGGGTGTGGCAGGCGCGATGGAAAGCGACGCGGGCCTTGAACTCTCCGGGCCATTCCGTCAGGCCCAAGCCGTTGACCAGATAATCACCCAACTCCCAAGTCCGCCCCCCCACCTGCTCGATGGCGGCACGATCCGGCTCGTGCTCGAATTCCAGCGAAGAGCCGTGAAACATCATGGCCGCGCATGAACCGGAGGGGACAATGATCGGCTGGTCGCCGGCGAAGACCGAGGCCGTGTGGCGCATGACTTGGCGGGCGGCGGGCCATTGTCCGCAGTTGAAGGCCGGTTGACCGCAGCAGGTCTGGTTTTCGGGAAACTCGATTTCACAGCCGGCGTGCTCGAGAACCTCGACCGTGGCCTTGGCCACACCGTCATAGAACGCATCGCAGAGGCACGTGGCCATGAGTTGGATGCGTTTGCCTTTTGGCCGGGCGGCGAGATTGATCATGGGGCGTTGACTAGCTTTTCGAAACGTTCGGCCTTGGCGTCCCAAGCCTGCGGGTCGCGCGGCGTGAACTCACCGATCTCAAAGGAGTCGCGAATAATTGCCCGCCCTTCGGCCAGGGAGGCAAGGTCGCCACGAGCGATCATTTGCGCGAGCACGTTGCCGAGCGCGGTGGCTTCGGAGGGTCCGGCCAGCACGCGCAAGCCGGAGGCGTCGGCCGTCATTTGGTTGAGCAGCCCGTTGCGCGAACCTCCGCCCGCGATATGCAGCGTGCCGGGCAAGTCGGGCATGAATTCCTTCATGCGTTGCAGAAACATGCGGTATTTGAGGGCGAGACTTTCGAAGATGACGCGCGCGATGCCGGCACGGCTGGACGGCGGCGTCTGACCGGTCTTCTCCAGCCACGCGGTGATGGCTGCCGGCATGTCGGAAGGCCGCACGAATTCCTCGGCGTCGGGATCAATGAATGCGTCGGTGACGGTCCCGGCGGCCTTGGCCACCATGGCCCCGTATTCGAGCTTCGCTCCATCCGCCTCCCAGCGGCGCTTGCTTTGCTGCAAAAGCCACATGCCGGCGACGTTCTTGAGCAGACGCGTGGTGCCGCCCAGCCCCTGCTCGTTGGAGAAGCGGCCCGCGGCCGTCGCTTCGTTGACCAGCGGGCCGTCGAGTTCGCGGCCAAGGAGCGACCAGGTGCCGGAGTTGAGGAAGAGAGGATTCTTCTCCATCGACGGCACCCCGGCCACCGCCGAGGCGGTGTCATGGCTGCCGCAAAGAATGACTTCGATTTTCGCGGGGCGGCCATCGCCGTTCCGCAGCCGGCCAACAATGGTGCAGGGCTCGCTGATATTGGGCAGAATCGAAACCGGGATGCCGAGCACCCCCGCCAGCTCGGTGTCCCATTCCGACGTTCCCGCCTTGAGCAGTCCCGATGTGCTCGCGACGGTTCGCTCGGTCGTTTTCTCGCCGCTCAACCAGTAGGTGAGTAGATCCGGAATGAAAGCAATCCGCTCCGCCCGCTCCATCACCGCCGGACGCTTCCGGGTTTCCGCGACAAGCTGGTAGATCGTGTTGAAAAACATCGGTTGGATGCCCGTGCGCCGGTAGAGGTCATTCCGAGGCACCAAGGCCTCGACCGCCTGCATCATCCCGTCCGTCCGCGGATCGCGATACATCCACGGCAGCCCGAGCAGGCTGCCTCCGGCGTCCAGCAGCGCGTAGTCCACGCCCCACGAATCCACCGCGACCGAAACGACGCCATCCCCAAACTCCGCCACCGCCTTGTCGATGCCCGCACGGATATCCGCATAAATCCGCATGATGTCCCAATGCAACCCATCGGGCAGGAGAGGGCCGCCGGTGGGAAACCTCGCCATCTCCTGGAGCACGATTTTCCCGCCGTCGTGGATCCCGGCCATGACGCGTCCGCTGTCGGCTCCGAGGTCGGCGGCGAGGTAAACGCGACGACTCACCCTGCAACCTCCCGACGCGCCGCCACCTCGACCCGCAGGCCCTGCGCGGTCACAGCCTCAGCCACCTGCGGCGGCAGAGCCTCATCCGTGATCCACAAATCCAGATCCGCCGGGCGGGCGAAAAAGTAACTCGAAGCCACACCAACTTTCGTGCGGTCAGCCAAAAGAATGGTTTCATCCGACCGCTCGATCACCGCGTGCTTGAGGCGCGCATAAACCTCACCCGCATCGCTCGGCCCCCGCTCGGCATCGACCCCGCGGCAGGAGAGGAAGGCCATGTCCAAGTGATAAATCTCGAGCGCCTTCTCCGCCGCCCAGCCCCCCGTGGAGAGCGAGGTTGACCGCACCCCTCCCCCGAGGAGCACGCAATCGATCTCGCTCTTCTCCGCCAGCGTGAGTGCGATCTGCAGCCCGTTGGTCACGACCGTGAGGGGCTCGTCGGGCAGAAGCTTGGCTAATTGCAAGACGGTGGTGCTGGCATCGAAGTAGAGCGTCTGGCCCGGCTTGATCCGCGCCAAGGCAGCCTCGGCAATCAGCGTTTTGCCCGCAATGCTTTGCTGCGCGCGGTCGTGCAGGGGAAACTCCCGGCGGTTGGCCTCCAGCCGCACGGCGCCACCATGCGAGCGCATGAGCATTCCCTCGGCGGCCAGCTTCTCGAAATCACGCCGCACCGTTTCCTCGGTCACTCCGAGCGCCTGGGCCACCTGGGAGGTGCGCACGCTGCCTTGCGCATTGACTTTTTCCAACATCCAGCGGTGGCGTTCCAAGGCGAGCATTTTTAGGGGGCGGATCTGGGGGCAGAGATCAAGGTAAACAGACAAACTTCCAAAACAAGCAAGAAATCACTTGCACGCAGGAAAACACAGAAATACAAAGCATATGCCGATCTCGAAACCCAACCATACCGTCAGACCAAATTGCCGACCATGAACGACCTCGCGCCCGAGCCCACCCAGAATAAAACGACCAACAACCACGTCTTCCTCTCCGCGGACGACGTGCCGAAACGCATTCGCGAAATCGCCATGTTGCGAGGCCTCGGTTATTCCTTTCGCGAAATCGGTGAGCAGATGGGAGTGACTCCGCAGGCGGTCTCGCTGATGCTCTCCCGCCACCGTCGGTCGATCAAGTCGCTGAGCGGCGCTCTCGAGTTGTCCCAGCTCTCAACCCGCGCGGTCAACGCGATGGGGCGCTACGGAGTCTCCTCCCGCGAGCAGGCCCGGGAAAAAAACATCCTTGATTGCCTGCGACACGAACGAAACTGCGGCCGCAAGACCCTGAGCGAAATCGAGCGATGGCTAGCTGATCCGACCAGACCGAACTGACCACCGGCATGTCCTCCCCCTACGACAACGCCCGCGATGCCTACTCGCGGCTCGGGGTTGATCCCGAGAAGGCCCTGCAAACCCTCGCAACCACGCCGATCTCGGTCCACTGCTGGCAGGGCGATGATGTCGGCGGTTTTGAATCCGCCCAAACAGGCGCCCCCGGAGGCGGCCTGGCCGTGACAGGAAACCATCCGGGGCGCGCCCGCACGCCGGACGAACTCCGCGCGGACCTGACCAAGGCGCTGTCGCTCGTGCCCGGACGCCACCGCCTCAACCTGCATGCGCTTTACCTGGAGAATGGCGGTGTCTCGGTGGACCGGGACCAGATCGAATCGAAGCACTTCGACGGCTGGGTCGATTGGGCCTGCGATCTGGGGCTGGGCATGGATTTCAACCCGACGTTTTTCGCCCACCCCAAGGCGGCCGATGGTTTCACGCTCAGCCACCGGGATGCAGGCATCCGGGACTTTTGGATCGAGCATGGCAAACGCTGCCGGACCATCGCCGCCGACATCGGGCGCGCCCTCGGGTCACCCTGCGTGACCAATGTCTGGATTCCCGACGGCTACAAGGATCTTCCGATCGACCGCAGCGGGCCGCGCCAGCGGTTGATGGATTCGCTCGACGCCATCTTCGCCGCGCCGCTGTCGCCGGCGCAGGAGATTGATGCCGTGGAGTGCAAATTGTTCGGCATCGGCTCGGAGAGTTACACGGCGGGCTCGCATGAATTTTACCTCGCCTACGCGGTCTCGCGCCATAAGGCCGTGTGCCTCGATGCCGGCCACTTTCATCCCACGGAAACCCTGGCTGACAAAATTTCCTCCGTGCTGCTCTTTGTGCCCCGCCTGCTGCTACATGTAAGCCGCGGAGTGCGATGGGACAGCGACCACGTGGTCATTCTTGACGATGCCACGCGCGCGGTCATGGAGGAATTGGTCCGCGGGGATTTCCTCGGCCGGACCAGCATCGGCCTTGACTACTTCGACGCGAGCATCAACCGCGTGGCCGCGTGGGTCATCGGCATTCGTGCCACGCAGAAAGCCCTCCTCGTCGCCCTGCTCGAACCCTCCGCCCTGCTGCGGGACGCGGAGCAAGCGGGAGACTTCACCACACGACTGGCTCTGCTCGAGGAAGCCAAGGCCCTGCCGTGGGGAGCGGTTTGGACTGAATTTTGCCGACGCGCCGACGTGCCCGCCGGCCATCAGTGGCTCGACGAGGTCAAGACTTACGAGGCACGGACTGGCACACGGCACTAGGGCGCCCGGCCGGCCAAAAACCCTCTCAAAGCAAAATATTCCCACATAAACCAAGTTTTTTCTTGCGCCACGCTCCTTGGCGTGATTTCCTGACGCCAGCCAGAGATGAGTCCCCCCGCTCCCAACGTCAGCCGCAACTTTGTTGAATCGCTCGTGCGCGACCTTCTCCTCAAGGAGATGAGAGATGCCGCGCCAGTCCCCTCCACCGCCGAGCAGACCCTCTTGGTCAGCAGTTCCGCCCGCCACATGCATATTTCGCCGGAAAATCTGGTGACGCTGTTCGGCCCGGGCGCGGAACTCACCGTTCACAAGTGGCTCTATCAAGAAGGCCAATTTGCCGCCGAGCAAACTGTAACGCTCATCGGCCCGCGCAAACGCATCATTCCAAACCTCCGCATTCTCGGGCCCTGCCGCAATCTGACCCAAATCGAACTCGCCCTCACCGATGCCGTCCAGCTTGGGATGGATATTCCCGTCCGCATGTCCGGCGACATTGAGGGCACTCCCGGCGCTTACATCATGGGCCCCAAAGGCTTTCTCGAAATGAAGAACGGTGTGATCCGCGCCGCCCGGCACGTCCACATGTCTCCGGCTGATGCGGTCGCCTACGGGGTCAAGCATTTGGACCGGGTGACGCTCAAGGTTGAGGCTCCGGGCTGCGCGACCCGGTTCGACGACCTGATTGTCCGCGTGGACCCAAGCTTCAAACTGGAGGTCCATATCGACACCGACGAGGCCAATGCCTGCGATTTGGAGCACGCGACCAAAGTCGAACTGATTTCTATTTGACAACCAACAACCAAACCCACATAAACACAACATGAACGAAGCAATCGGACTCATTGAAACACGCGGCTACGTCGGCCTGGTCGAAGCCAGTGACGCCATGGTCAAAGCGGCCAACGTCGAACTCATCAAATCCATCCCCATCGGCGGCTCCATGATCACCACGATCGTGCGCGGCGATGTGGGCAGCGTCAAAGCCGCCGTTGAGGCAGGCAAGGAGACAGCCACCCGCGTGGGCAACCTCGTGGCCGGCCATGTCATCCCGCGCCCGGCTCCCGAGCTGCTCAAGTTTTTCACCGCTTAACCCAAACATCCAACCAACCAAACATATGGCAGGACAAGCATTAGGAATGATTGAAACCAAGGGCCTCGTCGCTCAGTTCGAAGCAACTGACGCGATGCTCAAAGCGGCCAACGTTGATCTCGTCGGCTGGGAGAAAGTCGGATCGGGACACGTGGCCGTGTTCGTCCGCGGCGAGGTCGCCGCGGTCAAGGCCGCCGTCGAGGCCGGGGCCACCGCCGCGAGCTCGATCGGCGAAGTGATCGCCGTCCACGTAATCCCCCGCCCGCACGACGACCTCGGCAAGCTCGGCAAGTTCGTCGCCGCCAAAGCCGCCGCCAAATAACCGACCGCGCCGATGGCCCCTCGACAGATCCTGGTTGCCAACCTCGGCAGCACCTCGTTCAAGTTCCGCTTGTTCGACATGCCGTCCGAGCGTTTGCTCGCCCGGGGTGGTTTCGAGCGCCTCGGCTCGCCTCGCGCGACCTGGAAAATCCAGGTCGGCGAGGGTCCGGAAAAAAGCGGCGTGGGCAGCCTCACCTCCCACGAGGAGGCCATCCGCTTGGTGGAAAAAGAACTCGGCGGGTTCGACAGGCTCGCCGCTGTTGGCTTCAAGCCGGTCATGGCCCGGGGTATTTCCGGGACGCAGTTCATGGACGGACAGGTCCTCGCCGCGATGGAGGAGATCTCCTCCCTCCTGCCGGCCCACAACCCGCCCTACATCAACGGCGTGCGGCTCTTCAACCAACTCTATCCGGACCTGCCCTGCATCGGCACGTTCGAAACCGCCTTCTACGACCACGTCCCGGAGCACAACCGCCGCTTTCCCGTTCCCCTCGAGTGGAAGGAAAAATACGGCATCGCCCGCTACGGATTCCACGGGGCCAGCCACCGCTTTGTCAGCGAACGGGCGGCCGAACTCAAAGGCACCGACCAACTGCGCCTCGTCTCCTGCCACCTCGGGGGCAGTTCGTCCATGGCTGCGGTTCTCAACGGCCGCGCGATCGACTCCACGTGGGGCATGACCGCCCAGAGCGGGCTCCCGCAGAACAACCGCGCCGGGGATTTTGATTGTTTCGCCATGATGTATCTGGCCCGCGAGTGCGGTCTCGGCTGGGAGGCTGTGGAGCAAGCCCTGGCTTCCGAATCCGGACTCAAGGGCATGTCGGGTCTGTCTTCCGGCGATATGCGCGACCTGCGGGAAGCCGCCCAGAGTGGCAATGAGGACGCCCGGTTGGCCATCGAAGTCTTCGTGGCCTCCATCCGCAAATACCTAGGCCAGTTCTTTCTCGAACTAAACGGCCTCGACGTCCTCGTTTTCACCGCCGGCATCGGCGAGAACAACCCCGATCTGCGGGCGGAAATCTGCGCCGACTTGGACTGCCTCGGCCTCAAGCTCGATTCCACCGCGAACGCCGCCTGCCGCGCCACTGAAGCCGTGATCAGCACGCCCGACTCGAAGGTCGAGGTCCGCGTCATCCCGACCAACGAGGAAATCGTCATCGCCCGCAACGCCTGGCAACTCCTGCAGCAGCATCCCCAGCAACAGGCCGCCTGAATTTTCCCAACCAAAAAACCATCAACCAACACACCCATATGCAACAAGCCCTAGGAATGATCGAAACACGCGGCCTCGTCGCCCTCGTCGAAGCCACCGACGCCATGCTCAAATCCGCCAACGTGGAAATCGTCGGTCCGATGACCCAAGTCGGCAACGCGATGGTTACGGTCTGTGTCTCCGGCGATGTCGCCGCGGTCAAGGCCGCGACGGAAGCCGGACGCACCGCCGCCCAATCGCTCGGCGAAATTGTCAGCGTGAGCGTCATCGCCCGCCCCAGCGCCGAGACCAGCGCTGTGCTGCCCAAGGCCAAGTAACGCCATGATCCTGGCGCAGGTAGAGGGCAGCATTGTCGCGACGAAGAAGAACCCCAAGATGATGGGGAGCAAGCTGCTGGTCGTCCGTCCTCTTGTCATCGATTCGCCCAAGGCGACGGAATTTCGACCCGGCACGTCCACGCTTGTCGCCGTCGATGCCCTCGGTGCCGGGGAAGGAGAGATCGTCCTCATCGTGCAGGGAAGTTCCGCCCGCCTGGCCGGCCCCGACAAGGATTCACCCGTGGACGCGGTGGTCGTCGGCATCGTCGACACCGTGGACCTCGACAAACGTAAAATCTACCGAGCCTCATGACGACCATTGACGAGCAAGTCGTGACCAAGGTTGTAAGCGAAGTCCTCACCCGCCTCCGCGCCCAGCGGAGCCCATCGACTTTGTCGGCCCCAGCAGCGTCATCCGCCCCATCCGGTTCCTTCGGCGTCTATGACTCCATGGACGCCGCCTGCAACGCCGCCCAGCGGTCGTTCGACCAACTGCGTGGCGCCGGCGTGACGGCCCGCAAGGCGGCCATCGGCGTCATTCGCCGCCTCTGCGTCGAAAAAGCCGATGAATGGGGTCGCCTCGAATTCGAGGAGACCAAGATCGGGCGCCTCGAGCACAAGATCGAGAAGCTCAAAATCTGTGGCGACCTTGTGCCCGGCGTCGAAATGCTCGAACGCATGGCCTTCAGCGGCGACCACGGCCTCACCGTGATCGACTTCGCCCCGTGGGGCGTGGTCGGAGCCGTCACGCCCTCGACCCACAGCGTCCCCACCCTCACGGGCAACGCGATCAACATGATCGCCGCCGGCAACTCGGTCGTTTTCAACACCCACCCCGGTGCCGCCAAGTGCGCTGCGATCGCCATCCGCGCCTACAATCAGGCCATCGCCAAGGAGACCGGCATCACCGATCTGCTCTGCACCGTGGTCAAGCCGACCCTCGAAACCTTTGACGCGATGTGCAAGAATCCGCACGTCAAACTCCTCTGCGTCACCGGCGGACCAGCCGTGGTCGCCGCCGCGATGAAAACCGGCAAACGCGCGGTCTGCGCCGGCCCGGGCAATCCGCCCGTGGTGGTTGATGAAACGGCCGATTTAGCCCGCGCCGCCGCCGCCATCATCCAAGGCGCGGCCTACGACAACAACCTGCTGTGCATCGGCGAGAAGGAGGTCTTTGTCGTTGATTCGGTCGCGGACAAACTCTCCGAGGAGTTGCGCAAGGCGGGCGCCGTCCAATTGACCGCGGCCCAAATCGAGGCGCTCGCCGGCAAAGCCTTTGTCTTCCCGCCCGGTCAGGGAGCCGGTTGCCCCCACCCCGTGGTCAATCGCGACCTTGTCGGACGTGATGCCTCGGTTCTGGCCAAAGCCATCGGCCTCGATGTTCCCGCTTCGACCAAGCTGCTCTTCGGCGAAACCAAAGCCGATCACATCTTTGTCGATGAGGAGCAAATGATGCCCTTCATTCCCGTGGTTCGCGTTCGCAACATCGACGAGGCCATCGCCGAGGCGGTCAAGGCCGAGCACGGCTACAAGCACACGGCCATCATTCATTCGCGCAACATCGATGCGCTGACCAAGATGGCGCAGATCGCGGACACCACCCTCTTCATCAAGAACGGCCCCTGCATGACCGGCCTCGGACTCGGCGGCGAGGGGTTCCTCAGCTTCAGCATCGCCACCCCGACCGGCGAGGGCGTGACCACGCCGATGACTTTCACCCGCTCACGCCGTTGCGTGATGGTCGAGAACCTCAACCTTTACTAAATGCGCACCGCCGTCATCCAAGGCCACATCACCGCCACCGTGAAGCATCCGAGCTTGCAGGGCTCGCGTTTGCTCGTCGCCGTGCCGGAGTCGCCCGATGTCGCCCCGCAGGTGGTCCTCGACCCCCTGGGCGCGGCGATCGGTCAGCGCGTGATCATTTCGAGCGACGGCGCCGAAGCCCGCCTGATCGTCAAGGACGAGCGAAGCCCGGCCCGTTGGAGCATCATGGGTATCATCGATCCGGAAGGAGCGCTCGCCTTATGAGAATCGGCACTGTCGTCGGCCGTGTCACCCTCTCGGTCCGCCACCCCTCCTACCGAGGCGAGCGACTGCTCCTGACGCTGCCTTGGCGGCGTGAAACGCTGGCTGGCCAGCAGAGCTATGATCCCTCCATCGTCGTCTATGACGAACTCGGTGCGGGAGTCGGACAACAGGTCGCGATCAGCGAAGGCCGCGAGGCCGCCTGTCCCTTCCCCACCCCGACGCCCGTCGACGCTTACTGCGCAGCGCTGGTCGATGAAATCTTCACCCCATCCAAATTATGAAAGTGTTCGCCCAAAAAGACGCCGAAGAGTTCTGTAAAACCGGCGCGAAAGAATTCCGCCACAACCGCGAGGTCCTCGTGACCCCCGGGGCACGCGACGTCTTCTCCGCCGCCGGGATCCGCGTCATGTTCGCCGGAGCGGCCGGAGCCGACGCCGCCATCGGGGTGACCGCGGTGACGACCTCGGACGACGCCCGCCTCTTTTCCTCGCCGGAAGCGGAGCGGATCAAAAAGGAAATCTGCGAGATGGGGCGCCGCGTCTGGATGCGGGAATACTGCGACGGCAACGGCGGCAACATCTCCGCGCGGCTCGCGCCAGATCGTTTCATCTGCACGCCGACCGGCGTGAGCAAGGGCTTCATGACCCCCGACATGCTTTGCATGGTCGACGGCGCCGGGAACCAAGTCGCTGGAACTTGGAAACGTTCGAGCGAGATCACAACCCACCTGGCGATTTACAACACGACACCCGAGGCCGCCTCGGTCTGCCACGCGCACCCCTGCCACGCCGGTGCCTTCGCCATCAAGGGTATGCAGCCCCCGCCGGCCCTCATTCCCGAGTTGGAAGTCTTCGTCGGCACCGTGGCCTTCGCCGAATACCGGACACCTGGTTCCGCCGAAATGGCCGAGGCCATCAAGCCGCTCGCGCCCCAGCATCAGTCGATCATCATGGGCAACCACGGCGTCATCACTTGGGGCAAGTCGGTCGAGGACGCCTACTTCAAAATGGAGATCACCGATGCCTACTGCCGCACGATCATCCTCGCGCAGTCCATCCCCGGCGGCACCTCGATCCCCTGCGACGAGGTGGGCAAACTTCTCGACATGAAGAAGACCATGGGCCTGCCCGACGACCGCTACGGGCTCAAGCCGGCCGAGCTTTGCGAGGTCGATCCCTGGACGCAGATGTGCGGCCAGCGTGGCTGCGCCACCCCGGTTACGCCATTCAACCCCATGACCCGCGACGCGTCAGCCGCGACTCCCGTCCCGACCGAACTCGAAGCGCTAGTCCAGAAAATCACCGACGAAATCGTCGCCAACCTCAAGTAAGACTATGAAAGTTGCCATCATTGGCGGCGGCGGGCGCGTCGGAAGCTGCGCCGCTTTCGCCCTCCAGTGCTCGGGTATCGTCAAAGACATCGTGCTTCTCGATGCCAACCAAGCCACGGCCGAAGGTGAAGCCCTGGACCTGCTGCACGGTGCCGCCTACTGCGCGGACCAGAACATCTCGGCCGGGACCTACGCGGACTGTGCGGACGCCGACCTTGTCTGCATCACGGCTGGTCTGCGCCGCAAGCCGGACGAATCGCGCCTCGACCTGATCAACCGCAACGTCGGGCTCTTCAACGGGATTCTCGACAGCCTCAAGCACTCCGGGTTGAAAAAGAGCGCGATCATCTTCGTCGTTTCCAATCCGGTCGACATTCTCACCCAACTCGCCGTGGACCGCCTCGGCCTGCCGACGCACCAGGTTCTCGGCCTCGGCACCATGCTCGACACCTCCCGGTTCAGCTCGCTCATCGCGGCCGAACTTCATCTGCCCGCCACGCAGGTGCGGGCCATGATTCTCGGCGAACACGGCGACACCATGCTCCCCGTCTGGTCCTCCGCCACGGTTGACGGCTTTCCCCTGACAAAATTCCCCGGGGTGAATCCAACGTTTCAGACCAAAATTTTCGAGCGCACGCAAAAGAGCGGAGCCGAAGTCATTTCGCGCAAGGGCGGTGCCGGCTGGGCCGTTGGCGTGGCCATTCGCGAAGTGATCGACTGCATTGCCCTCGACCGCCGGCGCATCCTGCCCGTGTCCAGCGAGATCAACGGCACCTACGGCATCCGCGGCATCAGCCTCAGCGTGCCAACGGTGGTTGGACGCGCCGGCGTCGTCTCGCAACTTGAGCTGGAACTTTGGCCCAAGGAGTTGCAAGCTCTGCAAGCCTCGGCGCAAGCATTGAAGTCAACACGCGCCAAGATCATGTAACCGGCCCAAAGACTCCCCCCGCGCATGAAACCCAGCATGTTTGTTACGCCGGACGGGCGGAACCATCTCGTCCCTTTCTGCCTCATCACCTCGCTCTTCCTCCTCTGGGGGTTCTGCAACGGGATGATCGACGTGATGGACAAGCATTTCCAAGAGGAACTGGGACTCACGCTCTCCCAGTCGGCATGGGTTCAGTTCGCGCATTACCTGGGCTACTTCCTCATGGCCCTCCCGGCCGGGTGGCTGGCTGGGCGGTTGGGCTACAAGGGCGGCGTGATCGGCGGTCTGCTCCTTGTGGCCGTCGGCGCGTTCTGGTTTATCCCCGCCACTCAGATCGCGCAGTTCTGGGCGTTCCTGCTCGGAGTATGCCTCATCGCCGCGGGGTTGACCTTCCTCGAAACGGTGGCCAACCCCTACACCACCGTGCTCGGAGCACCGCAATACGCCGCCTCGCGCATCAACCTCGCCCAGTCGTTCAACGGCATCGGATGGGTCTTCGGCCCGGTCGCCGGCGCCATGTTCTTCTATGGCACGGACGAGCAGGGGCGCAGCACCGGCTCGGAAACACTGTGGATCCCTTACGCGGCCGTTGGCGTCGTGGTCCTCATCCTCGCCGTCATATTCCTCCGCGCCAAGCTTCCGGAGATCAAGGCGGAGGACGATTACCATCTAGACGCCAAAGGCGCCGCCTCGCGCGGAGTTTCTGCCGCCCCGGGCGGGCGTGGCGTTTCCCTCGCGCTGGTCTGGCTGAACCTCGTGGTGCTCTCGGCCTCGCTCGGCATGATCGCCACGGCCATCGCCACCATCTTCGCCCCGCAGGCTTTCCGCGCGGTGCTGCTCGGTTCGTCGGGCCTGTTCCTCGCCGCTCTCACCCTGGCTTTCGCGGTGGGGACGCGGCGAATCACGCACAACAGCATCTGGTTGCACCCGCATTTTTCGGGGGCAACGCTCGCGCAGTTCTTTTACGTCGCCGCCCAGTCGGGCATCTTCGCGTATTTCATCAACTACATGACGTCGCAACCACCGTCGCCGGTGGCCAACGCGACGGCCTCGACACTCGCCTCGGTCGGGTTCGTTTGTTTTCTTACGGGGCGGTTCATCGGCGCGGCCCTGGTCAAGCGCTTCGCGGCACACTCCGTGCTCGGTTGCTTCGCAGCAGTCAACATCATCCTCTGCGCGGTCATCATGCTCCGCCTCGGCTGGGCTTCCGTCGCCGCCGTCTTCGGGACCTACTTTTTCATGTCGATCATGTTCCCGACGATCTTCGCACTCGGCATCCACGGGCTCGGCATCCGCTCCAAGCGCGCCGCCGCCTACATCGTCATGGCGATCATGGGCGGCGCCATTGTGCCCAAGCTAATGGGACACATCGCCGACCTGACCAACGTCTCTTTCAGCTTCATCGTCCCCCTTGCCTGTTTCGCGGTGGTCGCTCTTTACGGATTCAACTGGACGCGCTTGGGTGGCAAATTAGATCCCGTCGGCACCGACTCCCTCAGCTCCGCGTGATCTGCAAACCGGTGCGGGACACGGAAAAGTCCACAAACCTTGCCCCCGCGTTCGGTGGGCGTTCGATCAGCTCGGCCCGGATGGCCGCCGCCCCCGCGTCATCGGGCGCGAAGATCAGCAGGTAGCCACCGCCCCCCGCACCCAGTAGCTTCGCGGCGGATGTCCACGGCGCGATCCGCGCGTAGAGCGCGGCGATCTCCGGCGGACAAGTTCCGGCATCCAAACGTTGGTTGAGTTCCCAGCTGCGCCGGACCACGCGGCAGACGTCCCGGTAGGATTCGCGTTGAATGGCCTGGTAGGCCTGCAAGGCATGGCGGCGGATGGCGAAGAGGTTGCGAAGGTGAGCCGAGCTGTTGAGGAACATGCCGCGCACGATCTCCTGCAGGATGGTTTTGGCCACCCGCGTGATGCCGGTGTAGTAGAGCAGGACCCGACGGTTCGCATATTCGGGACCGAACAACTCCTCGGGCAACCATCGCACCTGCGGTCGCTGCTCGAAGCCCGGACCGGTCTCGACCAGCTTGATGCCGTGGTAAATGCCGCCGGCCTGGTCCTGCCACCCGCCCCCCGTGCTGAGCATTTGCTCGAGGGCAAGCGTGCGATGAACGATCTCCTCCCGATCCCAACCGAGCCCGCCGGTGGACGACAGCGCGGCCAGGAGCGTGGCGGCCAGAACACTGCTCGTGCCCAAGCCCGAACCTTTGGGCGTGGCAGCAAGGAGGGAAATCTCCACCCCGCCACCGAACGCTTCGAGAATCTCGGCCAAGGTTCCAGCGCCGTCGGAACGAAAACGCGGATGGAAGCCCGCCAGGCATAGCGCCGCCTTGGCCAGGGAGAATTCCCCGCCGACCACGGCGCAATCGTCCAACTCGTCAATGGTCGCGATCTCCTTCTCCGCGCCGAGGTCGATCGACCGAATCACGATGTGCCGCCGGGAGCAGACGCGGACGAAGGCCTGCACCGGCGCCTGCCCGTTGATGTCCACCGAGAGGTTGACCACGGCACCGCCGTGCTTGAGGCAAAACGGCGGCGTATCGCTCCATCCGCCGGCCAGGTCGAGCCGCACCGGACTGCGCGCCCACAAAATCTGATCTTCCAGCAAGGTCGAACGCGGCACCACCGGTCGCGCCTCACTCACCGCCACGATGTGCCGGGCCAGAACGGCGAACGCCTCGCGTTCCGTCGAGGCCCCGTCTCCCCCCCGCCTCCGGTCCACCGCAGCCGCAAAGGCCGCCTCCTGCAGGCGCTCCATCGGACGATCCGAGCCGGGCGAGGGATCCGGCGCCCCGCTCTCGTGATACAGCGCGGCCGCGCTTTCCAGGTCCACGCGGAAAAACGGATTGCTTGAACGATGCTCCCAAAAGACCCGTGACGCCCGGGCGGCTAGAGCGCGACGCTGCCCCAGCAGCAGTGCGAGGTCAACGACCTCGCCAAGCTCCCTCGCGCTGTGGCGAACGGCCGACTTCCAGCGCTGGGCCAGTTCCGGCGCCGCCTCGGGCCGGGCCGCGAGCAGCCACGAAATCCACCGCGCCTCGGGCTCTTTCACCACGGCAAAAAGCGGACACTCCTGAATATCGGCCTGCCCATCGATCCCGCAATCCTCCATGCGCAAGCCGCGTGCGGCGAACCATTCGGAGGCCGGCCGGCCGAGCCAGTGGGCCAGACCGACCGGACCGGCAAACCTGTCGTCCAAACCGTAAGGCCGAACCGCCCAACCGCCCTTCACCGGCACACAATCCACGCAGTCCCCCGCCGCCAGCGCAAACTCGCCCACTCCCGCCGGCACGCCGGTCAACACGTTCCCCCCGGGCAGTGCGAGATCGGGCGGCAGGCTGCAATTTTCGACCCAGATGGTGCTGTGGTCGGCCGACCGCGTGCGGAACGCGAAGTCCGAGTTGAGCACATACATGTCGGGGTGGGGCTTGCGCCAGAAGTCGCCCTGGCCCGGTTCCTAACCCGCGCGGTTCTGCAACTCGGACACGGATTCGATCATCTGCCTCGTGGTCCCGAAATGGTAAAACTCCCCCTGCGGCACCGGCACCACCGCCGCGGTCAACCCCGCCATCGCTTCATCCGGCTCCGCGGGACAACGGCCCAGGGAGGGGCCGAACCCCGAATAGAGTTCGAAAAACGAAACAGAATCCGGATCGCCCTCGCGCCACCCGCACCTGCTCATCAGCACCCGCACCGCCCGCTCACTCAGCAACCACACCCCCGAATCGACGTAAAAGGCAAAGTCGCGCGCAAGTTCCCGCGTGCGCGAGGGCTCGGGTTTCTGCAGGAAGAACTCCAGCGAATTGGGCTGGTCTCGCGGGGTGAAAAACACGCCAAATCCCGCCGCCAGCTCCGGACTGGCCGCCATGCCGAAGCCCACCACATCCGCCTCCGGAACCTCGGGCAGATTTTCAGGAAAGCCGAGAAAGACATCGCCGCTCGTGACAAGCACACGGCCGGAATCCGGACACCTCTCCAGAACGCGCGCGTATTCCCCGGATTGCAGGTCGAGGAGGGTTTGGTCAAGGCGCTGGCCGTAGGACCAGCGCATGATCGGCATCGGGAGGAAAATTTTTCCGGTGGCGGCGTAGGCTGGCAGACGGCGGCTTTGCCCGCCGGCCAGGATGGCCAAGCGCTTCCTCTCGCCCAGCCAAGCGCCGAAGTCGCCCCCACCGTCCGCCATCCATGCATCGGCCAGCAATCTGGCCAGACCACCACCGGAGCCAAGTTTGGAACCAACCGGGTCGCAGCTGGAAAACCAGGACTGATCCTGCGCGGGAGGCTGATCGCGCAACCACGCAGCCATGGCTGGCGGAAGGGAGAGAAGCTGCTGGAGGGGAACCATGGGAACGGCGTCCAATGTAGCAACTCAGCCGCCGGGCAAAAGGCGAGAAAAGCCATGCCCGCAAACTCACCCGCCTTGACCGGACGCCCCCGCGTCTATGTCAATAAAGCGGACCGAAGTTCGCGCAGGCGCGGAAGTCGGCGCCCATAAGATCATCGGTGCCGAAAGCTGCCCAAGCGCTTGGCCGGAAGACTTCGGACCGTTCGACGTTATGCATGTAAACCGGGATGCGCAAAATGCTGGCTAGACTGATGAGGTCGGCCCCGATGTGTCCGTGGCTCATGACGCAGTGGTTGGCGCCCCAGTTGTTCATGACCGAGTAGACATCGGTGAACGGTCCACGGCCGTTGAGCCGCGGGACGAACCAAGTTGTTGGCCACGTCGGATTCGTCCGCTCCTCCAGCACACGCTGGGTCTTGGCCGGCAGCGAGACCGTCTCGCCCTCGGCGATCTGCAGCACGGGTCCGAGCCCGCGCACCAGGTTGAGGCGGAACATGGTGGCCGGCATCCCACCGCGCGTGACATAGCGCGTGCTCCAGCCGCCACCCGGGAAATACTCCGTGATGGATGGATGCCATGTGGTCGCGGCCAGACAGGCCTTGACCTCGCCCGGCGTGATGTCCCAAAACGGCTTCATCGCCGGCTGACCGTTGATTGTTTGCTCGCCGCAGCCGTCGAGGGCGGCCGGTCCGGAGTTGATGAGGTGGAGCAAACCCTGCGAGGCCGGGCCGACGGGAGCTTCCCCGGACACGCGTTGGATGGCCTCCGCGCTCCAATAAGTGCGCAGGTCGGCGAAGACCTGCGCGGTGTTGGTCAAGAGATACCCGAAGAGCATGGATGCCCCGTTGAGGGCGTCATTCTCGGTCGCGACGATGTAGGGCGCGCGGCGGCCGTTCCAGTCGAACGAACTGCTCAAAATCGCCTCGAGAAAGTCACCGTTGGGCATGTGGTCGGTCCACTGCCGCTGCCCCTGGAATCCGGAAGCAATGGCATGATGTCCCTGCGCCTCCTCACCAAAACCCATCTTGGCCAGCCGGGGATTGCCGACCATAAGGTCTCGGGCGATGAGGGCCATCTTGACCGAGATCTCCCATTCCGCATTGAGCCGTTTGCGAGGACGCTTGGTCTTGGCGCTGTTCCAGTCTTTGCCCTCGGGGCAGTTGGCCTTGACCCACTTGAGCGCCTTGGTGAACTCGGCCGGATCGTAGATGCCGCGCTCGATGCGCCGGATGAACTCCGTCATGTCGACAGACTCGACCCGCATGCCCAACCATTGCTCGAAAAACTCCGGGCTGACGATCGACCCGGCAATGCCCATGGAGACGCCGCCCATCGCCAGGTAAGCCCGGCCGCGCATGGTGGCGGCCGCCAGTCCGGCCCGGACGAAGCGCAGGATTTTTTCCTCCACATCAGGCGGAATCGTTTTGTCCCCGCCATCCTGCACGTCCTGCCCGTAGATCCCGAAGGCCGGGAGGCCTTTCTGCGTGTGCCCGGCCAGCACAGCCGCGAGGTAAACGGCGCCGGGGCGCTCGGTGCCGTTGAATCCCCACACGGCTTTGGGGGTGAGCGGGTCCGCATCCATCGTTTCGGATCCGTAGCACCAGCAGGGCGTCACCGTGAGGGATACGCCCACATTCTCACGCCGGAACTTTTCCGCGCAGGCCGCGGCTTCCCCCACCCCGCCAATGCAGGTGTCGGCGATGACACACTGCACGGGCTCGCCGGTCGGGTGGCGGAGCTTCGATCCGATCAATTTCGCTGTCGTCCGGGCCATGGCCATGGTTTGAGCTTCGAGGGATTCACGCACGCCGCCGAGGCGGCCGTCGATGGTCGGACGCAAGCCGACTTTGGGCAGGTTGTTCAGAACGGAGTTAGGCATCGGAGTCGTTGGGGGTGGAGTGTTAAGTGCTCAGAAAGTCTTGTTGGCCTCGCTTCACAATTTCGCTGTCGGGGTGACGCCTTTTTTCAGAATGAGGTTTCCGTATTTGGCCAGCTCTCCGGTCATCACGACAGCGCTGGCCAGCCGGGCGCGACCATAGAAGTCGAAACGGTCGATCCGCTGCGGGTCGGCGGCGCCGGAAACATGGCGCCGCACGACCTTCATGTAGGACCGCTCCACGTCAGGATCCAAGTCATCCCCCTCGACCGGAGCCATCATGACCAACGGCGGGGCGTAGGCATCCAGTTCGAACAACGGCAGAATCCCCTCAAGCAGCGTGCCAATGCCGAGGCCATCAGCTCGCAGCACTCGCGGGTTGCAACGCAGACCGGGAAAATGCGCGTCGGCCAGGACCACCTCGTCACCGTGGCCCATCTCGGCGAGCAATTTCAGCAGGTCGGGGCTGATGGCGGGATGGATTCCTTTGAGCATGACTGATTCAGATTCTGCAGCTCTTGGTGCGGTCGATGAAGACGCTTCCAGCGTTGCGAAGATGATGGGACATCATGGGGAGAGTTCCGATCATGCCAGTCGAACGTTTTTTTTCAATGGATGAGCTTGACCGTATAATGGATATTTTTGACCTGCATGTCTGAGTCCGCCGCGCCCCCGCCTGGCTTCGTTGCTCCGGGCATCAGACGCGGCCGTTACCTTTTTCTGCCGCCAGCCCGGCGGGGGAGCCTTCACCTGGTCAGCGCCGGATGGGAGGAATGCAGTCCCCGCTTTTTGATCGACCGCCCCTCATTCCGCTTTCATGCCGTCGAATTGCTCGCCGCCGGTCAATGGGAGGTCCGGACGGACGGCCGGTGGAAGCCTGCGGCCGCGGGAACACTCGTGGCCTACGGCCCCGGACACCGCGGAGGAATTCGGGCCTGCGGGACCGGACCACACTTGAAGTATTTCGCCGATTTCGCGGGTCGCGACGCATCAAATGCGCTGGCTGGTGCGCTGAGGAGTCGTGACCGGCAACGTGTCCTCGCCCACCCTGCTCCCATCATCGAACTCTACGAACAGTTGTTGTCCGGTGAGTCACTGCCCACCCCCCACCGCGGGCAGTGGGCCGACCTTTTGCTCAAGGCCATGCTCGTCCGCCTCGGTGCCGAGGCGTCGGACTCGCGGCACCGCGCATCGCCGACCCGCGAGGTTTTCGAACGTTGCCGCAGGCACCTGGAGGAAAACTACACGAGGGTGAGGACGATCGGCGCCGCCGCCCGCGCGTGCCATGTTGCGCCGGAGTATTTTTCGCGACTCTTCCGCCGCTACGCGGGTGAAACCGCGGCGGGATTTCTCGCCCGGTTGAGGGTCAACCACGCCGCCAAACTGCTGCAACGCTCACCCCTCTCGGTCAAAGCCGCCGGGCAGGCGGTGGGGTTCGAGGATCCGTATCACTTTTCCCGCGTGTTCAAGCGTATCCACGGTGTGTCTCCGCGAACCTTCAGCCAGCGGAACGCCTAGACGGCGGAGCAAGCCGGCCCCAGCGAGCGTCCCCCCAGAAGCTGAACGGGGGTGCCGGCCCCACCGGCACCCCCGTTTTACCCACCAAGCCAATTCGCTTCGGACCGCTCAGGCCATGGCCGGAAGCGCATCGGGAAATGTCAGCTCTTCGCGCTTGCGCAACGCCTTGCGCATTTTGAGAAGGGCGATGTTCTGCAGCTGACGGATCCGCTCGCGGGTTACGCCGAACCTGACCCCAACTTCCTCCAGCGTGCGCTCGCGCCCGCCGCCCAAGCCGAAACGGAAGGCGATAATCTTGCGCTCGCGCGGGTCGAGGGCTTCGAGTAAGTCGCCCACTTCGTCCCGCAGGTCTTTGTCACGCAAGGCCTCGAAGGGATCCTCCGCACGGTCATCGCTGACCAAGTCACCGAAAGGAGTCTCATCGTCGGCACTGATCCGGGCGTCGAGGGAGGCCGGGCGGATTGCCACCGTCTTCAGATGCGAAACCTTGGTCAGGGCCAACCCGAGTTCCTCGGACAACTCTTCGTCGGTCGGCTCGCGACCGAGTTCCTCGGTCATGCGGGCCGCCACGCGGCGGATCTTGCCGATTTTGTCGACCAAATGGACCGGAAGGCGGATTGTTTTGCTCTGGTTAGCCAGGGCGCGCTTGATGGACTGCTTGATCCACCAAGACGCATAGGTGCTCAACTTGCCGCCTTTCTTGGGGTCAAAACGCTCGACGGCTTTCATCAGCCCGATGTTACCCTCGGAAATGAGGTCAAGCAGGGGCAGGCCGTAGTTGTTGAAATCGTGGGCAATCTTGACCACAAGGCGAAGGTTCGCCGTGATCATTTTCTCGCGTGCTTTTTTGTTGCCGCGCTTGATTTGAGCCGCAAGTTTCACTTCTTCGGCAGGTGTCAGAAGCGGAACTTGGCTGATCTCACGCAGGTAGAGGCCGATATTGGTGTCTGGAGATTCCATGGTGCGAGGTGGTTTTGGGGTTCTTGTGATGCTGGATTCGACAGGGATTCCAAACGATCGTTCAAATTTACTTTGCCAACAGTAGGAAATGTGGGGGTGAGGAGTTGGGATCCATATGCCTACCTAGACCTATTCGTTGCCCCGACACGATTGGACGCATCTCCCTGCACCCTGCCCGGCCCCGGCGCTACATCCAGAGGTTGCGGTCGAGCGTGCGGTATTGGATGGCTTCGAGGAGGTGTTCCTCGGCGATGTCGGCTGTCCCGGCCAGGTCGGCGATCGTGCGGGCCACCTTCAGGATGCGGTCATGCGCCCGGGCGCTCAGGTGGAGGTCGTCCATGGCGTGGCGCATCAACTCGTGGCACGACTCAGAGATGACGCAATGGGCCCGCATTTCCTTCGGCTGCATCCGCGCATTGAGCGGGGGATGCGAGGCCCCCGCGAACCGGTCCGCCTGCACGCGCCGCACCGCTTCGACCCGCGCGCGCACGGCGGACGAGGACTCTTCGGCCGCGCTCGAAGTCAACTCGGCGTATTCCACCGGCGGCGCATCGACATGGATGTCGATGCGGTCGAGGAGCGGTCCGGAGACGCGTTGCCGGTAGCGTTCGATCTGCCCCGGCGAGCATCGGCATTCCCTTTTCGGATGTCCGGCAAAACCACAAGGACAGGGGTTCATCGCCGTGACCAGCATGATGTCCGCCGGAAAGGTCAGGCTGCCGGCCGCCCGCGAGATGGTGACCCGTCCGTCTTCCAGCGGCTGACGCAACACCTCTAGGGTCGAGCGTTTGAATTCGGGCAACTCGTCGAGAAAGAGCACGCCATGGTGGGCGAGGCTGACTTCACCGGGGGTGGGATTGGTTGAACCGCCGAGCAGCCCGACGTCGGAGATCGTGTGATGCGGGGCGCGGAACGGGCGCACCGCGACGAAATTGTGTTTTCCGGCCAGCAGGCCGCAGACGCTGTGAATCTTGGTCGTCTCAATCGCTTCCTCCAAGGTCATCGGCGGCATGATCGTGGGGATACGCTTGGCCAACATACTTTTGCCGGCCCCGGGAGCACCGAGAACGAGCAAATTGTGTCCGCCGGCGACGGCGACCTCGAAGGCCCGCTTTACGCTGGCCTGCCCCTTGACGTCGGCGAAATCAATCTCCGCGTGTTGGTGTCCGTGGAAGACGGATTCGAGATCGGAGACCGTGGGGGCGATGCGGATCTTGCCGTCGAGAAACTCGAAGCACTCGCGCAAGTTACGGACGCCGTGGACCAACAGGCCCTGCACGACGGAGGCCTCGTTGGCGTTCTCCGCCGGCACGATAAGAACGGGCTTGCCGCGCCGCCGGGCCTCCAGTGCGATCGGGAGCACGCCCTTGACCGGACGAATCGCCCCCGTGAGGGCCAGTTCCCCGGCGATGCAGCAGTCGGCCAACCTTGGCAGATCGCGCCCGTGGGCGATGGCCAGCATGCCCAGCGCGATGGGCAAGTCGAAACTCGGCCCCTCTTTTTTCAGGTCGGCCGGGGCGAGGTTGATCGTGGTGCGCCCGCGAGGCCAGCGGTAGCCGCTGTTGGCGATCGCGGTGGTCACGCGGTCCTTGCTCTCCTTGACCGCGACGTCCGGCAACCCCACCAAAACAACCTTCGGGTCGCCGCTGCCTTCGTTGACCTCGATCTCCACCTCGATCGCGTCGGCTCCGTGCAAGGCGGCGGAATAGACCTTGGTCAGCATTGCTGGCGTTTTTACGCGCTGGCCAGGCCGGACGCCAGTCGTTGTTTCTCGCCCGGGGATCACCCGGCGGGCCCCGATGCTTGCCGGTGGAGGCTGGTCTTGGACCACCGCGTAGTGGTAGTGTTGTCATCCCTGCTATCCGGCTCCTTCAAGACGGGGCACTGGAACCGTAAGAACATCGGACAGCAGGGGCGACGGTCCATGATTTCACAGCGGGAAAAAGGCTTCTACATCAGCTTCTGCGCCGCCCAAATCGGCCTGGCGATGCTGGTCTATGCCCTTTTCTATTGGGTGAACGACTACCTGCGGGTCAGTTGGCTCTCGTCCCCAGGATCCTACCTGCAGATCTTGGTCGTCATGCTCCTGGCCATGGTGAGCGAGGCCGCCATGCGACCGGACGCCCAGCGCGTCAATGCCGGGCGCATGCCCCGCCGAGCGGCTCTGAGCCTCGCCCGCCGGCAGTCCTTCTGGCTGGCGGCCGGGTTTGGTGTGTTCCTCGCGCTGAGCCGCGACACCGCTGTCTCGCGGGTTTTCCTCATCGGCTTTTCTCTCCTCTCCTATCCCCTCTTCTACTTCACCAACCGCCAAGCACGAAAATGGCTTTCGAAGATCTCTCGGGCGGAAAGCCTTCGCTTTAGGCTTCGCACCCTGATCGTCGGCTCGCCGGAATGGTGCGCCTCCGTCCGGGATAAATTTGTCGGCTACCAGGAATTTTTCGACACCGAAGCCCCGCTCCATATCCGCAGCGACGAGCCAGCCGAGGACATCCTCAAAAGGATAGCAAACCGCACCCCGGACCTGCTCGTTTTCTCCGCCCGCGACCTGCCTTATGACACGGTCAATCAGGTTCTTGCCCTCGGTGACCGGCGCGGATTTCGCTGCTGGATCCCGGTTGAAATGTCGCGGAGGCATGGCCGGCGCTTCGAACTTCAGGACGTCGGAGGCCTGTCTGTTCTCTCGCCACCCACCCTGCCGCTGGCCATCACCTACAACCGCGCCGTCAAGCGGGCCTTTGATCTGGCAGTGAGCGCCGCTATCGTCCCCTTTGCACTGCTTCCCCTCATGGTCGTCGTGGCCGCGATCCAACGCTGGCAGTCACCCGGCCCGCTTTTCTACCGGCAGGCCCGCGTGGGCGAGAACGGCCAGATTTTCCAGATCCTGAAATTCCGCACCATGCGCGTCGACAATGACAACGAGGCCCGTCAGGCGACCCGTGAGGATGATCGGATTTATCCCGGGGCGCGCATGCTGCGACGTCTCAGCTTGGATGAGTTCCCGCAGTTCATCAACGTCCTGTGGGGTGACATGAGTGTGATCGGACCGCGGCCGCACATGGTCGAACACGAGCGCGAATTCGAACAGTTCCACGAACTTTACGGCAGCCGCCGCTATGTCAAACCCGGCGTGACCGGACTGGCCCAAGTGGAGGGCTACCGCGGGGAGGTCCGCGGCCCCAGCGACGTGCGCGGGCGCGCCCGCTACGACCTGTTCTACGTGCGGCACTGGTGCCTGGGGCTGGACATTCGCCTCGCTCTGCAGACGGTCGGCGTGATGATTCATCCGCCGGCCAAGGCGTATTGAGCGCGCCACAGGGTGCTCACCGCGGCCGGGAGTTCCGGAGGATCGGCCGAAACTTTGGAGAGGCCTTAGACCTCGGTGCGGAAGTAGGCGATGGTCCGCTCGACGCCCTCCTCGAGGGGCACGGTCGGCTCCCAACCGAGATGTTGGCGGGCGAGAGCGATGTCAGGCTGGCGCTGCCGCGGATCGTCTGCCGGCAACTCGCGGTAGACAATTTTTGACTTTCCCCCGACCTTGCGCAAAACCAACTCGGCCAGCTCGAGCATGGTGAACTCGCCCGGATTGCCGATGTTGACCGGCCCGACGATTTCGGTCTGCTCCATCAGGCGGAGAAACCCCTCGATCAAGTCGTCCACGTAGCAAAACGAGCGCGTCTGCGACCCCTCGCCATAAACGGTGATGTTCTCACCCCGCAAGGCTTGGACGATGAAGTTGGAGACGACACGTCCGTCATCGGGATTCATCCGCGGTCCGTAGGTGTTGAAAATGCGGACAACACGAATGTCGACGTTGTTCTCCCGGTGGTAGTCGAAGAAAAGAGTTTCCGCACAGCGTTTGCCCTCATCGTAGCAGGAGCGGCGGCCGATCGGGTTGACGTTGCCCCAGTAGCTTTCCGGCTGCGGGTGGACCGCCGGGTCGCCGTAAACTTCGGAGGTCGAGGCCTGGAAGACGCGCGCCTTGACCCGCTTGGCCAGACCGAGGCAGTTGATCGCGCCCATGACCGAGGTCTTGGTTGTCTTGATCGGGTTGTATTGGTAATGCGGCGGGGAAGCGGGGCAGGCCAGGTTGTAGATCCGGTCCACCTCGAACTTGAAAGGGTCGATCACATCGTGCCGGACAAGTTCGAAACGGGGGTGATTGAGCAGTCCGGCAATGTTTTGTTTGCGGCCGGTGAAGAAGTTGTCGAGGCAGAGGACATCGTGGCCCTGGCCGATCAGGCGGTCGCAAAGATGGGAGCCGAGAAATCCGGCTCCTCCGGTGACAAGTATGCGCATGGGTTGGTCGTGATGGCTCAGGTGTGGGCCGGCTTGCCGATGGCATAAACGCGGAAGCCGATCTGCTGCATCTCCGCCCGGGGAAGCACATTCCTTCCGTCGAAGACAAAAGCCGGCTTCTGCATACCGTCATGGATGGCGGTGAAATCGAGGTGCTTGAACTCATCCCACTCGGTCAGCACGGCCAGCGCATGGGCTCCCAAGGCGGCTTCGGCCGCCGATGAGGCCACCACGAGGCGATCGTCCTCCCGGCCGCGGCCGAGGACATCGCGGCGAATTTCCTCCTCTGAGACCTTGGGATCATAGACCACGACCGTGGCGTTCTCCTCCAAGAGGTCGCGCACGACTTGGATGGCGGCAGATTCACGCGTGTCATTCGTATCCTTCTTGAAGGCGAAGCCGAGCACGGCGACGCGTTTGCCCGAAACGGTGTTGAAAAGCGTCTTGACCAACTGGCGGGTGAACCGGGCCTTTTGCCAGTCGTTCATCCGGACCACGCTCTCCCAGTAGGCCGAGACCTCGGGAAGCCCGAAGTGCTCGCACAGATACACCAGATTGAGGATGTCCTTCTGGAAACACGATCCGCCGAAACCCACCGAGGCCTTGAGGAACTTCGGACCGATGCGCGAGTCCGTGCCGATGGCATGCGCCACCTCGTCGACATCGGCCCCGGTGACCTCGCAGAGGGCGGAGATCGAGTTGATGGACGAAATGCGCTGGGCGAGGAAGGCATTGGCCACGAGCTTCGAGAGTTCGGACGACCAAAGGTTCGACGTGATGATACGCTCCTTCGGAACCCAGCGGGCATAGACGTCCACGAGCTTCTGCATCGCCGCCTCGCCGCCGGGCGTCCGCTCACCGCCGATGAGAATACGGTCGGGCTTCTGCAGGTCGGCGATGGCCGTGCCCTCGGCGAGGAACTCCGGGTTCGACAGCACCTGGAACTCGCCGTGCCGCGAGTTGGAGCGCAGGATGGTCAGCATGGCCTCCGCGGTCTTCACCGGGATCGTGCTTTTTTCAACAATGATTTTCGGTCCCTCCGCCACCGCGGCGATCATCCGCGCGGCGCTCTCGATGTAGCGAAGATCGGCCGCGCGGCCCGCTCCGATCCCGTAGGTTTTGGTCGGCGTGCCGACACAGACAAAAATAATGTCGGCCGAGCGGATCGCGCCCTCGACATCCGTCTTGAAATGAAGGTTGCGGCCCCGCGCACCGCGGACCACCTCGTCCAAGCCGGGCTCGTAGACCGGAAGTTCGTCGGAATTCCAGGCCGCGATGCGAGCCTCGTTGGGATCGACGACCGTGACTTCGATGTCGGGGCATTTCGCCGCGATCATCGCCATGGTGGGGCCGCCGACATAACCAGCGCCGAGGCAAGTGATTTTCATAAAGCTAGAGCGTGGGATCCACCTGAGCCGGTTGATCGCCGTAGACACCTTTCGCCCCGTAAGTGCCGTAGGTGCGGTAAGCGTAGGCGTAGTAGGCGCCGCTCCCCTGCCGCACCGCATTGAGGACAATTCCGGCCGCCGGGGCGTTGGCCTCGGCCAGCAGACGCACGGCCTGGGCGCTCGCTTTGGCCGGAGAATGCCCGGCACGGACGATCAGGCAACAGGCGTCCACATGGGGTGCAAGCAGCAGAGGATCGCGCACAGCGAGGACCGGAGACGAATCGATGACAATTCGATCGTATTCGCCCTTGAGAGAATCAAGCAACTCATGGAGCCGCGGCTGTGCGAGCAACTCGGAAGGGTTGGGTGCGATGCCGCCGGCCGGAAGAACCCAAAGCTTCTCGATCTTCGTTGCCACGATGGCTTGCTGCTTCGTGGCCGTGCCAAGAAGCACTTCGGACAAGCCCGGCTTGAGGTTCTCGTTGAAGAGAAGCTTCGAAACGGACGGCTTGCGCAAATCGGCATCGATCAGCAGG
This sequence comes from Chthoniobacterales bacterium, assembly GCA_041736875.1. GTDB lineage: Bacteria > Verrucomicrobiota > Verrucomicrobiia > Chthoniobacterales > JACTMZ01 > JACTMZ01. Next base: position 11,165 of record JBGSSV010000180.1, on the reverse strand, counting down.
GTGCGAAAATCCTGCTGCGCCAGCGTGGCGGCGAAATTGGTGCTGGTGAAGGTCTTGCCATCACCCGGAACGGCGCTGGTGATGAGGAAGACCCGATTTTTGTCACGTCCGGCCACGAGGGCCAGCGTGGCGCGCATGGTGCGGAAGGCTTCGGCCACCACACCTCGGCGGTCAATCACGGTCGGGAGCATAGCACCGCCACCGCCGCTGACCGGCTTGGCCTTGATCCGCGGAATGGCAGCGATGGTTCCGACACCGGTGCGTTGCTCGACTTGCTCGATCGTGCGCAGCGACGGATCGAGGTAATTCAGGCCCAGAGCGAGACCGATGCCGGCCGCGAGGCCGCCGAGCAGACCGAGGGCGATGTATTTCACCGTCTGGCTCGGCACCAGACCGGCTCCAAGGGCGCGCTCCTGGATGTTGATCGATTGGTCCGTCAGACCGCTGGTCACATCGACTTCCTTAAGCCGCGCCAGCACCGAGTCGTAGAGGGCGCGATCCGACTCGAGGTTGCGGGCCAGCGTGTTGTATTCGACCGATTTTCCCGTGATCTCAAGGAGTCGTTTGTCCGCCGTGTTGCGTTTCTCCCGGAGGGTCTCCAGTTGCTTCTCCGCCGTGGCACGCCGGGCCTCGAGTTGGCCGATGACGTCGGCTACGAGAGCCGCGAGGTTCCCTTTGAGCACTTCGAGCCTTGTCTTGGTCGCCGTGTGGGCCGGATGCCCCTCGCGATACCGCCGGCTCATCTCATCGAGTTCCCTCTCCAGCGCCTCGACCTGGACATTCATCGTGGCCACGCGGGGATCGCTCCCCACGCTCGGCAGCAGCAGGAGGGCGGCCGTCTCGCCTCCGTAGCCCGCCACGGCACTCAGATCGGTATCGAGTTGGCGGAGGAACGCCTCCATTTGCTGAATCTCCAGCGTGGTCTGGTCCACGGTCATCTGGCCCTCCTTCAGCATGGTCTCGAGCGACGCGGCGCGTTCGCGTTCGCGGAAACTCTGCATGGCCTCCTCGGCCAAGCGCATTTTCGCGCCGAGGCGCGCCGCCTCCTCGACGAGAAATTGTGAGGCCGATTTCGTCGCCTCGCTCGTCTGCTCGAGGAGCATGCGCAGATACTCGTCCGCATAGCCATTGGCCAGTTTGACCGAAAGCTGCGGGTCCGGCGTGCGGGCAACGATGTCAATCAGGCGGGTCATCTCCCGGTAGGAGGACTGGACCATTTCGGGCAGGAGTCCGGCGGCGGCTCCCGGGGTCAGTTCGCCGTCCTTGGCTGTATCCCAGCCCGAGGCACTGACAAAACCGGGGTCGGCCGCCAGTTCGAGGCGCTTGGAGACGCGATCGGCCATGGGATAGCTGTTGAGGGTTTCCACGATGGTGTTGATCATGTCGATCGAGCGCACTTCGTCCTCCCGCACGCTCTTGACCCGGTCGAGCACCTGCTCCTTTTGCTGCTCGATGAAAAGCACGGCGCGAGTGGCATAGAGTGACTGCTCGCGGCTGATCAAAAAGGCGCTGAGAATCCCGCCCAGAAGGAGGAAGAGGCAGACGAGCCACCAACGCTCAAGAATGATGTGCAGGTAGTGCCGCCAGTCGAACGGCTCCGAACTCTCCTGCAGTGAGTCGAAGGGGTCGTTGCTCGATGATGAAGACTTCATGGGGCGGCCAGGCTTAGAACCAGCTTTCGGTCACGGTAATCACATCGCCGGGTTGGACTTCGACCGCGACTTCCTTGCCGTCGGCCATCCGTTTGGCGTTGGCCCGAATGGAGGTGACCCCGCCGCCCTCTTTGCGCTGAATGATGACGCGGCCGCGGTCGGCAATGCGGGTGAAGCCGCCGGCCAACCCGATGGCTTCCAGAATATCGATGCGTTCACCGCCCTGCAATTCGTAGCTCCCGGGGCGGGCCACTTGGCCCATGATAGTGAACTTGCGCTGGGCGTATTTCACCACGTTGAGGAAAACCTGGGGATTGACCAGGAACTGACGGTCGTATTGCTGGCGCAACATCTCGCGGGCGTCGCGAATGGTCAGGCCGGCGAGTTTCACCTCGCGCACGAGGGGCAGCTGCACGGTCCCGTCGCGGGCAATCGTCGCCTGGGTGGTCAGGTCCGGCTCGCGGAAAATGTTCAGCTCGATGACGTCCCCGACAACCAGCACGTAATCACTCTCCCCCGAAGCGATGGCCCCTTGGGGTGCGGAAGGCGCAGCGGGAGCGGGCGCGGCAATCGCAGGAGCAGCCGCCGCGGCCGCGGTCGGCACTCTGGGCGAAGTGGTCAGGGCCGGAAGCGGCGTCGAGGCAGCCGTCGGCAAAGCCGTTTCGGACGATGCGGACTCCTGCGCGCACAAGGGTGAGGTCAGAGCCAGAGCGGCGAACAATAGGTAGGAAAGACGGCGGAGCATCGCAAAAGGGACGGTAAGCTGTAGTTTGCCACCTTAAAAGATCAAGTTCAAACCCGTCGAAGCCGTCGTTTCGGGGTAATCTCCACTGCCCGAGGTCTGGTAAGTGTTGCCGGTCGAACTCCAGATGGTCGTCTGCCAGTAAAGCCAGCTGTTCAAGTCCCAGCGCATGTTCGCGGAGAAAAAGGCGTAGTCGTAGTCGCCCGATCCACCGGTTTGCTCCACGGAGAGTGAGACGTTCTCGGTCTGCTGCCATCCGGCGGAGAGGCTGAACGTAAGCTTGGTGAAAAATTTCTGCTGGATTGTCCCGACGAAACCCCGGTTGACCTGCACCTGACTGGTCGTGGTGAGGGAATAATTCTGGTCTTGGTAAACCGACGCCGTCAGCGAGGTCGTGGCGCGCGGGTTCCAGCCGATCTGCAGGCTGTAATCCGGCGCGACCACGACGCCTTCAAAGCTGCTGGAGAGCCTGATGAACGTTTTCTCCGAGGGGGTGTAGTTGATGGAAATTTGGTAAACGGGACGAACGCCCGTGTAAGCCGAGTCGACTTCGGTGACTCCGTCCGATTGCACATAACCGGCACCGAGGCCGGCGTTGAGGGTCAGCTTGGAAGTCAGGGTGTGCTCCGCGGTGAAAAGCAGCTGCACGTATTGGCGGGAGTCATCGCCTCCGCCGCCCTGGACCTCCTGCGTGCTGATGCCGCCCTCCAGCAAAATGCCGAGCGTCGTCTTGCCGGTCCAGAGCCAGTCGGCCGATCCGCCGAAGTTGATGCTGTTCAGATTGCTTCCCGAGTCGTTGCTGTCGCCGTAGCGCGTGAAGGTTGAGGTATACGAAGCAAAACTTCCGAGCGTGACGAACTCGGTGAGGGAATAGACGTAGTCACCCCGGAGGTTGAAATTGGCCGTTGTCGTATTGCCTCCCACCTGCACGTTCTCGCCCGTGCCGTAAGAGCCCTCCGCCGTCACGCTGGCCTGGTGCCGCACCCCCACATGGCCGACGCGCATCTGCACAGTCTGGTTGAGCGGATTGCGCCCGCTGCCGGATTGGGAGGAAGTGTAGTTGGGATTTACGTAGTAAACGTAGCCGCCGCCATAGGCCAAGGTGAGCGAGAGCGGGCCGTATTCGCGGCTGAAATCCAAGGCCAGCGTCGGCGCAATGTAGGGGCTGTTGTCATCGGCCTGGTCCGTTTGCACTCCCGAGGAATTACGATTGGAATACTCCCAGCCAACTCCCAGGCCCGGACTGATCCGCAGGGACTTGAAGCTCAGGCCCTCGCTCAACTTCGCTGCCCAGTCCTCGACCGGCTCGATGTCGTCTTGGGGCAGCCCGAAACCATAGGGCGTCGCCCGGTCAGCCTGGGTCCCAACCCACTGCGATCGGAAGACAGCCTCGCTGACCGTCTGCGGCGGCTGCACGGATTGGGCGAGCGTGCCGGATGGCAGGAGGCAGGACAGTAAGGCGATGGCACCGATGAGGTGGCGCGGGCATCCTGCCGGTGATCTGACAAATGTGTTTCGCAGGATGCGCAACACGGCAGGCAGGATGCCCGCGCTCCCGTCAGTCCCTTCGATCCCTTGTCTCGGTTCCCCCATCCCCGCCCTGAGCAAGCCACGCGCTCTCTGCGGCGCGCGTGATCTGGTTGGGAGGGTTTGCATGGCAAACCCTGTTTAATCCCCTATTTTGATCTCCGAAGCGAGCCGGGAAGCAGCCTTCCAAGCATTATCCCAATCCCCCGCTGCGGCTGACCAGACCATGACCACCGCAAGCTGATCCGCATCGGGCTTCTTCGCCGCGAGGGCCTCTTTGAGGAGTCGGCGCACCGACACGTCATTCCCCTGTCCCTCCATGGTCGCGAGCTGACGTCCGAAATCATTGATCCCGCGCCAGCCGCCCTCTAGCGGCACGCGGGCGGCTGCAGCGATCAAGGCCACCGCGCGCGGCTTGTCGCCGGCGGCCGCGTAGTATTTGGCCAACTGCCGCCAGTAGGCACCAGGCGTCGGTTCCCTCCGAGCCTCCATGTAGGCAACCGCGGCGGACGAACCCGGCAGGGCCGCGAGACGGTCCAAAACACCGCGGCGCAAATCGACGGGGAGCTCATCGAGAAAGACGGCAAGATCCGGGATCTGCGGCAGCATGGCTTGAACGGGACCGGGGTCAGCACCCAGCAACCAATAGCCGAGCAGGATCGAATCTCCGCCCAACTCGTCGCCGAGGCTTGTTTGGACACCGAAACGCTTCTTAGCCGCCTCCAAGGCGACACGAAGCTGGCCTCCGGCGGACCCAAGGTCGGGACGCCTCTCCACACGATCAATTCTTGCCGCCCGCCTGACGGCCTCGGCCCATGCAGAAGCCTCGGCGGGTGCATCAATATCAACCCAGACAACTGCCTCTCCAGCGGGAATGCTTGGCTGCACGGGATCAACGTAACGGGCGAGCAGAGACGCCTCGGCCATTTCCTTTTCCGTGCCAAAAAATGCGCGCGCAAACCCCGCATACCACAAGGAGGCGTAGGGATTGAGGGGAAAATCGGCGATGGCTCTCTTCGCCAACTCCTCCCCCTCTTCGCGCTTTCCCTGCGCGGCGAGAGCCTTCAACTGTGCATCGTAGGCAGCCCAGCGATAAGCCAGCGGGGGGCGGTCCGTCGTGCTTTGCCAGCCGAAATAGATACCCATGAAGAGAAGTGCGATGCCGCCTAGAATTTGGCCCGCGCGCAAGAGTTGCGGGAATCGCGGCAGACTCCCCGCTCGCGGCACGACAGCGAGCGCAACAACCATGAGAAACCATCCCAGCGCAGGGCGGCGCCAAGGCACATCAATGAGGGCGTGCAGCAAGGCGGCGGCAATCGCGCTGGCCACAGTCCATCGCAGCAACCCATCTTCGTCGCCCCGGGCTCGCCAGCAAGTGACGAGAAACCAGGCCACCAATCCGAGGAGGAAGACCACCGCGGGCCACCCGCATTCCGCCGCGGTCATCAGCCAGTCGCTTTCAGGATGCAGAATCCCGACGGCACGCAGCGAGGCCTCGCGATAATGTGGAAAGACCACGGCGAAGTGCCCCAGTCCGACACCGGTGAGCGGCGCATCAGCAATCATGCGGAGTGCGTCCTTGAAGATCGGCTGCCGGAAATCGAGGTTCGCGGGGTCAGCCGCTCCACTCTCGGTCGCGAGGGTCTGAGTCCATAAATCGGCCAGACGATCCCGCACCGTGCTGCCACCTAAAATGAAAAGGCCGGCCAGAAAAAGCGTCAAGACACCCGCTGAGACGGCGAGGGTGCGGCGATTCGCGGCGGTGCGGGCCCCGCCTACAGCCCACAGCGCTAAGCCGACGCAAAAGGCCAGAACCCCAGCCCGCGAAATCGAAAAGAAAAGCAGCGCCGCCAGGGGCGGGGCTCCGCACAAAGCAGAAAACGCCGCCGCCCCGCGGTGGCCGTGGGTCAGTTCCCACTGCATCAGGCCGAAGGAGACGACCGCTCCGACCATGAGCAGGGTTGCAGTGTGGTTGCGATTCGGCAGGAGACCGAAAACATCCCCTTCCGCAAAGGGATACGACCACTTCGTTTGCCAGACCACAATGGAAACTAAGGCGTAGCAGGCGACGACCGCGGCGACCAGATGCAGAAAGGCCGCAAGTTGGCGACCGCCCAGCGGCACAGTCAGGAGCAGCACACCGGCCAGGCACGTGGCGGCGAGCACAAGGGTCCACCACAAGGCCATGACCGGCATGGCTGCCACCGTGGAACCCGGGGTGTAAAAGCTGTTCAAAGGGAAAGAGGCCCTCCACTCGGGCACGGGAAAAAGGTCCGCCGAAAGATGCACCAGCAGGGTGCTGGCGACCAAAAGAAGGGCAAATATGGCCGGCAGCGCCGACGGGCGCCCCCCTGGAATCGCCACCAGTCCTGTCAGGCCCGCACCGGCGAAAAACACACTCATGGCAAACGCCTCTTGGGTTCCGGTGATGAAGACCGCGCAGGCGGCGGCAAGCAGCAAGAGGCTGCAGGCCAGCAGAGGGCGGAGGCTCTCGGTTGGTTGTGGTCTCATGGGCGCATCATTGAGTTCGGGGTTTCAACGTCGGGACCAAGGCCCCTGCATCATGCTGACAAAGCACGCGGCAGAAAAAAGCTCGGCGATCTTGCGATCGCCGAGCTTGGTGTCTGAACTAACGTTGATTGGATTAGGCGGCAGGCACTTCCTTCGCAGCCTTGCGGCGGCGGTAGATGGTGGCTGCGGCACCGCTCACAAGGAGGGCCGCCATGGCCCATGTGCCGGGCTCAGGAATCGGGTCGCCGGTGGACTGAATGGTCAGTTCGTTGGCAAAAAGCGCCAAGTTACCGGGCGTGGCAGGGTTGCCGCTGGCCAGAAGCCAGTTGACATTCAGATTATCGATGTCGGAGGGCGCGCCAGCAGCGAGCGATCCGGCAGTGAATGCGCCGAGCGGGGTGATCGTGGGATTCAGATTGTCCAGACCACTCACACCAGACAGCGTGCCGGTCCAAGTGCCGTTGGAGGCAATGTCGATTTGCATCCGGTAGACGCTATCAGCATTGAGGTCAAACTGTGCCACCGGGGCGCCGCTGCCATCGCTGCTCAATTTATAATCGAACCCCGGACCTGCACCTGTAGTAGTCATGCTGAATGCGAGCAGCGAGGTGCCGCCGTCATTCAGGCTGAAGGTGAACGTGTCTGAGCCGAGGGGTCCGAGGTTGAGGTCGGCGAGTGCCCATTCCGCCGTGAAGCTGGTAGCAATGTTTGTGAATTGCAACGGGCTCATCGGTGTGAACGCGCGGTTCAGGTCCACCGATGCAACGGTCGGCGCATAAAAGCCGAGCGTGCCGGAATTGTTGTTCGCGCTGCTGCCAGTCCGAGTGTAACCGGCGACGACTTCGGTCGAGGTGGCAAGGGCATCGTTGCCGGTCCATCCTTGATCGCCAGCCCAAGCGGCGGTGCCACCGTCCCAACCGTCAGCCGTGTTGAAATATCCCGTGGTGCCGGGGACGTTGGTTGCGCCTGTGGAGTAGTTGACGATGGTGGTCTGCGCTTGGAGCGAGGCCATGCTGGCGGCAGCAATGATTGCGGCGAGGATGTGCTTTTTCATGGAATGTTTTGGTGAGTCTGGAATGGCGACAGTTGCGGATTAAAGCTTGCTGGCCACGGGTGCCGTCGGGGGCGGCGGAGTAACGGTGCCGCGTGGGACACGCTGGGCTTGAGCCGAGGAAGCGAGGACGATCAGCGCGAAAACGCCGACCAACAATGCTGAGGTGAGACGGGTGTAGTTCATGACAATTGCTAGAGTGCGCCAAGGTGTGGCGGGAGGCAAGAGTTTTTTTCAGGATTGTGAAACTTTTTTGTCACAGGCCACAGCCAAGAGCGGGGGCGCAACGAACCACGGCAGAATACACCGATCTTTCGGCTGGACCTGCGGCAAGTTGCGCCGACGAAGCAGCCACGCGCTGCGGATGCTGCGGCAGGAATTCGAGGGAGTTGTCAGCATTTGCGGTGGGGGAGAATCGGGCTTGTGGCCGCTCCCGAACACGTCATCTCGGGGTCTCGTTTGAGCGTCAGGCACCCAACTTGGTGCCGCGCGCACTTCGCCGACGATAGGCAACGGTCGCAACCACGGCGGCTCCGCTCAGCAGGAGTGCCCATGTGTCGGGCTCAGGAACCGGGTCACCTGTCGAGAGGAGGGTGAACTCGTTGGCGATCAAAGCAAGCGAACCGGGGTCATCTGGGTCGTTAGATTCCAAAAACCAACCAACCTCGAGAGTGTTGAGATCCGAAGCGGTGAGAAAATTGGCCAGATTGCCGCCAGTGAGGGATCCGAGCGAACTGATCGTGCGCGCCCCCGAAGGATCGGTGACGCCATACAAGGTCCCGCTCCAATTCGTCCCATCAAGCTCAATCGCCAAGCGGTATACGCTATCGTAGCTCATGTCGAACTGGGCAACCGTGGGTCCACCATCATTGCTGCTCAAGGTGTAGTCGAAACCGGGTGATGCACCGGGAGCCTGCATGAACAATTGAAGGGCGCTCGTCCCACCGCTTTGAAGATTAAAAACGAAAGCATCGTTGTTCCCGTTGGGCAAGGTAACCTCGGACAAGGCGAACTCAGCCACGAATGACACCGAGATATTACTGTAGCTTAAAGGGCTCATCGGCGCGAAGGCGCGCTCGAGTATGTTGTCCGCATCCACGCTCGGGTAGAGGCCCAATGTGCCACTGTTGTCGTTGGCCCCTCCAGGCGTGAAGCCCGTCAGGGCTTCAACACTGTCCGACCCAGCGCCATTGCCAGTCCAGCCTTGCTGGCCTTCCCAAAACGCTCCACCGCCGGTCCAACCGTCACTCGTGTTGAAGTATCCGGTGTAGCCGGGGACGTTGGTCCCGCCGGTGGAGTAATTGACGATGGTGGTCTGCGCGTGGAGCGAAGCCGTGGCGACAGCAACGACGAGCGCGGCAAGAGTGCGCATTTTCATGGAATATGTCGCGGGGTCGGTCGTCGCGACCGCTGCAGACTAGAGCTTGCTGGCCACGGGCGGACCTGGCGGCGGTGGGGTGACAGTGCCACGCGGGGTGCGCTGCGCTTGGGCCGAGGAAGCGAGGACGATCAGCGCGAAAACGCCGACCAACATTGCTGAAGTGAGACGGGCATAGTTCATAACAGTGAGAAGATGCGTCAATTTGCGCAGGCAGGCAAGGGTGATTATAGGATTCTACAGAGATTAATGCCGCTTGAAGGTAGTTCAGCGCGGAGAAGCGATCATTCAGGGCAAAATTGCACGGTAATAGCCACTCCCTTCCGGTGTGGCCGGATCGACGAAAACTCCTGCCGTCACGCCGGTGGCGATGTTGGACCAAACGCCGTCGACCAGCGAAGTCCGGCGCTGGACATCCATCGCGATATCCCCCGTGCCCGTCCACGCGAAGCTGAAGGTGCTTTCCGAGGAAGCCACAGCAGCGGCTTGGGGCATGAAGAACATCGTCGGACGTCCTGCGAAAGTTGCTCCCCACCCGCTCGCTTGGGGCATGACGAAGACGGCATTGGTCGAGTTGCCGAAAACATTCTGCTCCACTCCGGAAAGCACGGGCGGATTGCCTTTGAACAGGACACTGCGCAGGGATGGGCAGTCGCCCAAGGCGAAGTCGCCGATGCTCACCACCCCGGAACCGAACGTGACACTCTGCAGCGAGGCGCTTTGGTAAAAGAGTCCACCCACCACATTGGTCACGCCGGGCGGCATGGCGACGCTGACCAAGCCGTCGCAGTAGGCAAACGCACCGAACGCGATGTTGGTTACGCCGGCGCCGAGAACGATGTTGGTCATGGCCGCGCACTCCTTGAATGCCTCCCGCCCGATGCTCAGGACGGCGTCGGGAATGACGGCGGCGAGCAAATTGGTGCACCCGCCGAAGGCGGACCGACCGATGTTCGTGACTCCGAGTGGGATAGCCGTATTGGTTAAGGCGCGGTTGTTGGCGAAAGCGTATTCGCCAATGGCTTTCAGACCCGGAGGAAGCGCGACGCTGCGGAGGTTGGTGCTATCGGAAAAAGTGGCGAGTCCGATGTTGGTGATCCCGCTGCCAAACGTGGCGTTGGTGAGCCTCGGCATTTTGTAAAACGCATAGGTGCCGAGCGTGGTGACGCTGTCGGGAACCGTGACCGAGGTGAGCCCGCTCTCGCCGAAAGCCGCGTAATCAATAGTAAGAATCCCGGTCCCGAACGTGACACTGGCGATGTTGGTGGATCCGTAAAAGGCGAACTGCCCGATGGTGGTCACGCTGTCCGGCAGAACGATGCCCGTGAGCCGCGATTGCGGATCGATCGAGGCGCTCCCGCCGCCGACGGTGCGCACCTGGTTTGTGCCGATCAGCGCTGGAACGGTCGCGATCCCGGGGGCGCCGATGTAATTCGTGATCACGGCGACGGTCAGGTTCGTCGGCGGGCGCCCCTGCGAGATGTTGGTGTAGCCCCAGTCGCCGAACACGAGTTGACCTGCGGCGGAGGCGGCCGACACGAGCAGTAAGATCAACAGACGCAGCAGGGAGGGAAGCACCCCGGCAAAGACCACGCATTCGTGCCTTTTGTCAAGGGGCGGGCGCGCGTGACACATCAGCGAACAATCAAGGAACTGGGAGGGAAAGAAGAAGTTTCTGCTCGCTCGGCAGCAGAGCATCGGACGTGATTTTTTTCCGCATCTCCCCGGCGAGAGCCGGTTCATCCGAGGCGCTGGCTGCCGCGGTGAGGACGGCTTGCATGGGCGGCGGGAGGCGGTTGAAGAAGATCGTGATGTCGTCGAACACACCGAAGGACTCGGTTCCGCGGCCAGCCTGGACGAGGGCCAGAGCGTGCGTGGCGCGGACGGTTTCGTCGGCGGGCGCGTCTTGCACGGACTTGGCGGTCTCCGCCGGGTCAACCACCAGTTTGTCCGGCGCAGGCTGGCCCGCAGCGAGGACTCCGTTTTTACCGATGTCACCGATGAGGAGGAGGTAGCGTGCGTAGGCCACCACGGCCGATCCGTTGGGGGCGACGGCGGTGGCGCGTTGGTGGGCGGTGGCCAGCGCTTCGGCCCCTGCGACTCCACGGCGGCTCAGGCGGTCGCGGGTCAGGCGGAAGACGCTATCGCCGAATTGCGGGTCGCCGCACATGTCGATGAGGGAAGCATCGACGGCCGCACTCGCGCCCATTTGATCGAACTCCGCGATCAGTCCTCCGGACAATGTCCCGGCGCGCGCGGCCTTGCCCATGGCATCGGCAACCGACTTCGCCCCGCTCTGCGCGC
>JBGSSV010000170.1:0-3834 GCA_041736875.1 Chthoniobacterales bacterium | reverse complement strand
CGCGTGACGCAGGGCCAACTGCGCCAGCGGTTCCGGGTGTTTGGTGCCGACTGAAAAAAGCTGGGTCTCGAGCGGGGCATGACCGAACTCGGTCCACGGATGCAGATCGGCATAGCCGGTGGTGCCGTCGGCAAAGTCGACCTTGAGCAGCGCGCCGCGCCGCGCCGTGGCGGCGGCGCGGGCGAGATCAGGGCCCGGCGTCAACTCGTAGCGGTGAATCCCGATCTTCACGGCAGCAGGAATCCGATCGCAAGGGCCAGGCCGAAGGCAGCATGCAGCGCAGCAGCCTGCCCCAGCAACTGGTTGACCGAGCGGTCGGGTTCGGCCCTCAGGCAAGCCCGCGCCAGCCAGTGAGCCAAGGGCAGGGTGAAGAGCGGCAGCATGAAAGCCCAGAAATAGCCGAGCGGCAGCCAGGCGAGTCCGAGAAGAAAAGGCGCGAGGACCAGCGCGGCGTTTTCCCTCCGGGCAAAGCCCAGGCCGAAGCGGACTGCCAAAGTCCGCTTGCCCGCCACGCGGTCGCCCGCGAGGTCACGGAGGTTGTTGACGGCGAGAAGGACGCTGGCATGCAGGCCGATTTGGAGACCGGCCAGGAGCGCGGCGGACGAGAATCCGCCGGCGCTGAGATAAAATGTGCCGGCCACGGCGATCACGCCGAAGAAAAGTGTGACGAAAATCTCGCCGAGTCCGAGGTAGGCGAGCGGAAATGGTCCACCGGTGTAGAGGTAGGCGCAGAGCAGCGAAGCGGCCCCGATGGAGAGGATGACCCAACCGCCTGCGACGAGCAGCGGCACGGACAACAGCGCGGCGAGGACGAGGCAAGCGAAGCCGCCGGCCATCACGCGGCGGGCCGGCAGGAGTCGCGCGGCGGTGACGCGCACCGGACCGAGGCGCTCGGCTGTGTCGGCGCCTTTGGCATGGTCGAGCGCGTCGTTGAAATAGTTGGTCGCGATCTGAATGAGGATTGCGCAGCTCGCAATGAGGGCGGTGATCAGCGCATCAAAGTGGCCGGCCGCAAAAGCGAGAGCCGTGCCTGCCGCCACCGGGATGACCGCCGCCCCGAGCGTGCGGGGACGGGCGGCGAGAATCCACGGGTTCATGCGACGTCATGCCACGCGGGACGAGGGAGGAGGTCAATCTTTTGCGCGCGATGGGGATTGACCGCCAAGGCCGGGCAGGACACAGAGGAGGGATGAGGAAGAGTTTGTGCGGGGGACTCGGTTTGCTTTTGTTGACCATCGGCCATGCCGCCGCGGCCGGGCGCATCGAAACGATGTTCATCGAGTCGGATGACCCGGCCATTCCCCCGCGCGAGGTCAGGGTCTGGCTGCCGCCGGGGTATGATGAGGGCGATGAGTGGTATCCCGTGATCTATTTCCACGACGGGCAGAATGTGTTCCGTCCGGGCGGCCCGTTCGGTTGCTGGTTCGCGGAGGATGCCGCGGTGGAGGAGATGACGGCCGGACGGATGCGCAAAGCCATCATGGTGGCGGTGGGGAACAATCCGGCCGACGGGGGCAATGCACGCGTCACGGAATACCAGCCTCCGGGCGATGTGAATCCGCGGAGTGCGGCGAAGGCGGAAGGTCAATGCGACCGCTACGGGAAATTTCTTCTCGGCCGGGTCAAGCCGGCGGTTGATGCGAAGTTTCGGACGTTGCCGGATGCGGCCAACACCGTGGCAGCCGGCTCGTCCATGGGTGGGCTCGTCTCGCTATGGCTCGGCCTTGAGACCGACGCGTTCGGGGCGGTGGGCGTTTTCTCTCCGGCGTTCTGGACGAGTCCGAACTTCATGGCGGCCGTGCTCGGCGGAAAGAAAAAGGAGGCATTGCGTATCTACATGGACATGGGAACGCTGGAGAAGGGGAACACGCGGGGGGATTACTGGAACGATGCTCTGGCTGTGCGCGAGGCGTTGGTCAAACAGGGTTGGATCGAAGGGGTGGACTTCTTGTGGAATCCCGGCGAGGGGGACGAGCACAACGAAAAGGCCTGGGCCAAGCGGTTGCCGGCGGCGCTGCGGTTCCTGTTGCCGCCGGATGCTTCGTAGGAGGTCAAGCTCAGGCGGAGAAACCTGCCGACAGTCCTGGTTGCTCACCCACCCGGGAGATGACCCGCCCGCAGGCCATTTGCGCCATCAAAATCAGCCAATCGCCAACGCAGCCGCGATGGTGTTGGGCGAGTTGCCTTCGAGGCGGTTGTTGACGAAAACGTAGGATGGGCGGCTGCTGGCGGCCTGGCGGCTGCGATGGATGAGGGATTTCAAAGCTGCTCGCGCCTCCGGATTGGGCTCCTGCGTTTCGCGGTAGGGCGAAAATTGTTCCACCGCCTGCTGGTAGGCGCGCCCGGGTCGCAGGAGGAAGCGGGCGGCGAAAAAATCGGTGGTGAAGGCGCCCGCCATTTGCATCTGCTCCGCGACCGGGGGCATTTTGGTCCAGCTGTTGAAGACGTGGGCGACGCCGTGACGATGGAGCACCTCGAAGTATTCCGTCCGCAGCAGCGAGGCGTTGCGCACCTCCACACCGTAGGACCAGCCATGAGGAAGCCGGGCGAGGAAATGCTCCAGCGCGGAGACGAAATCCCGCCCGCGGGGGAAGTGTGAGGGATGAAAGGCCGAGAACTCAAAAATGAGCAGGCCGACCTTCGCGTGGTGCGGGGTGAGGGGAGCGAGGAAGGCGTCGGCGAATAGTTGTGCGTTGAGGAAGTTGGCGTTGTCCCGTCCGGCCCGGTCGCCGAAACGGTCGAGGCGGGGAAACGTTTTCACCGTGATTTCGTCGGTGACTTTGAAGCACAAGCGGAAGCCCTCCGGCACTTGGCCGGCGAGGCCCTCGAGGTATGCGGCGGTAGGAAAGCGGTAGTAGCCGGCGTCCACGCAGACGGCGGGAAAAACCCCGGCGTATTCCTCGAGGCAGGCGGACTCGAATTTTTTGCGCGAGAGGCGTCCGCGGACCAGATAACGCTGCTCGTCATAGACCTGCCCGAGCCAGCCCTCGTATTTCCACGAGGACGTGCCGAGGTAGAGATGGGCCTCGCGGGCGAGTCGACTGGTCTCGCGGGCCAGCGCACCGGCCAGTGCGGGTCGCTGGGGACCGCGGGTCTCAAGGCCGAGAGACGGGGGACCTTCGTCTCCCTCAACCCTCATCCTTCCACCCTCGACTACATCAAGGCCTCGAGCCTTGCGGTCAAGTCGGCCTCGCCTTGCAGTCCGACGACCTGCTCGCGCACCTCGCCGTTCTTGAAGAAGAGCAGGGTGGGAATCGAGGAGACGCCGAAACGGCTGGCCACCCCGGGAGCCTCATCGACGTTGACCTTGGCCACGACGGCTTGGCCGACGGTGGCATCGGCGATCTTGTCGAGGATGGGCGCAATCATGCGGCAGGGACCGCACCACGGAGCCCAGAAATCCACCAGGATGGGCGTCGCCCCCTTGTTGATCTCGGTATCGAAGGTGGAGTCGGTGAGTTGCAGGACGTTTGCGCTGGCCATGGTGTGGTTGGTTGGTTTGGTTTGGTGGTGAGGATTAGAGGAACATCCACAGTTGCACACCCAGCGCGGCAAGAGCCACCACGGTGGCGGCAATGGCGAGGAGGCCCGTGAGTTGGTCGGGGGCGGAGGCCTCGGCTGATTCTTCGGCCGCGGCGGGCTTGATCGAGGCTTCCGGCTTCACGGCAGGTGCGGCGCTGCCGATCTTGACCGTGGCCTGCGGGGCTGGGCGGTTCGGCGGAGCGACGGTCACTTTCGAGGTTTCCTTTTTCGCTGCGTCGGCGGACCCGGCAGGTTTGACTGCCGCAGGAGGTGCCATGGCGGGGCGAGGAGCGGCAGCCGCGACCGGGGCCG
>JBGSSV010000134.1:0-6343 GCA_041736875.1 Chthoniobacterales bacterium | reverse complement strand
CGCCGGGGCGTCATTCCTCTACCTGCAAGCCTGAGGCACAGAGCCTGCAGCCGCTATGCCGGCGGCGTGCAGAGCGGGGTGCCGGACGAGGAGTTTCTCAACTCGTTGTCAATTATTCCCAAATCGGCTGGCAGGATACAGCTATCGCGAGCAGTTGCAAATGATCCACCATCTGGTCCGGCGACTGGCGGAGCGCGAAGCCCGAGAGGGTTCGGAGCATCTCTCCGATGAGGCCAGAGCCAAGATTCGTGAGGCCTTGCAAAATTATTGAGCTGGAGCGTAAGGATGAGGAGGCAGGGCCGACTGACTATCGATGAAAAACCTACTACTTCTCGCCCTCGTCCTCCTGGCCACCACGCTGTGCGTGACGGCCCAGAATGCCGCCAACACCGACAAATCTGGACTCGGTCTCAAGGGCTATGACCCCGTGGCTTACTTCACCCGGGCGGCAGCGGTGAAGGGCGACCCGCAGCTCACGGCCGCCTTTGAAGGCGTGACCTACCGTTTCTCCTCGGCGGGAAACAAGGCGGTCTTCGAATCCAGTCCGGCCAAATACGCACCGCAATTCGGCGGCTACTGTGCGTGGGCGGTCTCGCAGGGCTACACCGCATCCGTTGATCCGGAAGCTTTCCAAATCGTCGACGGGCGCCTCCTGCTGCAATACAGCAAGGGCGTTCGGGACAAATTCGCCAAGGACACCACGGGCAATCTGGCCAAGGCCGACGCCAACTGGCCCAAAGTCGCCGCCGGGATCAAGAAATGACCTCACGAACCATTTCCATCGTCAGCTGGATCTGCCGGCTGGTCGCGGCGGCGATCCTGCTGCAAACCCTCCTCTTCAAGTTCACCGCGGCGCCCGAGTCGGTCTACATCTTCACCAAGGTCGGGCTCGAACCGTGGGGCCGCATCGGCTCGGGCGTGGCCGAGTTGCTGGCCGCCATCCTTCTCTTTGTTCCGCGCTGCACGTGGCTCGGTGCGGGACTGGCCCTTGGAGTCATGGGCGGTGCCATCATGAGCCACCTGACGGTTCTCGGCATCGTCGTGCAGAACGACGGCGGTCTGCTTTTCGGGTTGGCCCTGGTCGTCGCCGCCAGTTGTTCGATCCTGCTCTGGCTGGATCGGGGGCGTATCCCGGTGATCGGAAAGTTTCTGGTCAAGTGAACGCCGTCGACTCCATGAGGCAGTGTCTTCGCGAGGGCGAAGACTTGTTGGACATGCTGGACGACGAGACCTATGGCCGGTGCGTGCCCGCCGTGATGAACGCCTCGGTCGGAGGCCACTACCGTCACACGCTCGATCACTTCCGCAGTCTGCTGGAGGCCGAGCACGCGGGCGTGGTGGACTATGATCGTCGCGTGCGGGGCACCGAGATCGAATCGGACCGCGTGGCCGCGGTGGCGGAAACGCAGCGATTGACGGAACTGCTCGAGCTCCTTCCGGCTGGCTGGTCCGACCGCAACATCAACGTGCGCACGCTGGCATGTTACGGCAGAGGCGCGAGCGGCGGAACCCGGTCCACTGCGGGACGGGAGGCAATCTTTTGCGTCATGCACGCGGTGCACCATTACGCGCTGATCCGCGTGATTTGCGGCCTGCTGGGTCAACCACTGGCGGGCAACTTCGGCGTCGCGCCCTCAACGGTGGCTGCCCGGGTGACCAATCCACCCGTCCTGGCTTCATGATCGGGGAAGGGCTGACCGGCCTTTCCATCGCTTTGTTCACCCTCGTGTCGGAAGATACGGCGGTCGTGACCGCGGGCGTGCTCGCCCACACGGGCCACATGGCTTGGCCCACCGCTTTCCTTGCGTCGTTCCTCGGGGTCTGGATCGGCGACCTCGGCCTTTACGGCTTGGCCCGCGGATTCGGCCGCCCGCTGGCCGAGCGCCTCCTGCGGGGAAGAGACGAAGCCGCGAGGCGATTGCAACGCAGCCAGGAGTGGTTTCATCGCCGGGGCTGGTTCGCTCTCGTCCTTTGCCGGATGGTGCCGGGGACGAGGTTACCGACCTACCTTGCGGCCGGGTTGTTGCGAATGCCCTTTGGACGCTTCGCCACGATCACTGGACTGCTCGCCCTTGTCTGGGTTTCCCTCCTTCTAAGCATCGTGTGGAAGGCCGGGACCGCCGCCGCCAAGTTGCTTGAAATGGGGCGCCTCCCGACAGCCCTCGCCGCCGGGACGATTGTGCTGCTGGCCATCCTGTATTGGAAACGCAACGCGGTCGCCCGCTGCCTCAGCCGCTCGCAGACGCTTGCGCGGTGGGGGCAGTGGGAATTCTGGCCGGTCTGGCTGTTCTACCTGCCCGTGCTTGGTTGGGTGCTGCTCCTTGCGCTCCGGCATCGCAGCCTGACTCTGCCGACCTGCGCCAACCCCGGAATGTTCACCGGAGGAATCATCGGGGAATCCAAAATGGCCACGTTGCTTGACCTTGAGCGAACGAGCCCCGAGTGGGTTGCTCGGGGATTTCTCATCCAACAAGGAACGCCGGAGGCGCGGAAGACGGCACTGATCGACGGGATGGAGGACCACCGACTCGAGTTCCCTGTGGTCCTCAAGCCGGATGTGGGCCAGCGGGGCAGCGGCTTCCGCATTGCGCGCACAGCCCGACAGGCCGAGGACTACCTGGCTGCAAATCCCGAGCCCATGGTCGCGCAAGAGTATTTGCCCGGGCCGGAGGAGGCTGGCATTTTTTACTACCGATTCCCGGGGGAAACTCGTGGACAGATTTTTGCGATCACGTTGAAGATTTTTCCCGTGCTGCGGGGGGACGGTGTGAGTTCCGTCGAGGATCTGGTGCGAGCCGACCCGCGCGCGCGCTTGCTGGCCGGGGTGTATCTGCGTCGGTTGGACGCGCAACGGGACCGCGTTCCCGCGCCCGGGGAGACCGTGCGCATCGTCGAGGCCGGCAACCATGCGCAGGGCTGCATTTTTCGCGATGGCACGGAGTTCATCACGCCGGAGTTGACGGAAACCATCGATGCCATATCGCGGCGATTGGACGGCTTTTTCATCGGACGCTATGACGTGCGCTATGCCGCACAAGCGGATTTGGCGCGAGGGCGGAACTTCAAAATTCTCGAATTGAACGGCGCCGCGTCCGAGGCCACCAACGCCTACGACGCCTCCCATTCGCTGGGCCGGGCCTACGCGATTCTTTGCGAACAATGGCGCCTCGTCTTCGCCGTGGGGCGGACCAACCGCCAGCGCGGCCACCGGCCGACCCCGGCGATGACTCTGGGGCGTGAATGGCTTTCCTACCGCCGACGTTCGCGCCATCGTTCGATCGCTGACTGATCACTTCCATGTGCACGCTCTCCTTTTTGGCCGGGACAGATGGCTTTAGTCTGGCCATGAACCGGGACGAGCAGCGGACAAGACCATTGGCTCTTCCTCCGACGCTCCATCAGTGCGGCCAGCTTTCCGCTTGGTATCCCTCCGAACCGGGAGGAGGCACCTGGATCGGCATCAACTCGCGCGGCCTTGCGCTTGCCCTCCTCAACTCCTACGGCCATCCGCAGCGGCCCGGCTGCGTCAGCCGCGGCCACCTCATACCCCGCCTGCTTCGTTTGCCCGATCTGTCGGTGGTCGATCAGGACCTCACAGCAAGCGATCTCGACCGGATCAACCCGTTCCGCCTGCTCGCCTGGGACCCGATGGTGCGCCAAGCACGTGAATTCTCCTGGAATGGACAGAATCTCTTCCGCGCCGGCTTTGCCTGGCAAACAGCGCACTGGTTTTCATCCGCTTTCGATGAACCGGGCGTGATCACCGCGCGGACCGCCGCAGCCGCGGAGGCCGTGAAGGCAACAGACGTGGGAACGCTTGGGTGGGCCCGTCGTCTGCATGCTTCCCATGCCCCGGAACGTGGGCCTTACTCCATCTGCATGCACCGTCCGGACGCAAAAACCGTCAGCTACACCGAAATCACCTGGCACGGCGGCCATGTGCAGATTGACTACCTGGGAAATTCACCCTGCCACGCGCCTGGAGAGTGATGTGGTTCCAGTGGATCAAGCGGCAGGCGCCGGTGCTCCACCCGAATCGGGCGAAGCCGGCGGCGCGGGAGCGGGGTCAGGCGTCGGAGCAGGCGCGACGGGCGCGACCGGAGGAGTCGGTTTCGGCTTGGCCCGTGGCCGGCGCGCTGGCGCGGTCACTTCACCCACGACCACACTCTCCAAACCCACCGGACCCCCGAGCGAGGCGCAGAAAGAATCGACCGTCACCGGTGAGCCGATGGCCAGAATCTTGAACAACTCGACGGCCACATCTTTTTTCAAACGAATGCAACCGTGCGAGGCGGGACGGCCGGGAACGTAGCCGACATGCATGCCCACACCGGTCGGGGTGATACGCATCCAGTAGGGCATTTTGGCTCCGGCAAAGCGGCCGCCTTCCGGCACGATGTCCTCGCGGGTGTCGGCATCAGACACCACCGTCTCGCCGGTCGCGGAAATGATGCGCCCGTAAAGGTTCGAAGCGTAGTCCTGCTTTTTGTCGAGGATCTTGTAGGAGCCCTTCGGCGTCGGGTGGCTGGATTTTCCCGTGGCCACGGGAAAATCCATCGCGATGGCACCATCGACGAGAAGCAGGCCGCGCTGTTCGCGCAGGGAGATTTCCACCGCCGAGTTTTGCGCCGTGGCTTTGGCCAGCAGGTCCGCCTGGCGGTAGGTCATTTTACGCCATCCCTCTTGCGAGCGGAACGCCGTGTGCTGGGCCTTGATCTGCGCGGCTTGGCCGGAGTTTTTCACCCGCGCTTGATAATCTTCCAGGGCCGTGCATCCCGCAGAGGCCAGCACGCCGACGAGGAGAAGACACATCCGGGAAAGACCGGACCAATGGCGACCAGAATCGGGCGAATTCATATGGGGAGAAACCTCGCGCTCTTCTACGCACCTTCGCGACGAAGCGCGAGCGCGTTTGCGCGAACGAGACCAATTCTTTTTGGGGGGGACAGGAGGCTTCGCCCTGAGTTTGCATTTGCCTCGGCCAGAGCGGAGGGCCACGATGAAGAGACATGAAGCCCTCATTTCTCCTCCTCCTTCTCGGCCTCGTCGGCTGCGCCACCATCCCATCCTCACCGCAAGTCGATCCGAAAATTCTCAACGAGTTCACCTCGCGCGGGGTTTCGTCGGCCACGGCCTTCAAGGTGCGCGAGGGGCTGCCGCTCACCGTGGATCAGGTGGCCGAGTGCGTGAAGAAGGGTGTGCCGGGGCCGGGCCTCGTGAGTTACATGCAGAGCACCCGCAAGGCTTACCATCTGAGCCGGGCCGACGTGACCAAGTTGCGGGCGGCCGGAGCATCCGACCCGCTGCTCAACTACATGCAGCGGTCGACCGACTACTACACCAAGGGGCCGAAAGCCACGTCGCAGAAGCATCCGTATTACACCGACGACCGCTACAATCTCGAGGCGCCGTTTGCCTACGCGCCGCCCCAAGCCGACACATTTTTCAACTCCTCCTACGAGGAGAATCTCTACAGCCCGTTCTCCTTCAATTAAGCGGCGCCCCCAAGCACCCACAGTCCACGGGGTAGCCTTCCCGGCCACCCCGCTGGTGCGGGTTGTCGGCACCGTGGCGGGCTTCACTGTGGAAGACTCGGCCCGGGACGAGAACAACGATCATGTTTTTGTCACCGTCGAAGCAGGCCTTTCCGCACCGCTCATTTTCTCCCTCAACACCCTGTCGTTCCGCAGCCGCGTGGCCGGGCACGATCCGCGCGTCCGCCTCGGGGCGCGTCCCGGCCGGTGGCATCACCTCCCGCACCGCGGATTGTATCCGCTGGATTTTTTCGATTACGAAACCGTTGAACTGCTCGACAGCGTGGAGTTCAACATCCTCGGCCGCGAGGCCATGGAGGAATACTTCGCTCTGCACTGCGCGAACTGCCGCCTGATCGAGGCCTGGGGCGCGCCCTACCATCGGGCGCAACCGGGGCTGCACCAGATCCACTCGCGGCGGGCCAGCAGCGCGGTGCCCGAGGATTTGCGCGGGCGGGATGGGGCGGTGCGTTTTTACTTCGACGAGGACCAACGATCCGAGCTTGCCTTGCTCAAATTCAGCGGGCAATAGGAGCGCCGCATGGCCGGACGCATCCTGCCCCGCCTCCCGCTGGTCGGCCTGGCTCTTGCCGCCGTCGTCGGCATCCTCGCGGCTGAATACCTGTCGTCCGGAACGCGACTTGTGCTTGTCCTCGCGCTGGCCGCACTGACCGCCGCGTTCCTTCGCGGCGGTGCGCCTCTTCTTTGGGTTGCAACCGCCGGTGGCTTCGCTTTTGCCCACCTGAGCCAATGGCAGCAGGACCCCGCCCGGCAATGGGCCGAGTCAGTGGCCTCCGCACCGCGCGCCG
>JBGSSV010000082.1:0-30487 GCA_041736875.1 Chthoniobacterales bacterium | reverse complement strand
GCGATGTTGATGATGCTACAGAGAAATAGGCCGAACGAAGCGATGGAGTTAATCCCTGTGCCTTCGGCACTTCTGTCACAGAGGCTGCTTGCGCACCCTCTGCGCCAGAAGCAAGCAGGGATACCTCATCGCGGACGTTCGATAGAAATATAAATCCACTATGCCACTACCACTAATTGTTTGGGGAGTCGTCGCGGGTGGCTGCGCCGTAGTCGGTGTAGTCAGTGCTGCCTTCGCAGCGGGTCGCATGAACGATGCGCAAAACAAATATAAATCCCGCCGTAAGCGATATGAGGAAGCGATGGAACAATGCGAGGAAAAGCATCGGTATGCGTCTCAGCAGTTTCAAGAACTCGGGAAAATCCGACTCGAAGCGGTCGTCACTCTCGGCAAAGCAGTTTCGTTTCTCGAAAAAGCCAAGCTGAAAGATCGAGAACTTTTTGAGAAGTGCAATATTACCGCTGAGCAGTTGGTCGGGTGGAGGACAGCATCGATTCATGCCGTTGAGATTCTTGGCGGAGTCGCATCTTCGGCCCTTTCCGGCGTTGCTACTTCGGCTGCGGTGTATGGTCTCGTGGGGACTCTCGGAAGTGCGGGGACTGGCGCAGCTATTGGAACCCTTTCAGGAGCAGCAGCCACAAACGCGACACTGGCGTGGTTAGGAGGCGGAACGATTGCCGCGGGCGGTGGTGGGGTTGCGGCCGGAACGATGGTTCTTGGAGGATTGGTTGTAGGGCCGGCAATTTTGGTTGCCAGCTTCTTTGCCCACGCAAAGGCAGGCGACATCGAGAATAAAGTTGAACGCCATATTTCCGAAATGGATATTGATGAGGCGAACAAGTGGAAGCTTGTCGGCGCATTGGACGCCGTTCTTGCGCGTGTGGCCGAATTGAAGGAAACCACACTCAAAGTGCAAAGTGAGCTTGAACACCTCCTGTCGATTTCTACTCCTGATACCGAGGAAGACGCTTACATGGTCGCTAAGGTTGCAGTCTCCTTGGGTCAGCTTTTGGAGGTTGCGATTTTAGACAAAGAAGGAAAGATCGTCTGATTATGCCGAAGCCACCTATCCCGAATGCAGGCTTCAATGTCGTCAAACATCTCGGAGCCGGAGGAAAATATGTCGTCCAGAATCTCAATCCACTGGAAGTCGTTAGGGAGTATGTCAGCTTCCTAAAGACAGCTTCAGAGCAGAAATCGGAGAGGGAGCGGATTGCGGCAAAGCGAGATGTTGCAGTTAAGCTGATCGAATCGGAAAAGGAGATCATTCTTGAATATTTCAAGGCGCGCTTTGCCGAACGGAAGGAAGCACTACAAGGGCTTTTTGATATCCTGCACCAAGCTGTCGAGACCAAGAACGAACATGCAATGGATACCGCACTTGGAGGTATTCTTGGCATTGTTAAAGATAGTCCACTAAAGGATTTCGATTCATTCCGAAAGGCAAGGGCGGACAACAAGATTCTGGAAATATAAAGATCGAACAAGGCGCATGCACTCAACCTTCAGTCGCTTAGGCTCCTTCGGTGAGTGATGCGCAACGTTGGCGGGGAAAAATGAAATGATCGCAAAATCGATAGTATTTGTTCCTACAATGTGCATCATTGTCGCAGGATTCGCATTCGGAGAAGATAATATGTTTTCGCGCTGGAAGGTTGAACAGTCATGGGACATTGCCGAAGTGCCATCCGGATTTCCCGTCCCCTTCAGCCTATTGACGGAAGGTGATCGGCAGTATGTAGCTTATTTTGACAAGGATCGGCAAATGACTGTGGCCTCTCGGAAAATGAACTCCGATCAATGGCAATATCAGACCCTTCCCTCAAAGGTAGGATGGGACTCCCACAACTCTATCACGATGGCAGTCGATAACGACGGACATCTGCATGTGTCGGGGAACATGCATGGCGTGCCTCTCATTTATTTCCGCACCCAGAAGGCAAGGGATATCACAACCCTCAAAGCATTGTCGATGACCGGCACACTGGAGAACCGTGTGACCTATCCACACTTCCTGAAGGATCACAATGGCGATTTGATCTTTACCTACCGCCATGGCGGCTCCGGTAATGGTATTAACGTCTATAACAAGTATAACGCCCAAGAGCGAGTTTGGCTACGGCTGCTTCAGTCTCCCTTGTTTGACGGAGAAGGGAAACGCAACGCCTATCCGCTTGGTCCGATCCGTGGACCGGACGGCTGGTTCCATGTCGTCTGGGTCTGGCGCGATTCGCCGGACTGTGCCACCAACCATCACCTCAGCCATGCCCGAAGCAAGGACCTTCTCAATTGGGAAACTTTTTTTGGTGACAAGGTGGCACTGCCGTTGACACTGGGAGAAGAGAAGTTATGGGTTGACCCGATTCCTAGCGGTGGCGGCATCATCAACGGATGTCAGAAGCTATTCTTCGACGCGAACAATCGACCAATCCTCACTTATCACAAGGCCGATGCTGACGGCAACATGCAGATTTATGCCGCCCGCCCTGAAAACCGAGAATGGAGGGTCTACCGCCTAACTGAATGGGACAAACCCATTAAGTTTAGCGGTGGCGGAACAATGGGGTTTATCGGCATCAGTATCAGCGGACTAAGCCGGGTGGAACCTGGCGTCCTTACCATGACTTTCCAGCATTGCGACTATGGAAGCGGGCGTGTGTTCATAGATGAGCAGACGCTGCAACCCCTGATGAAGACAATAGCCGTTGTTCCGGATTATCCAGAACAAATCAATCAAGTTCAGAGTGAGTTTGAAGGGATGCGTATCCGGAGAGCCGAAGATATGGGCGATTCCAGCGACCAGGCCGCACGCTTCATTCTTCAGTGGGAAACACTGGAACCTAACCGCGACCACCCACGAAAGCCTCCGCTGCCTTCTCCAAGCACATTGAGGTTATACAAACTCGTAGCGAATACAGATAGTGAAGCTGCCAACAAAGCAATCGACAGCGACAAGAAATAGCCGCGCTGAGCGCGGCCGTTCTTGCGCGTCATTGCAGTCGTCAGCCCTGGCCCTGCTCGCGCAGGAGGTTGCCGGCGTCGAGGAGCATCTTCGAAATCAGGTCCGGATCTTCGAGCATGTAGACGCCGCGGACCATGCCGTTTCCGTCAACCATGACGAAGGTCGTGCCATGGACGGGCTCCCCGTCGGGCTCCTCGGCCAGCATCTGCATGAAACCCTCGCGGACCAGCTGCTTGACGACCGCGGGGTCGCCGGTGAGAAATTTCCATCGCTCGGGGTCCGCCTGGAATTCCTCGCCGTATTTGCGCAGGACCTCCGGGGTGTCGTAGGCCGGGTCGACCGTGACCGAGACCAGTTTGACCCCGGGGGCCTTGGCCAGCGCTTTCTGCATTTCCGCCATCCGCGCGGTCAGCTGCGGGCAAGGGCCCTGGCAGCGGGAGAAGAAGAAATCAGCGATCCAGATTTTGCCGCGCAGGCTCTCTTTCGAGACGGTGTTGCCGGTTTGATCGGTGAGGGAAAAATCCGGCACGGCGCGCAGGACGGGGAGGTTGACCACCTCGCGGCGCTCGGCACCGCGCCAGAGCGAGTAGCCCATGGTCACGGCGAGGACAAAGACCAGAAACGCGCCCGCCCAGCCCAGCCGGTGCATCCGGCTGGCCACGGCATCCTCCGAGGGCTCGGGGGTCATGAGGCCTCAGATGAGGTAAAGAACCGTGAAGAGGAAGACCCAGACAACATCAACGAAGTGCCAATACATGCCGGTGAGGATCAGGTAGGTGTGGTTCTGCGCGGTGTAGGCGCCACCCAACTGACGGAAGAACGCCACCAGGATCATGAGCACACCCATGGCCACGTGCAGGCCGTGGAAGCCGGTGAGGACGAAGAAGGACGACCCGAAGGCCCCGCCTTTGTTGAACCACAGGCCCTCATGGTAGAGGTGCGTCCATTCGTAGGCCTGGATACCGAGGAAGGTGCCGCCGAGGAGGAGGGTCAAGAAGAGCCAACCGAGCCCGCTTTTGCCCTTCTTCACCGCGACCTCGGCCGCATGGTAGGTGAAGCTGCTGCTGATGAGGAACACGGTGTTGATCCCGGTCAGAACCACGGGCAGATGCGGGGACGTCGGATCGGGGGGCCAGGCGGCGGAACTCAGGCGCAGGACGATGTAGCCGCCGATCAGGCCGGCGAAGAGCATGGCCTCGGAAGCGAGGAAGATGGTCATGCCGAAAATCGCCGTGCGCGGCGGGACATGTGTTTCGTCGTGGGCGGCCAGGGTGGCAGTGCTCATGTGCGGAATGTTGTTACAGGGAGTTTCGTCGGGGGAAAAGCCTGATCATGAAAAAGCTTTCCATAAAATGACCACCGCGCAGAGCAGCACGGCAAAAACGGCGATGCCCGTCAGCAGAAGGCGGTTAGCCCGCCGGGTCTGGGCGTCGGGGGCCTTCATTCAGCGGGCCAGGACCATGAGGCCCAGCAGCAGCGGCAAATAGGCGATGGACCCGAGGAAGAGGGCACGGGCGGCCGGGACCGAGCCGCCGCTGCAGGCGAAACGCCCGGCCAAGGCGACAAACCCGCCGCCGAGGAGCAGGGCACCGTAGAAATAGACAGCCGAGTAGCCGAAGAAGACCGAGGGCTGAAGACTCACGGCGAGCAAGGCCAGCGCATAGATCACGGCCTGCCGTCCGGTGACCAGCCCGTCCTCGTCGCCCTCGGAGAGCATGCGGAAACCCGCCTGCGCGTAGTCGCCGCGGTAGAGCCAGGCGATGGCGAGGAAGTGCGGCATCTGCCAGAGGAAGAGGATGGCGAAGAGGGTGAGGCCTTCCGCATTGACCGAGCCGCGCGCCGCGGTCCAACCGATGAGCGGCGGCAGCGCGCCCGGCACGGCCCCGACGATCGTGTTGAACGGGGTGATGCGCTTGAGCGGGGTGTAAACCAAGATGTAAAAAACGATCGTTGCGGCAGCCAACACAGCGGAGAGCGTGTTGACGAAGATGACCAGGCAGGCCACCCCGCAGACGGAGAGCAGGACCCCGACAAAGAGCGCGTCGCCGGCCAGCATGCGCCCGGCGGGCAGCGGACGGCTGCGGGTGCGCTTCATCAGCGCATCATGCCCGCGCTCCCACCACTGGTTCAGGGCGGCCGCGCCAGCGGCGCTGAGGGCCGTGCCGGCCATCGTGGCGGCGAGCAGCAAATAACTCCACGGACCGTCCACCCCGAGGGCAAACCCCGCCATGGCCGTGGCCAGGGTGAGAAAACTCAGCCGGGCTTTGACCAACTCGGCAAAGTCCGCCGCCGCGAAAGCGGGACGAGGAAGATCGCGGGCGGCGGTTTTCATCAGGCGGAGACAGGTGTCAGGGTGGCTTCACGTTTCAGCTCCGCAGCGCGGGGCGAGAACGTGGCGAGAAGAAAACACTGGGTCACCCCCAAAAACAAGGCCAGGGCGCCGACGGCAACGTGGGCCGTGGTGATGTCCGCAGCTTTGTTCGAGAGGACCGTCCAGCCGCCGAGGGCGACCTGAATGAGCAGGAGCCCGACCCACCAGCGCGAGGCCAGACGCACACCCATGGCCGCCCGGTTGGCCTTCCACGCGTAGGCCACGATGCCGGCGAGAAGAACCACGGCAAGGAGCCGGTGGACCATTTGCAGGTGGATGAACCCGAGGGTCGTCGGCACCTCGCCGGAGGCGATTCTTTGCGCGTTGATTTCCACCAACTCGGCGGGGCTGATCCGCGGCCAGAGCTGCCCGTAAGCGAGCGGAAAATCACGGATGGCCAGCCCGGCATGCTCGTGGCGCATGGTCGCGCCGATGGCCAGTTGGAGGTAGATGAGCACGGTCAGGATGATGGCCCAACGCAACAACCCCGGCGCGTGCCAGCGCCAGCGGGCCCCGCCGGTGGCGAAGGCGCGGCTGAGGGCCACGGCGATGACGACGAGAAGGCTGATGTAGGCCTGGGCGAACATGCCGTGGAAAATGCCGATCTCGTCCTTGATCAGCGTCACACGTAAGCCCCCGAGGATGCCCTGCACGATGACGGCGGCCACCGCGATGTAGCCCAGCACTCGGACCCATTTGCGCGGCTCGCCGAACCAGAGGAACACGGCGAGCAGGACGGTGAGGAGACCGACGCCCGAGGCGATGAGCCGGTGGACGTGCTCGTAAAAAATCCCGCCGACCCAGCGCGAGATGGGGAAGGTGAACATGTTGTAGCCGTAGCTGTTCGGCCAGTCGGGCACGGTCATTCCCACCCCCTTGGATGTGACCAGTCCGCCGCTGATCAACAGAATGAAGCCGCAGACGGTGGTGAAGACCGCGAAAGCGAAGAGCAGGGCGCGGGAGGGACCGTAGGAATTCATCAGCAACGGCCGGAGCCGCCAACTGTCGCGGGAGCGGGGGAAGTCCGAAGGTTCATAGGCCCCCTCAATGCGCGGCCAGCCGCGCACCATCCGGTGCCTTTTCATCTTGGGGCAGAAAATCCTTAGCCATGCCGGGCACGCTGTATTCGTAGGGCCCGTTGTAGACGGTCGGCGTTTTCTCGAAGTTGCCGTGCCCGGGGGGCGACGGAACGGTCCACTCGAGCGTGGTCGAGTCCCACGGGTTGTTCCCGGCCTTCTTGCCGTGGCGCAGACTCCAGATGAAGTTGTAGAGGAAAATGAAGGTGGCCAGCCCCATGCCGAAGGCGGCCCAGGTGACGAAGACGTTCAGCGGCTGCAGGGCCCGCAGGTGGTCGTAAAGCGTGGGGTCCGCGATGCGCCGCATCATCCCGCCCAACCCGAGGTTGTGCATGGGGAAGAAGGTCAGGTTGAAGAAGACGAAGGTGGCGAAGAAATGAATCTTCCCGAGCGTTTCGTTCATCATCCGGCCGAACATTTTCGGATACCAAAAGTAGATCGCGGCGAAGGCGCCGAAGAGACTGCCGCCGAAGAGCACGTAGTGGATGTGCGCGACGATGAAATACGAGTTGTGGACGAAGAGATCGACCGGCGTCGAGGCCATGAAGATGCCGCTGAGGCCACCGATGACAAACATCGAGACGAAGGCGAGGGCGAAGAGCATCGGCGTGGTGAAGCTGATCGAGCCGCGCCAGACCGTGCCCATCCAGTTGAAGGTTTTGATGGCCGAGGGCACGGCGATGACCATGGTCGAGACGGAGAACATGGCCCCGAGGGTCAGGTTCATGCCGCTGACAAACATGTGGTGGCCCCAGACGATGAAGCCGAGGAAGCCGATGGCCACCATGGCCCAGACCATGGCTTTGTAGCCGAAGATCGGCTTGCGGGCGAAGACGGGGAGAATTTCCGAGACCAGGCCCATGGCCGGCAGGATCATGATGTAAACTTCCGGGTGGCCGAAGAACCAGAACAGGTGCTGCCAGAGCAGCGGCTGGCCCTGCTGGGCGTTGAAGAAGGTGGTGCCGAAATTCAGGTCGGTGAAGAGCATGGCCGCGGCGGCCGAAAGCACCGGCACGGCGAGGATGAGCAGCCACGAAGTGATGAAAAGCGACCAGACCGAGAGCGGCAGGCGGAACATGGTCATGCCCGGGGCCCGCATGTTCACGATCGTTGTGATGTAATTGGTCGCGCCGGCGATGGAGGAGAGTCCATTGACGAAGAGGCCGATGCACCAGAGGCTCTGGCCGATCTGCGTGTTGTTGTTGTAGGCCGCGGTCGAGCTGAGCGGGGCGTAGGCGGTCCAACCGGACGAGGCGGCGCCGCCATCAACGAAAAAGCTGGCGAGGATGATGAGGCCCGAGAGGACGTAGAGCCAGTAGCTCATCGCGTTGAGCGTGGGGAAGGCCATGTCGCCCGCTCCGATCTTCAGCGGAATGAGAAAATTGCCGAACCCGCCGATGAGCAGGGGCATGACGACGAGGAACACCATGACGGTCGCGTGCATGGTGAAGAGCATGTTGTAGCCGCCGGGCAGGATGATGCCGTCGCTGGCCACGGTGGACGGCAGGAGCATGCCGATCAGCGGCACCTCGGTCCCGGGGTAGGCCAACTGGAAGCGGATGCCCATGGCGAGCAGGCCGCCGAGGAGAAGGAAGAAGAAGCTGGTCCAGAGGTATTGCAGACCGATCATCTTGTGATCGACCGACCAGATGTAGGTGAAAAAGAAGCCTTGGGGTCCGTGGTGTCCGTGATCGTGGTCGGCGGTGCCCTGATCGGGAACGAAGGTTGTGGCGCTCGTGCTCATAGTTTTTCCCCCGCACTGTTACGTGCAGAACCGGTGGCCGGATCGAGGGCGGCGGTGGACTGGCGGGTTTCCCGCGCCGCGGCGGCCGCCTTGGCCTCTTGGGCCTTGGCCGCGATTTTGCCGGCCTGCCATTTGTCGAACTCCTCCTGCGTGACCACGCGAATCGGGGCCTTCATGTTGTAGTGGCCCGACCCGCAGATCTGGCTGCAGGCCAGTTGAAAATCCCCCGTCTTGGTCGTTTCGAACCAGACCCACGCAATTGTCCGTCCGGGCACGGCCGCCTGATAAAGCCGGAAGGCCGGCACATAGACCGAATGGATCACGTCCCGCGAGTGCAGGTAAAGATGCACCGGTTGGCCGACCGGAATAACCAGTTCGGTGCTGGCGAAGTCGTCGTCACCCGCCGGGTCGTCCGGCACGAGGCCGAATTTGTTGTCCACCGAATAGGTGTTGACGTCGATCTTGCCCAATTTTCCGTCCGCCCCCGGATAGCGCATGTCCCAGCCGAATTGGTAGCTGACGACATCAACCTTGACCGAATTCTCCGGCGGTGCGCTGTGGATTTCGCCCCAGAGGCGGTTGCTGTAAATCACGAGCCCGATGAAGATGGCCGTGGGGATGGCCGTCCAAATGATCTCCAGTTTGTTGTTCCCGTGGCTGTAGTGGGCCTTCGAGCCGGGGCGCTTGCGGTATTTGACCAGATAGTAAATGTAAACGGCCTGGGTCAGGACGAAGACCGCCCCGGTGAGGTAGAAGATGAAATTGAGCAGGACGTCGATCCGCTTGCCCGTGACGGTGACGGCCTCGGGCGCCCAATAAAGATTGGTGTCACGCACGGCGGCCATGACCTCGGGCGCGCCGGCCAGCAGGAGGAGGACGCCCACGCAGAGAAGTTTGGTCGAAAAATTTTTCATCATCACGCTCCGGGAGCCGCCGGAGCGGCGGGGGTTGTCGGTGCCGGCGGGGCGGCAGGTGCTGCGGCGGGGTCCGCGGCCGGGGCCGGTGGGCCGAATTCCACCGCGGGGATGGACTGCAACTGCGCCTGCGTGTAGGGCTCCTTCTGCGCAGCGGTCTCCGCGCGGATCTGGGCCACGTGCTCGGCCGTGACGGGATCATCGGCGTTGCCCCATTCGCTGCGGATGTAGGTGAGGATGGCGGCAATCTGGTCGTCCTTCAGCTGGCTCCAAGCCGGCATGGCACCGTTGTAGGTCGCACCCTTGACCTGAATCGGGCCGGCTAAGCCGTGGAGGAGAATTTTGACCAGGTGGTTGTCGCCGTGCCAGTCGTTGCCATCGATGACCCACTCGCTGCCAACCAAAGGCGGAAATTGTCCGGCCACACCGAGACCCGTGGCTTGGTGGCAGGCCACGCAATTGGCGGTGAAGAGGCGCTTGCCCACGACCTTCGGGTCGGGTGGGGCTTTTTGCGCGCCGGCTCCGCCGCCGGCCCAAGCCACCTGCGAGGGATCGAACACGGTCGATTGGAATCCGCCGCTGTTGTAAGCGAGGTAGGCGCCGGCCCAGAAAACCAGAGCCATGAAGCCGGAGACGAGCCAGAGCGGGATCGGCTCGTAGCCGTCGCGCGGGTCGTCTTTCTCGCGCAGGATCGCGCCATGCACGTCCCGCACATTGAGGTCGTCACTCTCGCGGTGCGCCTCGAAGGTATCGGGTTCAGGCCCTTCTTTGTGCGGCTCGTCGATCATTGCGGCGGTTCCGGAGCCTCCGGCAGAGGATAGTTGCGGTTCAAGGAAAGCAGGTAGGCCACGAGCGCCTCGGCCTCGGCGCTGGGCAAGACTTCGTAACCATCGGGCGGATTGTCCGGCGGGAGCAGATCAATCGCCCGGGCCGAGCGCTGGCCCTGGATTTTCTGGGTCGTGTAAAGGTAGCGGTAGGACGGCATGATCGAGCCGGGGCTGACCACGGTGGGCTGATACAAATGCTGATGGTGCCACATGGCACTGGACTGGCGGGCGCCGATGTTGGTCAGGTCGGGACCCGTGCGCATCGTGCCGAGAAAGACGGGGTTTTCGCGCATGTAGTCGCGGGCCACGGTCGGACGGGCACCCCAGCCGCGGGCCAGATCCGAGCCGAAGCCGACCTGACGGACTTGCTGACTGTGGCAGTAAACGCAGCCGGCCGAGGCGTAGACCCGTTGACCGCGGACGGCCAAGCCGGAAAGCGTCGGAGGGTTGATGTCGCCCGTGGCCTCATCGGTCACAGCCGTGAAACGACCGAGAGTGAGATACGGATAAGCGACCAACCCGATCCACGAGCTGAGGAACGTCAGGAAAATCCCGACGACGATGACGGGCATCCGGTTCATGGGTTGAGCGGCTCCGGTTGGCGGTCCTCGGCGGAACCGAAGAGGGTGGGCTCGGTGCGCTTCACCCCGACCTTGAAGAGGAGAAGACAAAAACTGACGGCGAACACGATGTGGCCGGCGGTGAGCAGAATGCCCGATCCGCTGCGGATGAGCAGCCACGGCTTGGTGTAGTCCAACGAAGCCATGAAGGTGACGCCCGGGTCAAGCAGGGCCAATCCCTGCAGGATGCCGCCGATGGTTAGGGAGACAACCATCACGCCGATGCCGATGGCCACGAGCCAGAAATGCCAGCGGATCAGCCGCGCCGAGGGCCATTCCCATCCGACGACGCGGGGCAGAATGTAATACATCGCGCCGAACATGATCATGGTGAAAAACGCGTAAAGTCCGAGGTGGGCATGCCCGACCGTGTAGTGGGTGAAGTGGGTGATGACGTTGAGGCTGGGAATGGCCATGAAGCTGCCCTGCACGCTGGCCAGGGTGTAGCACATGGCGCCGAAGACGGTGAAGCGGAGGGTCGGGCTCCATTTCAAGGCTTGGAAATTACCCCGCACCGTCATGTGGTGGTTGATCGCCGTGGTGATCACGGGAATGAACATCATGATGCTGGCCACCACGCTGGCACTGATCATCCAGGCCGGGAAGGGTCCGCCGATCAGGTGGTGCATGCCGTTCCAACTGTAGAAGAGCGCGAGGGTCCAGAAGCCGAGGATGCTGAGGTAGTAGCTGTGGATCGGACGGCCGAGAACTTTGGGGATGAGGTAGTAGGCGGTGGCTAGGCCGATGGGGGTGAACCAGAGGCCGAGGGCGTTGTGGCCATACCACCAGTTGACCGCGCCCTGCGCCCCGCCCTGGATCGGTTCGAAGTTGAGCAGGATGTTCGCGGTGGAATAGAGCCACGGAAACCAAAGAAAGGCCGCGAGCAGATACCACTGGCTGACATACACATGGCCGGGCTGCCGGAAGCGGAACATGAGCACGCCCCAGACGGCGATCAGGCCGTAGGCCACGAAGAGCATCCCGCTGGCGTAATTGGGGAACTCGAGCCATTCGATCGAGCGTCCATCCCCGGCGAGGATACCGAAGGTGCCGAGGAGCACGCCGAGGTTCCAGAAAATGGCGGCCCCGATGACCAGCTTCGAGTAGCGCAGGGGCACGCGGCAGAGGCGGGCCATGAGCCAGAGGCCGGTGCCGATGGCGGCAGATGAAGCCCAACCGTAGGCCACGGCATTGAGGTGCGCCGGACGCACGCGACCGAAGGTCAGCCAACCCCACTGGTCGAGGAAGTGAGGGTTGTTCATCTTCAACGAAGCGAGCAGGGCGAGGAGCGACCCGACGAGCAGCCAGAAAATGGCCGACCCGTAGAAAAGAACGACCGGCAGGCGCGTCGAGGCATCGATCTCGGCGCGTTCGGCTTTGTCGTGCGCGGGATTCGTGGCCGCCGCAGGACGGGGCATGGTCAGGGTTGCGCTCATGGTCAAATCATTCTCCCTCCGACCACCGCCGGCCGCACCGGACGGTCGGCCTTTTTGTCGGCAAAGACATCGGTCGCCGTGCCGACCGGCTCATCATCATCAAAAATCACCTTCGAGCCCTCCTCGAGATTGCGGAACTGGCCGGTGCGGGCGGCCCAGTAGAATGCGGCAAGCGTGGTTCCGCCGAAAAACACCAGACCGGCGGCGAGCAGAATGTAAACGACCGTGTTCATGGTCCGACCTCCTCGGCCGGGGCGGCAGTTTCGGGTGCGACCGGCACTGCAGGATCGACGGGCGCAGACATCTCGGCTGCGGGGGCGACCGCTTCAGGCGGAACCGGTTCCGGTGCCGGGGCAAAAGGCGGCGGGGTCGGCTGCGGTGCGGCGAGACCGCCGGGTTTCATGGCTGATCCCAAGGGGACGTTGGGGTCGAGGGGATAGGCCGGCTTGGGCTCACCTTGGGCGGCCAACTTCGCCGCGGTCAACTCCATCGCGCGATCCAGCGGCAAACGCACCGTCCCTTTGGCCCGGTCGGCCCAGGCGTATTGGGTCGTCAGGCCGTCGTTCTCCGTTCGGACCTTGGCCAGAATTTCGTAACGCTGTTTGGCCCGGATGGCTTCCTCGTCAAAGGCCGCCGTGTCGCTCGAGGTGCGCATCCACTGCACCGCCACGGCAAAGAGTCCGAAGAGCACGAAGGCCCCGATGAACATCGGCCAGATGCTCTTCGCACGCCTCGGGGTGCTGCTGGTGGTCGCGGGGTCCATTAGTTTCGCAGGCGCAAGGAGTTGGCCAACCGCGGGTCACGCAGGGGCCAGAGCGGCGTGTCGCCGAGACGTTTCATGAAGATGGCGGCAAGGGTCGCACCGATGGCCAGGAGGCACACTAGGTCGAGCCAATGCGGGGCGAGGCCCGCTTTGTGGTAGGTCGGCAGCACGATGATATAGAGGTCG
Source organism: Chthoniobacterales bacterium (assembly GCA_041736875.1). Classification (GTDB taxonomy): domain Bacteria; phylum Verrucomicrobiota; class Verrucomicrobiia; order Chthoniobacterales; family JACTMZ01; genus JACTMZ01. Next base: position 17,588 of record JBGSSV010000082.1, on the reverse strand, counting down.
ATCATGTGCATGAGCAAAATCCATCCGGCCACGGTGCAGAGGAGCAGCGGCTTTTTCTTCGTCGCCTGAAAAAGGAGGACGACGAAGGGCACGAAGAAGTGGCCGATGACGAGAATGATGTTGAGCGTGTTCCAACTCCCGGTGTTGCGGCGGAGGAAGTAGGTCGTTTCCTCCGGGATGTTGGCATACCAGATGAGCATGTATTGGCTGAAGCCGATGTAGGCCCAGAAAACGGTGAAGGCCAGCATGAGCTTGCCCATGATGTGGTAGTGCTCGAGCGTGACGATTCCCTCGAGGTAGCCGGCGGCGCGCAGGGCGGTGATGAGCAGGACGAGCACGCACATCGAGCTGAGGGCTGACCCGGCGAAAATGTAAACGCCCCACATGGTCGAGAACCAGTGGAAGTCGAGGCCCATCAACCAGTCGAACGCGCCGAAGGTCAGCGAGAGGGCGAAGAACGGCAGCATGGGGAAGACCATCTTGCGCGAAAGCCAGGTGTGGCGGGCGTCACCGTCCTTGTCCTGCCGGACCGAATTGCGCCGCAGGAGGAAGGCGGCCAGGCTGAAGAACCCGAAGTAGAAGGCCGCGCGGATCCAGAAGAAGGGCTGATTGAGGTAGGCCGCCTTGCCGTCGAGCAGGGGATCAACCCCGGGGGCGATGTTCATCCACTTGAAGAGCGTGGGTGCGCTGAGGACGATGGGAATGAAGAGCACGGCGAGGACGGGGAAAAGCCAAGCGATGTTTTCCAACTGCCGCCGCACAACCACGCTCCAGTCGGCATCGACAGCGTGGTGGACAAGGATCCAGAAAAGCGAACCGGCCGCGATGGTGAAGAAAAAGGCGAAAGCGAAGAGCCAGGAGAAGGCAAACTGCTTGGCGGAGAAAAACCCGCCGACCGCGGCGAGGGCGAGCGAAACCACGGCCACGGCCACGGTGAAGAGCAGTTTGCCCCCGAACCCCTGGTAGTCGAAATACTCCTTGGTTGTCACGTTGCTTTCCGGTGCGCTCATGGATGGGCCGCCTCCAATTTCTGCCGCTCATCCGGCGGAACATCGGCCAGGGTGGCCTGCTGGGACAGTTGCAAAGCGCGGACATAGGCCACGATGGCCCAGCGATCGTCGAGCGGGATGTTGGCCCCATAGCCGAGCATGGTGTTCTTGCCGTGGACGATGGTGTTGTAGATCTCGCCGTCCGCCATGTTGCGCAGACGGTCTTGGTGGTAGCTCGCAATGGCCACCAGACCGTATTGCCCGGCCACGCCGTTGCCGGCACCGGACGCGCCGTGGCAGACCGCACAATAGATCGTGTAGCGCTCGTGGCCGCGCTGCATCAGCTCGGCCGTGACCGGCAGCGGAATCCCCGTGCCCCACTGGTCGCCGAAGCGGCCGGTGTTGAGATAATCCGTGCCGGTGGAAAACCGCACCGTGCGGTATTTTCCCTCGTCGGGGAACGGGTTGTCCTTCGAGAGCGGCATCTCGTAGCCCATCGGCACGGTGCCGGCCACGGGCGGGCGATTGCCGCGGTTGTCGGCGAAGAATGCGCTTGGCACCTGCGACTTGACTTTGGGCTGATGGTCCATGTCGGGGAAAATCTCGATCGGCGGCTTGCCGCTTTTCTGTCCGCGGAAACCGGCCACGGCCACCAACATGACGAGGCCGAGCGCGAGAGCGATGAAGAAGATTCTCAGCATGTCAGTCCTCGTGCACCACGGTGATGTTGCTGGCCCCGAGACCTTCGAGCATCGCGCGCGTGGCCTCCTCGTCGAACTTCGGATCGGTTGCCTCGATGGCGAGGAAAAAACCGTCGTCGGTCACCTTCTTGAAATGGTCCCAGTTGAAAATCGGATGGTTCCAGCGCGGCAGGCCGTTGAGCGCGAGCATCCCGAAGGTCGCGGTGAAGGCGGAGAGCAGCACGGTCAGCTCGAACATGATGGGGAAGAAGGCCGGAACGGTGAAAAAGTTGGTCGGCTTGCCCGCGACGATGAGCGGATACTCGATGCTCGACGGGTAGAATTGGAGGATGGCTGCGATGGTCAGACCGGTCAGACCGCCGCAGAAGACCAGGGCGCTGAGCCAGGATTTTTTCAGCCCCATGGCATGGTCCATGCCGTGGATGGGGAAGGGCGAATAAACATCCCAACGGCTGTAGCCCGCATCGCGGACTTTCTCGGCCGCGTGGTAAAGCGCGGTGGCCGAGGGCACCTCCGCCGCCATGGCGAAGATCGGGGCGCGTGGATTGCCGGCGGATTCCATTTTAGTGCGCGCCCCCTTTCAGTGCGGCGGCCGGGGCGGCGGCGTGGCCATCGTGATCCCCGTGGTGCGGGTCGGCCTCGGGCAGGACGGCCTTGACCTCGAAGATACAGATCATGGGCAACCAGCGGATGAAAACGAGGAAGAGGCTGAGGAAGATGCCGAAGGTGCCGACGAAGGTCCAGATGTCCACCCAAGTCGGGTAAAACATGCCCCAGCTCGAGGGCAGGAAGTCGCGGTGGAGCGAGGTCACGATGATGACGAAGCGCTCGAACCACATGCCGGCGTTGACGAACATGCAGACGACGAACACCCAGAGGACGTGGCGGCGGAAGAAACGCATCCAGAACAACTGCGGCGCAACCACGTTGCAGAAGATCATGCTCCAGTAGGCCCACCAATACGGGCCGGTCGCGCGGTTGATGAAGGCGTATTGCTCGAAGAGGTTGCCGCCATACCACGCGATGAAAAACTCCATGGCGTAGGCGTAGCCGACGATCGATCCCGTGAGCAGGATGATCTTGCACATCTTGTCGACGTGGTCGTCGGTGATCAGGTCATGCAGGCCGAAAATCGCGCGGGCCGGCAACATGATGGTCAAGACCATGGCGAACCCGCCGAAGATGGCCCCGGCGACGAAGTAGGGCGGGAAGATCGTGGTGTGCCAGCCGGGAATGACCGAGGTGGCGAAGTCGAAGGACACGACCGAGTGGACGGAGAGCACGAGCGGTGTGCTCAGGCCGGCCAGGATGAGGTAGGCCATCTCGTAGTGCTTCCACTGACGGTTGCCGCCGCGCCAACCGAGGGCGAGGATGCCGTAGAAAAACCTCCGCAGCTTGGTCTTGGCCCGGTCGCGCAAGGTCGCGAGGTCGGGGACAAGGCCGGTATACCAGAAGAGCACGGAAACGGTGAAGTAGGTCGAGACGGCGAAGACGTCCCACAAAAGCGGACTGCGGAAGTTCTGCCAGATCGCGTTCGAGTTCGGCACCGGCGCAAGGAACCAGACCATCCAGATGCGGCCGACGTGGACCGCGGGGAAAATGCCGGCGCAGACGACGGCGAAGAGCGTCATGGCCTCGGCGGCGCGGTTGATCGAGGTGCGCCATTTCTGGCGGGTGAGGAAAAGGATGGCGGAAATGAGCGTGCCGGCGTGGCCGATACCGATCCAGAAAACGAAGTTGGTGATGTCCCAAGCCCAGCCAACCGGATGATTGAGGCCCCAAACGCCGACGCCGGTCGAGATGAGATAGCCGATGCAGAGGACGCTGACGGTGGCCAGGGAGGCGCTGAGCATGAAGGCGATCCACCACCAGAGGGGGGCGCGCTTCTCCGTGCACGAGGCGACGTGGTTGGTGATCCAAGCCATCGAACGGTTGCTCGTCACAAGCGGCGCGCGCTCGATCCGCTTGGCCGCGGCTTCCGGGCTCTGCATGAAAACGTCCGCCATAATCAGGTTCCGTGCGCCTCCGTCGCGTGTTCAGCCGGTGCACCGTGGCTCCCGTGGTCTTCGCCGTGGCCGCCGCCGTGATGCGGATGGCCGTTGGCCCAGCCAACCTTGTCCGCCCCGGGCATGGCCATGTTCGGGTTTTTGATCCGTGCCAGGTAGGTCGTGCGCGGGCTGACGTTGAGATATTTCAGCATCGAGTAATTGCGCGGCTCGAGCTTGAGCCGGGCCACGCGGCTTTGCGGATCGTTGATGTTGCCGAAGACGATCGACTCGGACGGACAGGCCTGCTGGCAGGCGCTCTTGACCTCGGGGAAGGACACCTTCGATTTGTCGGTCGGGCCGGCCTTGACCGCGTGAGTGATCTTCGCTTCCTCGATGCGCTGGATGCAATACATGCACTTTTCCATCACGCCGCGCATGCGCACCGTGACGTTCGGATTTTTCGACATCTGCAGGCTCTCGGCCATGCCTTTCTTGGCCAGCGGCCCGAGGTAAAGCTCGTCGAGCGGGCGCTGGTTGTAGTCGAAGAAATTGAAGCGGCGGACCTTCCACGGGCAGTTGTTCGCGCAATACCGCGTGCCGATGCAGCGGTTGTAGGCCATGAGGTTGATCCCATCCTCGCTGTGCACCGTGGCGTTGACCGGGCAAACCGTCTCGCAAGGGGCATTCTCGCAGTGCTGGCACATGATGGCCTGAGCCAGCATCTCGGGATCCTCCTCGTCGCCGGCGAAATAGCGATCCATCCGCAGCCACGCCATGTTGCGCCCGCGGCTGACCTGATCCTTGCCGACGATGGGGACGTTGTTCTCGGCCTGACAGGCGACGACGCAGGCGTTGCAACCCGTGCAGGTGCTGAGGTCGACGGTCATGCCCCATTGCTCGGGCGAATCGAGTTTCGGGTGGGTGAAAAGCGAGATGTTCGGCGGAATGTGACCGTCCATCCCCATGGTCTGGGCGAATTCCGGATCTTCGGCGTAGCGTTCCATCGTGCCCTCGCGGACGAGGTCGCGGCCTTCCATGCTTTGGTGGGACTGGGTCTCGGCAAATTTGTGGGTCGCGCCGGTGCGCTTGAGCGAAGCGTTGGCGGCAAAGGCCATGCCCCCCGTCGTGCGCAGCGGGTAGGCGTTGAAGCCGACACCCTCGGAAATCTTGCCGGCGTTCCGGCGTCCGTAGCCGAGGGCGATGCTGACCGCGTCATCGGCGTGGCCGGGGGCGATGATGGCGGCAGCCTCGATCTTACGCTCGCCGGCGGAGAGTTGCACCATGTCGCCGGTGGCCAGGCCGAGGGACTTGGCCGTGGCTGGACTGACCAGCGCGGCGTTGTCCCAGGTGACTTTGGTGGCGAAATCGGGCGTCTCCTGCAGCCAGCCGTTGTTGGCGTAGCGTCCGTCGTCCATCGTGCTGCTCGGGGTGAAGGCGACTTCCAAGCCGCCCGCGTTGGCTGCGTTCTGATTGGCAAACAGCGCGATGGCCGCGGCAGGATTGAAGTTCAGGGAGGCCTCGGTCCACGTCGTTCCCGGCAGGAATCCTTTGCGCAAAAATTCCGTCCACTGCGCTTCAAGATCACCGCCGTCGGCCACGGTGGCGAAGGTTTCGCGCACCAACTGCGGGCCAACGGGCTCCGGGTTGCCGGCCAGACGATTGAGAATTTCCAACTCACTCATCCCGCCCCACAGCGGCAGGATCATCGGCTGGACCGCGCAAATGGTGCCGTCCGCACTGCGCGCATCGCCCCAGCTCTCAAGGTAATGGGTCTGGGGCACATGCCATTGGCAGAGCGCGGAAGTCTCGTCCTCGTAGAGCCCGAGCCGCACGGTCGCGGGGACGCCGCCGAGCAGGTCGCCGAAACGGAGGTCGGCCGGCGCGTTGTAAACCGGATTGCCGCCGAGGATGAAAAGATTCTGCACTCGGCCGGCCTCCATGGCGGAAGCCAGCTCGGTGATTGTCGCGGCCGCCGGTCGTGCGGCCTGCAATCCGCGCAAGGTTTTTCCCCCGGCCCCGAGGGCGTTGTTGATCGCGAAGGCCAGCGCTTGGACGGCGGCCGGCTGGCTGTCGCCCACGACCACGACGCTCTGGCCGGGCGAGGCGGCCAGATCCTTGCCGCAAGTCACGATCCATGCCTCATCGGCCGAAAGTTTGCCCTCCGGGAAGGCTGCGACTGTGGCGGCGAGGTCCGCGTCTCCGGTTCGTGCCGCCACCTCGCGTCCGAAGGCGCGGAGGAACGGACCGGCTTCGGACGGCTTGATGCGCAGGCGGTGATCGGCCATGCCGCCCGTGCCAGTGAAACGGGTCTCGGCCACATAGAGACGGTTCATTGGCTGACCCGGCTCACTGATGCGGCGCCGCGCCATGAATCCGCGAACCTGATCAAGGCCGCTGAACGAGGCATTCAGAAAATCGCTGTCGACGGCCAAAACCTTGTCCGCCCGGCTGAAATCGGGCGTGACCACCGTGCCGGCGCCGAAACACGCCGCCGCGGCCGCCTCGGCCCCGGATGCGCCAAGGGGCTCGTATTCAACCCAGAGGAGGCGGGGAAATTTCTCCCGCAATTGCGCGAGCAATCGATCGCGTGTGGGGGAGTCCACCCGCTCAACCAGGAAGGCCAGACCGTCGCCGCCGTTGGAGGCGGAGGCGGCGCTGATTGCGTCAAGCTTGGCCGCGAACGCCGCGGCATCGGTCCGCGCGCCGCCGGACTTGATGTCCTTCGAACGGTTCGGATCGTAAAGATCGAGGACCGAGGCTTGGGCGAAGGCGTCCGTCCCGCCGTTGCTGATCGGATGCAGCGGGTTGCCCTCGAGCTTGGTCGGGCGGCCGTCGCTCGTCGTGGCGATGAGCGGCATGGCCCCGTTGCGGCGCGGCTGCGTCGTGGCGTAGAAAAGAAATTTGCCCGGAATGGTCCATTCGACCCCGCTGGTGAAGGGCACGAGGTAGGCCTCGGGACGACGGCAGCCGGTGAGCCCGACGCCGGCGAGAGCCATCGACGCGCCCATGAGCTGGAGAAAATTGCGCCGCGAAATCTCCCCGCCCTGCCACTCAGCCGCGCCCTGCGGGAACTCGCGCTCGAGGAGGTCGTTGAACTCGGGTTTGGCTGCCAGCTCGTCGAGGCTGCGCCACAGGGCCGGGCGGCCTTCGCGTTCAGGATGTGGGAGCACTCGTTTCATGCGGTCAGCGATGGCAACCCCCGCAGGTCACCGGCGGGTTGACGTTCCATTCTTTCTTGAACTGCGTGCCCATGGCCAGTTGTTCCGCGGTCGAGGCCGGACGCCAGTTGAGATTGTAGATCTCGGACGGCGGGCGGAGGAAATTTTCCGGCGCCCGGTGACAGTCGAGGCACCAGGACATGCTCTGCGACTCCGCCTGCCAGACCACGGCCATGTTGTTGACCTGCCCGTGGCAACTGTAACAACTGACGCCGCGGTTCACGTGGACCGCGTGGTTGAAATAAACGTAGTCCGGCGCCTTGTGAATGCGGACCCACTGGACCGGGGTGCCCGACTCCCAGCTGGCCCGCACCGCAGCCAGGCGCGGACTCTGGGCCTTGATCTGCGAGTGGCAGGACATGCAGGTCTGCGTGCTCGGCACGTTCGAGTGACCCGCGACCTCGACGTAACTGTGGCAGTAGCGGCAATCCATCCCGAGCTGCTCGACATGGATGGCGTGCGAGAAGGGCGCGGGCTGGCCGGGCATGTAGCCGACGTTGGTGTATTTCGGCGTGAAATAATACCAGATGCCACCCGTGGCCACCGCGCCAAGGACAAGCGCAATGACGATGAGCTTCAAAGGAAGCCAGTTCGCCCATCGTGGAAAAATGTTTGCCATCCGGATAACAAAAGCTCCGCGGATTTCCGCGGGGCCAGAGCAGCCTAATATTAACGCATCTAATGGCAATACGGATTTTTCTCCGGCAGAAATTTCTGCCCGATTTCGTGTTTTGCGCCTAATTTGACCCCATGAGCTTCCGCTTGATCCGCCGTCTGCTGACGCTGGCCCTGACTGTCTGCGCCCTTCCCGCCTTCGCCCTCGCGCCACCCCAACCGACCCTCCCGACGATCCGGCTTTCCATCGGTTCGACCACGGTCAAGGCCGAGGTCGCGGACGAGCCGAATGAGCGGAGCGCCGGCCTGATGGGTCGCAAAGAGCTGGCCGAAGGAGAAGGGATGCTCTTCGTCTTTCCCGAGCCGCAGCCCCTGAGTTTCTGGATGCGCGACACGCTCGTGCCGCTCTCCATCGCCTACCTCAATGCCCAAGGCGTGATCCGCGAGATCCACGACATGAAGCCGCTGGACGAAACCACGTCGCAAAGCATGTTCCGCGACCTGGTCTATGCGCTGGAGGTTCCGCAGGGCTGGTTCGGGAAAAACAACATCCTCCCGGGCGATCGCGTCATCGGATTGCCCGCGCCTGCCAGCGCCAAGCCGGATTGAGCCTCGCCTTCGGCCTTCCTTTTTTTTCGCCACCGGAGAGAATCCGGCTGATGGCCAACGGCACTGATTCCCCCTTGGGGCTGACCGCTCCCGCCGATCCGCCTCTCTCGCGCGCCGTCATCCTCGCCGTCCTGGCCGCCTCGGCCGCGGTGGCCGGCTTCGCCATCAGCACACAGAGCTACTGGATCGACGAGGCGACCTCGCTGATCGTGGCCATGGCGCCGGATACCAGCGAGGCGTGGAAATACGCGCAGGCCGTGGGCGGCTCCACCATCCAGATGCCGCTCTACCACCTGTATCTCTATGCCTGGCACAAGGTGTTCGGCGGCGGCGAGTGGATGATGCGCGCCTCGAACCTTCCTTGGCTGGTGTTCGGACAACTGGCCTTCCTTGTCCTGCTGCGCGACCGGCCGCGGCTGGCGGTGACAGCCTGCCTCCTAGCCCTGGTCAGCCCGACCCTCTGGATGTATCTGGACGAAGCCCGGCCTTATCTCATGCAATACGGCGCGGCCTGCTGGTTCGTGGCCGCGCTGGCTGCGCGGACCGCAGGCGAATCCATCACACCCGATAGCGGGTTGACCCGCGGGCGGACGGCGGCCTTTGCGGCGGCGCTTGTCGTGCTTTTCTCCTCCAGTCTGCTCGGTGTGCTCTGGGCCGGCGGCTTCCTTCTGGCCTTGGGCTGGCTCCGATGGAGCGCGGACCGACCACCCGGAGACGGTGCCCGGCCGGAGCGGGCGATCCTCGTGGCGGTCGCGCTGCTGCTGGCGGTTGCAGCGGCCTTTTACCTTTGGACCTGGCCCATGGCCCAACGCGGCTACCACCGCGCCGGCACCGGATTGATGAGCCTGCCCTACATCGCCTACGAGTTCCTCGGGTTCTCCGGCTTCGGTCCGGGCAAACTCCAACTCCGCGCCTCCTCCGGCGCCAGCCTCCTCCGCGGCCTGCCCACGCTCTTTCCGCTCGCGGCCGTCCTCGCATTGCTCGGCATCTTCGCGCTGCGCCAACTGCGCCCCGCGCCGCCGGCCGCAAACGTCTGGGTGGCGTGGCTGTTGGCCCTCGGCTTGCCCTCGGCGTTGGTCATCGGTGTCTTCGTCCTCTCCGATTACCGCCCCCTTCCCCGCCACTTCATGCCGGTCCTGCCCGCCGTGATTCTCGCACTGGCGCTCACGATCGACCGCGCCCTCGCCCAGCCGGCCCTGCTGTGGCGCGCCGCAGCGGCGCTTCTCCCCCTACTGTGGCTGGGCTCCTCGCTCAACCTCCGTTGGCAGCCCGCGCATGCGAAGGATGACTACCGCACGGCGGCAGCGATGGCTGCAGCCGCACTGCGGGCCAACAAGGAGGTCTGGTGGGCGGCCGACGCCGCCGCAGCATTCATTTACTTCACCCCGGTCGCGATGGAGGAGGTTCCCGGCCGCGCCTGGGCCATGCAGGCACCTTCGTGGGACGACATCCGCTTCAAGTTCCCGCCCCGCGTGATCGTGATCAGCAAACCCGACATCTACGATCCCCAGGGGGCCATCGCGCGCTACGCCGCCGAAAACCAGTTCTCCCCAGCGCACCAACTCCAAGCATTCACCATCTTCACCCGCCACGGGGAACCGCTGCCGGAGCCGGCAGCCGGCCCAACTGCACCGCCAGCTCGGCGGCCTTAACCGCGAAACGGTGCAGGGGAACGGATGGCTCGCCGCTGGCCCGCGGGCGGAAGACGATGTCCACGCACGCCTCGCGCCATCCAGCGCGGCGTAGTTGCACGGCCAGGGCGATATTGGCCAGATCGAAATCCCCGGGGATCGTCGCGAGCAGACCCCGCAGTCCCGCGGTCCGCATGAGCCGGTAGGGAACATTCGCATCCGGGCAATCCACCCCCGAACGGGCGCGGACCAGCCGGCGGAGCAGGACGCTGGCGAGGACGCGCCGCCAGCCGTCGAGCCGCCGCCTGCGGACGCCATAGACGACATCGACCGAGTTCCGCGCCGACCAGACCGGGGCGAAAAACGAAGCATCGCATTGTCCATCCGAATCAATCTGCATGACCCACGGCACCCCGAGCTCGCAGGCCCGGAGGTAACCACGGACGCAACTTCGTCCGTGGCCGCGGTTCGCGTGGTGCAGGACTTCCATGCGCTCCGGCCCCAGACGCACGAGCCACGAGGAAAGCACCGACGGCGTGTCGTCCATCGAGCCGTCATCAAGGGCCAGCAGCCGCCAAGCAATCCCCGTCCGGTCGAGCACGGCGGTCCATTCCTCCAGCACCGACCCGAGGCAACCAGCCTCGTTGAATATGGGCATGACGACGGCCAACTCGCAGGTGGAGATGGATGCCATGTCCCTCTCGTAGCCGAAGACCTCGCCAGTGGCGACCAGCGAAAGGAGAAGCTCGTTCGTGAGGATCGCTGACGCGATGCATCCCAAATCGTATCGGGGCGGAGCATGATCCGGGTTGCAGCCACCCGGGTGCGCCGCTGCAATTAGCGCGTTGAACCATGCGCTATGCGTCTTACGATTGGAGTTGTGTTCATTGTTCTTGTTCTCTGCGCCGCGTTGCTGACCGCGACCGCGCGGGCCGACCGCTTCCTGCTTGCCACCTTCAACAACGGCGAGCAGCAACTGCGCATCCTCGACTCGACCAACGCCGCCAGCTTCACGGGCCACGCGCGTGGCATCGTCTACACCCCTCCCCCGGGTCGCAATCTCCGCGACCCGTCCATCATCCACCATCGCGGCCGCTACTACGTCTGCCACACCACCGGCAATTTCGGGCAGACCAACGTCTTCTCCATCATCGCATCCGACAATCTGACAAACTGGACGCACCTAGCCGATGTGAGCATGGCCGCCGCCGGCGATGTCCGCTGGACCTGGGCCCCCGAATGGTTCCGCGACGATGACGGCTCGTTGCACATCTTCGTCAGCGCTTCGACTTGGCCGGAAATCTCCACCCGGCACATCATTTACGAGCTCCATCCGCTCGGCAGCGAACTCACGCAGTGGTCCACCCCCACCCCGGTGAGTGGGCCCGCCTTTCCTGCTTGGACAGGCGCCGAACCCGGCCGCGTCGGGGCCATCGACGCCTTTGTCGTCAAGCGCGGCAACGCCTACCACATGTTCCATTTCGATTCGGTCACATCCTGCATCGAAGTGGCGCGCTCCACCAACACGCTCACCGGACCCTACGAAGCTTATCGGACCAACAATTGGCAGGGCATCGGACTATACAAGGAAGGTCCCAGCGTCATTTATCTCGGCGGAGGCCACTGGCGCATGGTTTACGCCGACGCGATTTTGTCCTACTTGAACTACACCGACTCAACCAACAATTGGGCCACGTGGAGCATGCCCGCGCCCGTGACCCTGCCTGGCGCCCCGACCAACTTCACCGTCAACCACGGCACGCTCACCATGCCGCCCGGAGGCTTGGAAGCAGGGCTGGCCGTGAGCCCGCAAGGAGCCGGTCAGTTCGCCCTCACCTTCCAAGCCACCGCCGGCGATTCCTACCGCCTCGCGACCAGCACCAACCTCACGGCTTGGGCTCCGAGCACCATCCTCGGCCCCACGACCAATGGGCCGGCCGGGCACACCATCCAAACCAGCGGCGAGGACCGCCGCTTCTGGCGCCTCGAACGCCTGCTGCCCGAGTAAGCGGGAGGGAGGCTTCGGCCCGAGCAGCGGACTGCGAGGGCGTGACAATTCCGTGCGAGCTTCTAGTTTTGCCGCATTGATGAGCAGCTTGACCGCATGGCTGAAACCGGTCGTCCTCGCGCAGCCGTGGCTGGCCGAACACTTCTACGGCGCGATGACACGGTGGCGCGCGTGGGAGGCGGCTCGCCGCGGTGCACCATTCGGCCAGAGCGGCGAGGATGTCTGGCTGCGCGGGTGGCTGCGGGAGAATGGAATCCCCTGGGCCGACGATGGTTTCTACATCGACATCGGCGCGAACCATCCGGTGGTCCTGAGCGCGACCTACCAGCTTTATCGCGAGGGCTGGCGCGGACTGACCGTCGAACCCATCCCGTCGCTCTGCGCCCTTCACCGGCACATGCGGCCGCGCGACACCTGCCTGAATGTGGGGATCGGAGCGCGAGCGGGGAGCCAGCCGTTCTGGGAGACGGCACCCGACTATTTTTGCTCGTTCTCCCGTGATGCGGCCTGCGAGGCCGAAGCCAAAGGCTGGTGCCGTGTGCTGCGTGAGACGCGCGTGGAAGTCGCCACGCCGCGGGATATCCTCGCCCGTGTGCCCGGGGGAACGGGGGTGAACTACCTTTCGATCGACACCGAGGGGCTCGATGCTGAGATCCTCGGCCACTGGCCATGGGACACGTGCCGCCCCGACCTCATTTCGTGCGAAGCCTCGGCCGACCACGAATCTGAGGCCAGCCACCTCCTGGCCTCCGCAGGCTACCGCCCTCTCAAGGATTTTCCAGTGACCGCGTTCTGGCGGTCACCGGAGTTGGCGGGCGCAGCGAAGTGAGCGCTGTCGTGGCCTTAGTTTCCGTGCCAAATGGTGTCTGCATGTGTATGCAAATGTCATGGCCACCATCGAGTCGCAGCTGACCCCGGGAGAGAAAGCAATTCTGACCGCCAGGCTGGAATCCTTTCCAAGCCCCATGATTCTGGAGATCGGGACCTACATGGGCGGAGGGAGCACGCTGACTTTTTTGGCGGCGCTGAAGGCCAAGGGTGGCGGCCGACTTTTCGGCGTGGAAGCCAGCGCGTCGGTCTTCGCCCAGATGAAGGAAAACATTCGTTCGGTGGACCCGGATTACTTCCGATTTTTCGAGCCGATCCATGGCTACTCGCAACAGGTCATTCCCGACTTGCTGCTGAAGATCGGACATTTCGACGTGGCCTTTCTCGATGGCGGCAACAACCCCCGTGAACAGATCGAAGAGTTCCATCTCCTCGAACAATCCATTCCGGTGGGAGGGCTGCTTTTCAGCCATGACGCCAATCTCCGCAAAGGGGCATGGCTCGTGCCCTACCTTCAGGAACTCGACAACTGGCACACCACGGTCCACCAAGCCAGCGAGGAGGGGCTCCTCGAAGCCAGAAAATCCGCGCCTGGACCCTCGCCGGAAAGTCGCACGCGGGCCGAACGTCTGCTCCAGGTCAAGCAAAGGTCCCCGATCGAATTCGCCACACAATTCTTCCCCAGTTCGTTCAAGGGTCTGATTCTCAGACTGCTCCCATACGGCCTCCGTCGGCGGATTGGCGAAGGACGAAGGTAACGGCCAACCGCTTGAGGATGGAGGGGGCCTTTTCCAGTGATTTCAGAAAAATGCGCGAAGGGAGCGCATTCGGCGACTCATAGGCGGCAAAGTCCAGCCCCCGTCGGCGGGCGTCCTCGATCTGTTCACCCGGGATCCCCCACGTGCGCCGGCTTTCGGAACGCTCCCATGCGAGCGTCCTGACCGCCACGTCCCCGGGTTCGAACATCAGCATGTAGTTCGCGTAGGTCTCATACTCGCTGAAGAGATTCGCCCGGTCCGGATGGGACTCCAAGATATCCCCCAGCGCGTCGGTCCAGTGCCCGCCCCCGTGGCGCTCGCGCACCAGCGCACACAGGGAGCGCATGGAGTCGGTCCGCACGAACATGTGCTGCGAGATGAACGAAGTCCTCGCCGGGGCCGGACGGCCGAAGAGTCCTTCGATCGTGCGGAAGTAGGGTTGGTGGAACTCGGCGGCCTGCGTCAAATGGATGCGACCCTGCCCGTCGAGAAATCGCAGGGATTTCAGCGGCACCGTGTCGGCATCCCACACCAGGCAATAGGGCGAACGAGACTGGCAGCAGAACTCCATCTTGAGGAATTGCTGCAGATACCAGCCGAAAGACTGCGGAAAATGGGGGATCGGTCGCCGCTGGAACGCTTTGCGATCAAACCCTTGCAAGAGCGAATTTTCGTCAACCACCGTCGCCAGCCCGGCCAACCCCGCCTGCACCGCGCCCTGGTCCTGTGAGGGCACCGCCACCACGAATCGCGGGGGATGCCAGACTGCGTGGACCTGCCTCGCCGAGGCCAGCAACAGCGGGAAGTCCCTGAGCCGGGCGGCTGAGAATATCTCGAACGTCTCCATGGTTGCCCGCGAGAGGACCAGTCTGTATAACAAAGGGGCTTCTCTACCGCCATAAAGTTCGCCTTTCGCGCACAAAGACGAAGCACCAAAGTGCCGCCGAGCGAAAGGAGAGCCATTCCCGGGGTCGCACCGGCCAAAGTCTTCCCGCACCGCCATGCGAATCGCCCTGCTCACCAACGACAATCGGGAAATCCAGAGGAAGTATCATCTTTCCGCGCCGCTGATCGGCATGGCCCCGGAGTCTTTGCTCGATGGCTTGGGCACACTCGGAGACGAGGTCGAAGTCCACGTGGTCAGTTGCCTGCAACGGCCGCCGGCCTCTTCGCCGGAGAAACTGGCTCCAAACACCTACTACCATCCCCTGATCGTGCCGAAACTCGGGTGGATGAAGACCGGCTACCAGGGATGCATCCGCGCCGTGCGTCACGCACTGCAACGGATCAAACCCGACATCGTCCATGGTCAAGGGACCGAGCGCGACTGCGCCATCAGCGCCGTTTTCTCCGGACACCCCAATGTCCTGACCGTCCACGGACACATGTCCCGCATCGCGGCCATCACGCGGGCACGGCCCCTGACCTTTTACTGGCTGGCCGCAAGGCTGGAGCGGTTCAGCCTGCGCCGCACGCACGGCGTGATCGCGATCAGTAATTACTCGCGTGACATGGTTGCGGGGGACGCGAGCCGGACGTGGGTGGTGCACAACGCCGTGGACCCGTCATTTTTCGCCGTCGAGAACCGGCCCGCGGACCCGCCGCGCATCCTGTGCGTGGCCAATGTCAGCCCTTGGAAAAACCAGATCGGCTTGATCGAGGCACTCGAACCGCTGGCCCGCGAGGAGTCGTTCGAACTGCGCTTTGCGGGAGGGGTGGAAGCATCGGACTCCTACGGGGCCGCGTTTCTCGAGCGGGTGCGCACGCACTCATGGTGCAAGCTGGCGGGAAAGCTCGAGCGCCCGCAGCTGCAGGAGGAACTCGCCGCGGCCACGATGGTCGTGCTGCCATCGTTCGAGGACAACTGTCCCATGGTGGTATTGGAGGCCGCGGCGGCCGGGGTCCCGGTTGCCGCCTCGCGGATCGGCGGGATCCCCGATCTGATAAGGCACGGCGAGACCGGCCTGCTCTTCGACCCAGCGCATCCGGCGGAGATCCGGGCTGCGGTCGAACGGTTGCTGAAGGACCGCGTCGCCGCGGGGCAATTGGCCGCGAGGGCCAGACAGGAAGCCCGGGTGCGGTTTTCGATCGAAACCGTTGCACGGCGCCACGTGGAAATCTACCGTGAGGTCCTCACCGGCCACTGAAAGATCTTACCGCCCGCATGCACGACAAGCCGTCCATCCAGCACCTCCCCTACGCGATCGACGAGGGGAAGGATCGCAACCATTACTTCGAGAACCATTGGAAAAGGGTCGCCCTCAAGCTGCTGGCCACGCACATGGGAAAGCTGAGCGGTCTCACACTGCTCGACTACGGGTGTGGACGCGGGGAAACAATGGACTACGCGGCCCGCGAGGGCATGGTGGTCTCCGGCCTCGACGCCGATCCCGAATGCGTGCGCATCGCCTCGAAGCACGGGCCGGCCAAGGTCCTCGACCTCGCGGATCCCTCCGCGCAGGTGGGTGAGCAATCCTTCGACGTGGTCGCCTGCTTCCACGTGCTCGAACATGTGGACAACCCCAAGCAAGTCCTGAGCATGCTCGGACGTGCGGCCCGCCGACATGTGCTGATCGCCGTGCCCAACCTCCACAGGATCCCCAACCTGCGTAAACCGCGGGCCACCCCCGAGCCGTGCAACGAGGGGCATCTCCAATCGTGGGACCACGCCCATTTCCGCAACCTGGCGGAGAAACACTGCGGCTTGCGGGTGACGGCGTGGGCCAACGATGCCACCATCGTGCCCGTGGCCAGCGAACTGTGCCGCCGGGTTCTCGGCACCAAGGCGGTTCTCGCGCTCGAGACCGGGCCCTTCGCCCGCCTCTTCCCGTTCTGGGGCATCTCGATCATCGCGCTCCTCACACCGGCCCGGAATCAACCGTGAGCCGCGCGGAGCATTTCACGCGGGGACTCTCAGCCTCCTGGCTGGCCACTTTTGTCACCGTCGCCTATTCGCTGGCCAGCGTCCCGATCGCC
The DNA here is from genome assembly GCA_041736875.1 of Chthoniobacterales bacterium. Classification (GTDB taxonomy): domain Bacteria; phylum Verrucomicrobiota; class Verrucomicrobiia; order Chthoniobacterales; family JACTMZ01; genus JACTMZ01. The sequence goes on along the minus strand of JBGSSV010000082.1, from coordinate 1,267 downwards.
CTGCACCACCTCGATGTGGAAGAATTCGGGCTCTTCATGCTGATGATGCAGGTCGCCGGTTACCTCACCCTCATCGAGTTGGGGATGTCCGGTGCCTCGGCACGCATTCTCATCGACCACAAGGACGCGAGTGACCGGCGGGCCTATGCCGAAATCCTCTCGACCAGCGCCCTGGTCTGCGCGGCCCAGGCCGGACTCATCCTGCTGGTCGGGTTCGCCGCAGCCCCCGTGGTGCCCGTGCTTTTCTCGATTCCCGAACCGCTCCATGCGGTCGCCGGACACCTGCTGCGCTGGCTCTCTCTGGCCTTCGCCATCGGCACCGGCTTGCGGATCTTCAGCTCGGTGCTTTACGCCAACCGGCGGATTGATCTGGTCAATCTGCTCATGAGCCTGGTCCCCCTCCTTGGATTGCTTCTCATGTGGCTGGCGCTGCGCGCCGGCGGGGGCCTGCAGTGGCTGCCGATCGCCTTCATCCCCCCAGCCTTGGTCGCCGGGGGCCTGGCCGCCGTGGCCTGCTGGAGACTCGGGTTGCTACCGCGACGCGGCGAGTGGCGCGCGCCGGCCTTCGGCCGGTTCCGCGAGATGTTCGCCCTCGGCCGGGACATCTTCCTCGTCAACGCCGGCGCGCAGGTCCTGGAGGCCTCGCAACTCATGATCGTGAGCCGCAGCATGGGGCTCGCCGCCGCCGCGATCTGGTCGGTCAGCACGAAGCTCTTCACGCTGATCTTCCAGCTCGGAACGAAAATTGAGGCATCCGCCGTGGTGTTCTTCTCGGAAATGATGGCCCGCGGCGAAAAGGATCTCCTGCGTTTGCGGTTCCGCCAGATCTACCAACTCAGCGCCTCGCTTGCAGCGGCCAGTCTGGCTTTCGCGGTGGCGGTCAACCGGGAGTTCGTCTCCCTCTGGGCCGAGTCCAGCCTCGCGTGGTCGACGAGCGCAGGCGCCCTGCTGGCCGTGGTGACCTTCGTCGCGGTCGCCACCCGCTGCCAGGTCGATCTCATCATCCACACCAAGGACATCCACTCCTTGCGCTACATCCTCCTGCTCGAGGCCGCCGTGTTCGTGCTCGTCGCCCTCTGGGCCGGCCGCGCCTTCGGTTTCCCTGGTATCCTTGCCACCTCTCTCATTTGCGCACTCGCCTTCCGCGGGGCCTACGCAACGCGCCGGGTCGCCCGGTTCCTCGATGTGCCCGTCCTGACCGTCGGTCTGCGCTGGCTGGCGCGTCCGGCGGTCTCCTTCGCCTTGATGCTGGGCCCAGCCACCGCCC